>NZ_JBITBY010000008.1:0-254399 GCF_044452665.1 Kitasatospora sp. NPDC051853 | reverse complement strand
CGGGCGGGGGGGGGGGGGGGGGGCGGGGGGCCGGGGGGGGGGGGGGGGGGCGCCCCCCCCCCCCCCGGGGGGGGGGGGCCGGCCCCCCCCCCCCCCCCCGGGGGGGCCCCCCCCCGCCCCGTTGGCGTCTCCGGGGGGCCGGATTCCCCCTACCGCACCGGTGGGGTCCGGCGCAAGGGCCGTGATCCCGTTTGAGTGTTTTTACGATGGTCTGTTCATGCGGGCAAAGGTCATTCCCCCACGCCAGGGCGGGTCGAGATGACATGCTGCTCCACGTCAGGGGGGTTGGTACCAATTTCCACACTCTTCCGAGGCGCACCGCACCCCGGTGCGCCGGAGGTACGGCCGGAGGTCGACGTGTCCGCCAACATCAATCCGACGGTCCGGCGCCGCCGGCTGGGCGCCGAACTGCGGCGCCTGCGCGAGCTGAAGGGCATGACGGCCGAGGAGGTGGCCGGCCGCCTGATGGTCTCGCAGTCGAAGATCAGCCGGCTGGAGAACGGCCGCCGCTCGATCAGCCAGCGCGACGTCCGCGACCTCTGCGACGTCTACGAGGTGACCGACGAGCGGGTCCGGGCGGGCCTGATGGAGATGGCCAGGGAGTCGCGCCAGCGCGGCTGGTGGCACGAGTTCGGGGACATCCCGTACTCGGTCTACATCGGCCTGGAGGCCGAGGCCAGCTCGATCCGCGCCTACGAGTCCTCCTTCGTCCCGGGCCTGTTGCAGACCCGGGAGTACGCGGCGGCCGTCGTCGAGGGCACCCAGCCGGACACCGACGCCGGGGCCGTGCAGCGGCGGGTCGAGGTGCGGATGAAGCGGCAGAGCCGGATAAACGGTGAGAACCCGCTGGGCAGCCTCTGGGTCGTGGTGGACGAGGCGGTGCTGGCCCGGGAGGTCGGCAGCCCGATGGTGATGGCCGATCAGCTGCACCAGCTGATCGAACTGAGCGAGCGTCCGAACATCAACCTTCAGGTCATCCCGTTCCGCCACGGCGCGCATCCCGGCATGACCGGGACATTCTCCCTGATGGAGTTCCCGGAGTCGGCGGATTCGACGGTCGTCTACTTCGAAGGAGTGACGGCCGACCTCTACCTCGAGAAGGACGCCGACGTCCGCCGCTATACCAATCTGTACGACCACCTGCGGGCCGCAGCGCTCAGCGTGGCGGAGAGCCGCACACTGATCCGATCCTATGCAGAGGGGTTCAAGAGATGAGCACCACGTCCACGCGATCCGGTCTCACCTGGCGCAAGAGCAGCCACAGCGGCGGCAACGGGGCCTGCGTCGAGATCGCCGTGCCGAACGGCTCCACCATCGCCGTGCGGGACTCCAAGGACCCCGAGGGCCCCCAGCTGCACTTCTCGAACGCCGCCTGGGCCGCCTTCGCCACCGCCACCGCGGCCGGCGCCTTCGGCCGGATCTGAGCCTCCCTCAGCAGCGCCCCCGACGGATGCGGTGCCCGGTCAGACCGGGTACCGCTCCGTCCAGGCCCGGCCGCGCAGTTCACTGCCGTGCAGCAGCTCCAGCACGAAGTCGTCGGCCAGCTCCAGCACCGTCCCCCGGCCCTCCACCTCGGCCACCAGCTCCGGCGGCAGCGCCGTCTCCCCGTGCACCACGCCCAGCAGGCTGCCGCAGAGCGCCCCGGTCGAGTCGCTGTCCCCCGAGTGGTTGACCGCGAGCAGCAGGCCGGACTTCACGTCGTGCGCCACCAGGGCGCAGTAGACCCCGATCGACAGCGCCTCCTCGGCGGCCCAGCCCTCCCCCAGCTGCTCCACCCGCTCCGCCCCCGGCTCCCCCGCGCGGACGGCGTCCAGGGCCCGGCGCAGCGCGGCCGTCGTCTCCTCGTGCCCCGGGTGGTCGGAGAGGGTGGCCAGTGCCTGGTGCACCCCCTCCTCCAAGGTCCCGCCCCGGGCAGCCGCGTGCACGATCACCGCGAAGGCGCCCGCCGACAGGTAGGCCGCCGGGTGACCGTGCGTCAGCACCGAGCACTCCACCGCCAGCTGGAACACCAAGGCCGGGTCCCAGGCCGTCAGCAGGCCGAACGGCGCCGCCCGGACCACCGTCCCGCTCCCCCGGGCGTCCGGGTTGCGCGGCTCGCCCAGGGTGCCCGGCACGGCGGCCTCCGGGCCGGAGAGCGCGGCCACCGCGGCCGGCTCCGGCGAGCGCTGCGCGTACAGCCACTCCTGGCGCCCCAGCCAGCCGAGGTCCGGTCTGCGCTCGTCCGGGCCCCAGTCGTGCTGGGTGGCGGCCCAGCGCAGGTACGCGCGGTGCACGTCGGTCGGCGGGTGCCAACTGCCGCCGTCCCGCTGGGCGTGCGCCCGGATCAGGCCGTCCACGGTGAACAGGGTCAGCTGGGTGTCGTCGGTGACGGTGCCCGGGCGGCCGTACGCCGCCACGAAACCCGTCACTCCGTCAGGTCCGTGGGCGGCCTGGATCTTCTCCAGCGAATCGCCCTCGATGCCCGCTCCGAGCGCGTCTCCGACCGCACCCCCGAGCAGGCAGCCGCGCACCCGGCTGCGGAAGTCCTGCTGCTGGGCTCGGGACCACAAGGCCATCACGGGTACGGCACCTCTTCTCGACACGCGGCGCACCGCCCCCCGGAGCGCGCCCTCGCACTGTATTCGAATACCTCACCACGGGGCGCCGTGGTCCGGAACACCAGCCCTTCAACAAACTGTTGCCACCGCGCCATCCACGGGCCACCGGGCCACACCCCGGGCTTCCTACCGTCCGCTCCATGACCACCACCCGCACCCGGTTCGCCGTCGCCGTCGCCCTGACCGGCGCCCTCACCCTCGGCACCACCGCGCTGGCCGCCTCCCCCGCCCTGGCCGACTCCGCCGGCCACCACGCCCAGCAGTCCGCGCACCGCATCCCGTTCACCGCCGCCACCGTCACCCAGCGGGCCGACGGCACCTTCACCCTGACCTGGGCCGCCCCCACCGCCCGCCGGGTCACCGTCTACGCGGGCACCGACCGCGACGCGATCCGCCACCGCACCGCCGTCGCCCGCGGCACCGGCTCGGCCACCGTGACCGTCTCCGGCCTGGCCGCCGCCGACCGCTGGTACTTCGAGCTGGTCCCGGACCGCGGCGAGTCCCTGACCGTCGCCGACCGCTCCCTCCACCTCGCCTCCGCCCCCAACTTCCGCGACGCGGGCGGCTACCGCACCGCGGACGGCCGCTGGGTGAGGATGGGCGAGGTCTACCGCTCGGACGACCTCTCCAAGCTCACCGACGCCGACCTGGCCAAGCTCCAGCGCCTGGGCATCCGGCAGATATTCGACCTGCGCACCCCGGCCGAGCAGAAGACCGCCCCCGACCGCGTCCCGGCCGGCGCCACCGTCACCTCCGCCAACGTGCTCGGCGTCGAGGACACCGGCGCCTTCAACGTCACCTCCCCGCAGGCCGCGGTCCAGGCGATGATCGACGCCGAGAAGGTCATGGTCTCCGCGGCCAGCGCCAAGTCCGCCTACCGCAGCGTCCTGCGGGCCGCGGACGACCGCGGCGCGGTCCTCTTCCACTGCACCGCCGGCAAGGACCGCACCGGCTGGGCGGGCGCCGCGCTCCTCACCGCCCTCGGTGTCCCGAAGGCCACCGTCGAGGCGGACTACCTGGCCAGCAACGACTACCGCGCCGCCGCCAACGCCGCGATCCTGTCCCACCTCCCGGCGCCATACCAGGCCGTCTACAAGCCGCTGCTGGACGTCCGCCCCGAGTACCTCAACTCCGGCTACGACGAGGTCACCGCCACGTACGGCACCTTCGACCGCTACCTCAAGAACGGCCTCGGCCTCGACCGGCAGGACCTCCACCGCCTGCAGAGCAACCTGCTTCTGGGATAGGTGATGCCGGGGGCGCGGGGAACTGCGCGCAGGGGAACGGCAGCACCTGCAACTGGCTGACGGAGCATGAGTTGCAGGTGAGCCGCCTCCCGTCCCGCGCAGTTCCTCGCGCCCCCGGGGTCGCTGCCCTCCCGGCCCCTAGTCCAGGACCGGCAGCAGCTCCGGCAGGTGCCCGTCCGAGGCCAGGGCGGCCGCGCGCCGTTCGGCCGGGACCTCGCCGTAGGTGGTGGTGCGCTGGCGGTGCGGGCGGCCCGCCGCCTCGGCGATCGCCTGCAGGTCCCGGACCGACTTGTAGCTCCCGTAGGAGGAGCCGGCCATCCGGGAGATGGTCTCCTCCATCAGGGTGCCGCCCAGGTCGTTGGCCCCGGAGCGGAGCATCTCCGCCGCGCCCTCCGCGCCGAGCTTCACCCAGCTGGTCTGCACGTTGCGGATGTGCGGGTGCAGCAGCAGCCGCGCCATCGCCATCACCGCCCTGTTGTCCCGCGCCGTGGGCCCGGGCCGGGCGATGCCCGCCAGGTAGACGGGGGCGTTGGTGTGCACGAACGGCAGCGTCACGAACTCCGTGAACCCGCCGGTCCGTTGCTGGATCTCGGCCAGCAGCCGCAGGTGCGCCAGCCAGTGCGCGGGGTTGTCCACGTGCCCGTACATCATCGTGGAGGAGGACGGGATGCCCAGCTCGTGGGCGGTGCTGACCACCTCGACCCAGGTGGCGGCCGGCAGCTTCCCCTTCGTCAGCACCCAGCGCACCTCGTCGTCGAGGATCTCCGCCGCCGTGCCCGGGATGGAGTCCAGCCCGGCCTCCTTGGCGGCCGCCAGCCACTCCCGGATCGAGAGGCCGGTCCGGGTGGCCCCGTTGACCACCTCCATCGGGGAGAAGGCGTGCACGTGGATGCCGGGCACCCGGGCCTTCACGGCCCGGGCGATGTCGAAGTAGGCGGTGCCCGGCAGGTCCGGGTGGATGCCGCCCTGCATGCAGACCTCGGTCGCGCCCACCTCCCAGGCCTGCTGGGCCCGGTCGGCGACCTGCTCCAGCGAGAGGGTGTACGCGTCGGCGTCGGTGCGCCGCTGGGCGAAGGCGCAGAACCGGCAGCCGGTGTAGCAGACGTTGGTGAAGTTGATGTTCCGGGTGACGCAGTACGTGACCGTGTCGCCCACCGCGTCCCGCCGGACGGCGTCGGCGATCGAGCAGAGCGCGTCCAGCGCGGCCCCGTCCGCCTGGAACAGCGCCAGCGCCTGGGCGTCCGTCAGCTTCTCCGGGTCGTCGGCGGCCTGCGCCAGCGCGGCCCGCAGGTCCCCGGGCAGCCGTTCGGGAGCCGCCAACCCGGCGGCCTGCTCCCGCAGTTCGGCCCAGTCCCCGTAGACCTCCTCGAAGTCCCCGCGCCGGTCCCCGGTCCGCCCCTCGCCGTCGATCTCCCGGTGCAGCTCGGTGCGGCCCCGGGCGGTGAGCGGCTCGTCCGGCTCCTGCCAGGGCAGCCCGACCGGCAGCGCGTCCTCCCGGGCCAGGCCGGTCTCCGGGTCGGCCAGCGCCCGCACGTGCGGCAGCACCCGCGGGTCGATCCACGGCTCGCCGCGCAGCAAGTACTCCGGGTAGACCGTCAGCCGCTCGCGCAGCGCGAAGCCCTCGGCGCCGGTCCGCGCCGCCAGCTCCTTGATGTGCGGCCAGGGGCGCTCGGGGTTGACGTGATCCGGCGTCAGGGGCGAGACGCCGCCCCAGTCGTCGATGCCGGCGCCGATGATCAGCGGGTACTCCTGGTCGACCAGGTTCGGCGGGGCCTGGATCCGGGCGCCGGGGCCGAGCACCAGCCGGGCCACCGCGATGCAGGCGGCCAGCTCCTCCAGCTCGGCGTCGGGCATGGCCCGCATCGCGGTGTCGGGCTTGGCCCGGAAGTTCTGCACGATGACTTCCTGGACGCCCTGGTAGCGCCGGGCGGTGCGGCGGATCGCGAAGAGGGCGTCGGCCCGCTCCTCGTACGTCTCGCCGATGCCGATCAGCACGCCGGTGGTGAACGGCACCGCGCTGCGGCCGGCGTCCTCCAGCACCCGCAGCCGGACGGCCGGTTCCTTGTCCGGCGAGCCGTGGTGCGGGCCGCCGGGCTCGGACCAGAGCCGGGTCGCGGTGGTCTCCAGCATCATGCCCATGGACGGGGCGACGGGCTTGAGCCGCTGGAAGTCGGTCCAGGACAGCACCCCGGGGTTGAGGTGCGGCAGCAGGCCGGTCTCCTCCAGCACCCGGACGGCCATCGCCCGCACGTAGGCCAGGGTGTCGTCGTAGCCGTGCGCGTCCAGCCACTCGCGGGCCTCGGGCCAGCGGTCCTCGGGGCGGTCCCCGAGGGTGAAGAGCGCCTCCTTGCAGCCGAGCGCGGCGCCCTGGCGGGCGATCTCCAGCACCTCGTCGGGCGAGAGGTAGAGGCCGTGGCCGTCCTTGCGGAGCTTGCCGGGCACGGTGACGAAGGTGCAGTAGTGGCAGCGGTCCCGGCAGAGCCGGGTGAGCGGGATGAAGACCTTCTTCGAGTAGGTGATCACCCCGGGCCGGCCGGCCGCCAGCAGTCCCTGGTCGCGGACCCGGGCGGCGCTCGCGCACAGGTCGCGCAGGTCCTCGCCGCGTGCCTGGAGCAGCACGGCCGCCTCGGTGACGTCCAGCGCCACCCCGTCCCGTGCCCGGCGCAGGGCGCGGCGCATCGAGCTGCTGGTGGGGCGGGGATCGGTAGCGTCGTCCATGGGGCCGACGATACCCAGAGCCGGACGCCGCGTTCGTCCTTCGGGAGCACCCGACCCTGAGACGTGCTCAGGGTCACGTGCACCCCTGGGCGTAGACGGATCCGGCCCCGTGGAGCGATGTCGCGGCGGGGTCCCGCGGGTTCCAATGGAGGGGCAGCACGGTAGTTCTGACGCCTGATGAGGGGTAGGAAGTCATGGAACGGACCACGCGACGCAAGGCCGCCCGGGTGCTGGTGCCCGCCGGCGTGGTGGCGCTGACCGCCGCCGGGATCGGCCTGGTGCCCGCGATGGCCGGGGAATCCGGGCCCAAGCTGCCCGAACTGACGGCGGAGCAGGTGGTCGCCAAGGCGCTGGGCTCCGACGTGCAGGCGCTCTCCGGCACCGTCAAGCTCAAGGCCGACCTGGGCCTGCCGACCCAGCTGCTGGGCGGGGCGCTGCCCGGCGGCGGGGCCCCCGGCGGGCACGGCGGCGGTGAGGGCTCGGAGGCCGCCCCCGAGGCCAAGCTGCTCCAACTGCTGGGCGGCGAGCACACCCTGCGGGTCGCGGTGGACGGCCCGGACCGCCAGCGGCTCGGCCTGATCGGCGGCCTGTCCGGCTACGAGCTGGTGCACAACGGCTCCGAGGTCTGGGCCTGGGACAGCAGGAGCAACGAGGCGGTGCACCTGACGGGTGCTCAGGCCGCCGAGCGGGCCAAGCCCGAGCTGCCGCTGCCGGTCACCCCGCAGGAGGCCGCGAAGAAGTTCCTGGAGCTGGGTGCGGACACCACCCAGGTCACCGTGGAGGGCACCGCCACCGTGGCCGGGCAGCCCGCCTACGAGCTGCGGGTGAAGCCCAAGCAGAGCGGCTCGACCATCTCCGAGGTGCGGATCGCCGTCGCGGCCGAGAACGGCGTGCCGCTCGCGGTGCAGGTCCGCTCCGGCTCGACCAAGGTGCTGGACGCCCGGTTCAGCGAGGTCTCCTTCGCCACCCCGTCGGCCGACACCTTCCGCTTCACCGCGCCCAAGGGCGCCAAGGTGACGGAGGAGAACGCGGGCGTGGGCCAAGAGAAGTGGCTCCAGAACGCCCCGGACGCCCCCGACGCCAAGGCGGTCGAGAAGGCCGGGCGGGACGCGGGCTTCAAGGTCACCGGCGAGGGCTGGACCACGGTGCTCAGCGCCCGGCTCCCCGCCGAGGCCACGGGCGGCGAGGCGGGCGGCTTCGCCAAGGCGCTCGGCAAGCCGGTCGGCGGCGGCAGCCTGATCTCCACCAAGGTGGTCAACGTGCTGATCACCGACGACGGCCGGGTGTTCGCCGGCGCCGTCACCCCGCAGGTGCTGCAGAGCGCGGCCGGGGCGAAGTGACCGACCTGTTGGAGCGGCCGGACGGCCGGGCGGCTCACGGCCGCCCGGCCGCTCCGGCCGAGGTGATCCGCACCCGTGGTCTGACCAAGCGCTTCCCCGGCGGCCAACTGGCCGTCGACGGGCTGGACCTGACGGTGCCCCGGGGAAGCGTCTTCGGCTTCCTGGGGCCGAACGGCTCCGGCAAGACCACCACCATCCGGATGCTGTTGGGCCTGATCGCGCCCAGCTCCGGCGAGGCCGTGGTGCTCGGCGAGCCGATGCCGCGCGGCGTGGCCACCGTGCTCCCCCGGGTCGGCGCCCTGATCGAGGGCCCGGCCCTGTACGGCTACCTGACGGGCCGGGACAACCTGGCCCGCTTCGACGCGGCCGACCCGACCACCGACCCGCGCACCCGCTCCCGGCGGGTCACCGAGGCGCTGGACCGGGTCGGTTTGACGGCCGCCGCCGGGAAGAAGGCCCGCGCGTACTCGCTGGGCATGAAGCAGCGCCTGGGCCTGGCCTCGGCCCTGCTGCGCCCGCGCGACCTGCTGGTGCTGGACGAGCCGACCAACGGACTGGACCCGCAGGGCATGCGGGAGATCCGGGCGCTGGTGCGGGAGTTGGCGGCCGAGGGCTCCACCGTCTTCCTCTCCTCGCACCTGCTGGACGAGATCGAGCAGGTCTGCACCCACGCCGCCGTGATGTCCAAGGGCCGGCTGCTGGTGCAGGGCACGGTGCCCGAGCTGGCGGCCAGGGCGCAGGGCCGCCTGGTGGTCCGCACGCCGGACGTGGAGAAGGCCGCGGAGGTGCTGGCCGGGCGCCGGGTCACGGGCGTCGAGGGCGGCGAGGGCTCGCTGTCCGCCGCCGCCCCGGCCGAGGAGGAGCTGGCCGGGCTCTGCGCGGCGCTGGTCGCGGCGGGGGTGCGGGTGCAGGGCTTCGGAGTGGAGCGCGGCACGCTGGAGGACGCCTTCGTGGCGCTGACCGGGGAGGGTTTCGATGTCGCGGGCTGAGGCGCTCACCGACGCACCACCGCGGCTGCCCGCCGCGCTCTCGCTCTCGCTGCTGCGCAGCGAGCTGGCGCTGACCTTCCGGCGGGCCAGGACGGTCACCCTGCTGGCGATCCTGGCCGCGCTGCCGGTGCTGATCGGCGTGGTGATCAAGTGGCAGACCGACGGCGAGGGCGGCGGCGGCCCGGCCTTCATCGCCCAGGTGACCCAGAACGGCGTGTTCCTGGTCTTCACCTCCCTGGCCGTCACCCTGCCGGTCTTCCTGCCGATGACGGTGGGCGTGGTGGCGGGCGACGCGGTCGCGGGCGAGGCGGCCTCCGGCACCCTGCGCTACCTGCTGGTCGCCCCGGCCGGGCGGACCAGGCTGCTGGTGGCCAAGTTCCTGGCCGGCCTGGCGTTCTGCCTGGCCGCCACCCTGACGGTGGCGGCCTCGGCGCTGGCCACCGGTGCGGCGCTGTTCCCGCTGGGCGACGTCACGCTGCTCTCCGGGGACACCGTGGCCCCGGGCGAGGCGCTGCTGCGGGCGGTGCTGGTGGCCCTGGTGGTGGCGGCCTCGCTGGCCGGGCTGGTGGCGGTCGGCCTGTTCGTCTCCACCCTGACGGGCAGTGGGATCGCCGCGATGGCCACCACCGTGGTGCTGGTGATCACGGTGCAGATCCTGGACGCCTTCCCGCAGCTGCACGCGATCCAGCCGTACCTGTTCTCGCACCACTGGCTGAGCTTCGGGGACCTGCTGCGCCAACCGATGTACTGGGACGAGGTGCTGGAGAACCTCGGGCTGCAGGCGGTCTACGTGGCGGTCTTCGGCTCAGCGGCCTGGGCCCGCTTCACGGCCCGCGACGTCACCTCGTGAGCTGGCCGCCGCGCAGGCCAGCACCGGCAGCTGCGCGGGCGCGACCAGGAACAGCGGGGACCAGCCGTGGCAGACCAGCCGGACCCCGGCGGTCAGCCCGTGCAGCCGGGCCCGGTGCGAGCCCTTGAGCTCGACCCGGTCGAGCCGGCTGGGCGCCTGCAGGGTGACCGGCGGGCGGCCGGGGCGCTGCCAGCGGATGGTCACCGGCCCACCGGGCCGGTCGGCACTCAGCAGCAGTTCCCCGCTCTCGCAGGCATCCATCTCGCGGCGCACCGCAGGCACCCGCAGGGCTCCGTCAACCGCCCGACGAAACGGCCGGACCATCGCGCGACACCTCCCGTGGCCGGTGGTTACGCCCTCGGGGGTGCGAGGAACCGCGCGCAGGGGAACGGCGGCACGTGCCACTGACCCGCGTGCCCCGGTCTCACGCTGCTCCGCCTTCCGGTTCGCGCGGTTCCTCGCGCCCCCGAGGGTGCAACCGGACGTTAGCAGGGTTGCGGGGGGCTTGAGGAGATCTCGAAACGAGTTGTTCACCGTGCGGACGAAGCTGACGGAGCGTCAGCCGGCGCACCCTCCGGGCGCGTGCCCGACGGCGGCGCCGGGAGCTCGGCGCGGCTCCTGCGCAGGCGCCGCAGCGCGTCGAAGGTGAGCACCGCGAGCGCGGCCCAGACCAGGGCGAAGCCGGCCCAGCGGGCGGGCGGCATCTGCTCGTGGAAGACGGTGATGCCGAGCAGGAACTGCAGCACCGGCGCCAGGTACTGGAGCAGGCCGAGGGTGCTCAGCGGCACCCGCACGGCGGCCGCGCCGAAGCAGAGCAGCGGCACGGCGGTGATCAGGCCGCTGAGCATCAGCAGTCCGGTGTGGGCCCAGCCCTCGGTGCCGAGGGTGCCCCGGCCGGTGACGCCCAGCCAGACCAGCAGGCCGACCGCGAAGGGGAACATGGCCGCGGTCTCCAGCGCGAGGCTCTCGCTGCCGCCGAGCGCGACCTTCTTCTTGAGCAGGCCGTAGGTGCCGAAGGAGAAGGCCAGCACCAGGGCGATCCAGGGCAGCCGCCCGTACCCGACGGTGAGCACCGCGACCGCCAGCACGCCGATCCCGACCGCCACCCACTGGGCCCGGCGCAGCCGTTCGCCCAGCAGCAGGACGCCGAAGGCGATGGTCACCAGGGGGTTGATGAAGTAGCCGAGGCTGGTCTCCACCACGTGCCCGGAGTTCACTCCCCAGATGTAGACGCCCCAGTTGACCGAGATCACCAGGGCGGCCAGCACGGAGAGCGCGAGCCGGCCCGGCTGGGCCAGCAGCGGGCGTATCCACGACCAGTTGCGGGTGACCCCCAGGATCAGCGCGACGGCCACCAGGGACCAGGTCATCCGGTTGGCCAGGATGTCGACCGCGCCGCTCGGCTCCAGCAGCGGCCAGTAGAGCGGGAAGAGACCCCAGATTCCGTAGGCGGCGAACCCGTACCCGAGCCCGGCACCGCTGCCGGCCTGCTGCTGTTGTGCCATCGACCGGCCTGCCCTCCACGCGCGCTGCTCTCCGGACGAAGGTAGCGGGCGGGAGGGCAGGGTGTCATCCCCGTATCAGGGTTTTGCCCATGACATGGACGGTCCGACGGACCGTCAGAGGGAGGCGGCCACCGTCGCGGCCAGCGGGGTGGTGGGGCGGCCGATCAGCTTCGACAGCACGCCGCGGTCACGGGCCAGCTCGCCCCGGGCGATGGCGGCGTCCACGTCCACCAGGATCGCGGCGAAGCCCTCCGGCAGGCCGGCGCCGACCAGGATCTCGTGGTGCTTCTCGGCCGGGACGTCCGCGTAGGCCACCGGCTTGCCGGTGTGCGCGGCCAGCGCGGCGGCGTACTCGGAGAAGCTCCAGGCCTCGTCCCCGCTGAGCTCGTAGACCGCGTTCTCGTGGCCCTCGCCGGTGAGCACCGCGACGGCCGCGTCCGCGTAGTCCTGCCGGGCTGCGGTGGCGATCCGGGCGTCGCCGTTGCTGCCGACCACGGCGCCGTGCTCGATGGCCACGGCCGCGTTGGCGGTGTAGTTCTCGGTGTACCAGCCGTTGCGCAGCAGCACGTACGGCAGGCCGGAGGCGCGGATCACGGCCTCGGTCGCCTGGTGCTCCTCGGCCAGCCGGAAGGTCGCCTCCTCGCCGCCGAGGATCGAGGTGTAGGCGAGCAGCGCCACCCCGGCGGCCTTGGCGGCCTCGACCACGGCGGTGTGCTGCGGCACCCGGGAGCCGACCTCGCTGCCGGAGATCAGCAGCACCCGGTCACCGGCGCCGAAGGCGGTGGCGAGGGTCTCCGGACGGTCGTAGTCGACCACGCGGACGGTCACGCCCTTGGCGGCCCAGTCGGCGGCCTTGTCGGCGGAGCGGACGGCGACGGCCAGCTCGGCCGCGGGCACCTTCGCGAGCAGGCCCTCCACCACGAGGCGGCCGAGCTGTCCGGTGGCTCCGGTGACGACGATCATCAGGTACTCCCTGGTCAGTGGGGTCTTGCGCTTTCCACACTCACCGTATGTACTGCACTTACCAATCGGAAGTACGCACTTTGAAGTAGGGTACTGACATGAAGGTAAGTGTCGACACGCTGCAACACGCGCCGGACGTCAACGACCGGATGTGCCCCTCGCGGGGCGTGCTGGAGCACGTCACCAGCCGCTGGGGCGTCCTGGTGCTGATCGCGCTGGCCGAGCGCGAGTACCGGTTCAGCGAGCTGCGCCGCCGGGTGGCCGGGGTCAGCGAGAAGATGCTCGCCCAGACCCTGCAGACCCTGGAGCGGGACGGCTTCGTGGAGCGCGAGGCGCACCCGGTGATCCCGCCGCGGGTGGACTACCGGCTGACCCCGCTCGGCCACGAGGCCGCCGAGCTGGTCGGCGGCCTCGCGCACTGGGTCGAGCGGCAGACGCCCGGGGTGCTGGCGAACCGTCAGGCGTACGACGCGCGCTGACGGCCCGCCGGCGGCCCCTGCGTCAGACCACCGTCCAGGTGTCGTTCCCGGTGAGCAGCGCGCCCAGGTCGCCCCGGCCGCGCTGCTCCACCGCCCGCTCCAGCTGACCGCCCATCAGCTCGTCGTAGACGGGCCGCTCGACACTGCGCAGCACCCCGATCGGGGTGTGGTGCAGGGTGTCGGCGTCGGCGATCCGGGACAGCGCGAAGGCGTGCGCCGGGTTGGCGTGGTGCGCGTCGTGCATCAGCACCTCGGCCCGGTTGGCGTCGGTCACCTCGTCCACGTACAGCTCGCCCGTCGGGCCGCGGAAGACGCCCCGGCCGGCGAAGGTGACCGGCTGCCCGTGCTCCAGCCGGATCAGCGCCTCGTCCCGGGTGCCGGGGTCCTTGAGCACCTCGAAGGCGTTGTCGTTGAAGATGTTGCAGTTCTGGTAGATCTCCACCAGCGCGGTGCCCCGGTGCTCGGCGGCCGCCCGGAGCACCGAGGTGAGGTGCTGGCGGTCCGAGTCGATGGTCCGGGCGACGAAGGTGGCCTCGGCGCCGATGGCCAGCGAGAGCGGGTTGAACGGGTGGTCCAGCGAGCCCATCGGGGTGGACTTGGTGATCTTCCCGACCTCGCTGGTGGGCGAGTACTGACCCTTGGTCAGACCGTAGATCCGGTTGTTGAAGAGCAGGATCTTCAGGTTGACGTTGCGCCGCAGCGCGTGGATCAGGTGGTTGCCGCCGATCGACAGCGCGTCGCCGTCGCCCGTCACCACCCAGACGCTCAGGTCCGGCCGGGAGGCCGACAGGCCGGTGGCGATGGCCGGGGCGCGGCCGTGGATCGAGTGCATCCCGTAGGTGTTCATGTAGTACGGGAATCGCGAGGAGCAGCCGATACCGGAGACGAAGACGGTGTTCTCCCGGCGGATGCCGAGCTCCGGCATGAAGGCCTGCACCGCGGCCAGGATGGCGTAGTCCCCGCAGCCGGGGCACCAGCGCACCTCCTGGTCGGTCTTGAACTCCTTGGCGCTCTGCGGCCCGTCGGCCTTGGGCACCAGTCGAAGGCTCTCCATCACTTCTCCTCCAGGGTGCCGATGGCGGCGGTCAGCACGTCGGCCAACTGGGCCGCCTTGAACGGGAGTCCGCGCACCTGGTTGTAGGACTGGGCGTCCACCAGGTACTTGGCGCGCAGCAGCAGGGCGAGCTGGCCGAGGTTCATCTCCGGCACGATCACCCGGTCGTAACCCTTGAGGATCGCCCCGAGGTTGGCCGGGAAGGGGTTGAGGTGGCGCAGGTGCACCTGGGCCACCTGCCCGCCGTCGGCCCGCACCCGGCGGACCGCCGCAGTGATCGGGCCGTAGGTCGACCCCCAGCCCACCACCAGCACCCGGGCCTCGCCCGAGGGGTCGTCGACCACCAGGTCCGGCACGGTGATCCCGTCCACCTTGGCCTGCCGGGTGCGGACCATGAAGTCGTGGTTGGCCGGGTCGTAGGAGATGTTCCCGGTGCCGTCCTGCTTCTCGATGCCGCCGATCCGGTGCTCCAGCCCCGCCGTGCCGGGCACCGCCCACGGGCGGGCCAGCGTCTGCGGGTCGCGCTGGTACGGCCAGAACGCGCCGTCCTCCCGGTTCGGCCCGGTGGCGAACTCCGGTGCGATCGAAGGGAGTTCGTCCACCGCAGGGATCCGCCACGGCTCCGAGCCGTTGGCCAGGTAGCCGTCGCTCAGCAGGAACACCGGCGTCCGGTAGGTGACCGCGATCCGGGCCGCCTCCAGCGCCGCATCGAAGCAGTCGGCCGGCGTGGCGGGGGCCACGATCGGCACCGGCGCCTCGCCGTTGCGACCGAACATCGCCTGCAGCAGGTCGGCCTGCTCGGTCTTGGTCGGCAGCCCGGTGGACGGCCCGCCGCGCTGGATGTCCACCACCAGCAACGGGAGTTCGAGCGAGACCGCGAGCCCGATGGTCTCCGACTTCAGCGCCACCCCCGGCCCCGAGGTGGTGGTCACGCCCAGCGCCCCGCCGAAGGCCGCGCCCAACGCGGCCCCGATCCCGGCGATCTCGTCCTCCGCCTGGAAGGTCCGCACGCCGAAGTTCTTGTGCTTGGACAGCTCGTGCAGGATGTCCGAGGCCGGGGTGATCGGGTACGAGCCCAGGAACAGCGGCAGCCCCGACCGCTCCCCCGCCGCGATCAGGCCGTAGGCCAGCGCGAGGTTCCCCGAGATGTTCCGGTAGGTGCCCTCCGGCAGCCGGGCCGGGGAGACCTCGTAGGAGACCGCGAAGTCCTCGGTGGTCTCGCCGAAGTTCCAACCCGCCCGGAACGCCAGGATGTTGGCCTCCGCGATCTCGGGCTTCTTGGCGAACTTCTGCCGCAGGAACGCCTCGGTGCCGTGGGTCGGCCGGTGGTACATCCAGGACAGCAGCCCGAGCGCGAACATGTTCTTCGCCCGCTCGGCGTCCTTCCGGGCCAGCCCCGAGTCCTTCAGCGCCTCCAGGGTCAGCGTGGTGAGCGGCACCCTGTGCAGGTGGTACGCCTCCAGCGAGCCGTCGGTCAGCGGGTCGGCCGCGTAGCCGACCTTGGCCAGGGCGCGCTTGGTGAACTCGTCGGTGTTGGCGATGATCTCGGCGCCGCGCGGCAGGTCCGCCATGTTGGCCTTCAGCGCGGCGGGGTTCATCGCCACCAGCACGTTGGGCGCGTCGCCCGGGGTCAGGATGTCGTGGTCCGCGAAGTGCAGTTGGAAGGACGACACACCGGGCAGGGTGCCGGCGGGTGCCCGGATCTCGGCCGGGAAGTTCGGCAGGGTGGAGAGGTCGTTGCCGAACGAGGCCGTCTCCGAGGTGAAGCGGTCTCCGGTGAGCTGCATGCCGTCGCCGGAGTCGCCGGCGAAACGGATGATCACCCGGTCCAGACGCCGGATCGGCTTCGCCGGCCGTTGCCGGGCACCCGGTGGCGAGGCCGGGCCCGACCGGCCCTCGTCGTCCGAGCCGTCCACTGCCTCTGCCTGATCGACCTGACTGGTCACTGCCGCGGACCTCCTCGTGGGCGCCAGCCGCGGGCGTGAGCCGTGTGCCCCGTCCGCCTGGTGCACCGTTCCGAATCCTAGGCGGCCGAACCTCCCCCGGACCGGAACTCGGCCCAACCACCCACGAGAACGTCTACTCGCCCACGATCCATACCCACCAGCCCCCGACCGCCCCTGTCCGACCCCTAACCGCCCGGAGGGCGGTCAGGGGCGCGAGGAACTGCGCGCGGCGGAAGACACAGACCCGTATGCCGGGTACGGACAACCACGTGCAAGTGAGCCTCCGTACCCGGCACACGGTCGTCGCCTTCCGCCGCGTGCAGTTCCCCGCGCCCCCGGTGTAGCCACCGCCCCGCCCGCGGCCCCCGTGGAGCCACTACGAACGCAGGTACGTCAACACCGCGAGCACCCGCCGGTGGTCCTCCGAGCTCTGCCCGAGGCCCAGCTTGAGGAAGATGTTGCTGACGTGCTTCTCGACCGCCCCGTCGGAGACGACCAGCTGCCGGGCGACCGCCGCGTTGGTGCGTCCTTCGGCCATCAGCCCGAGCACCTCCCGCTCCCGCGGCGTCAGCCCCGCCAGTGCGTCGCCCTTGCGGCTGCGCATCAGCAGCTGCTGCACCACCTCCGGGTCCAGCGCCGTCCCCCCGCCCGCCACGCGGACCACCGCGTCGACGAACTCCCGGACCTCCGCCACCCGGTCCTTCAGCAGGTACCCGACGCCCCGGGTGGACCCGGCCAGCAGTTCCCCGGCGTACTTCTCCTCGACGTACTGGGAGAGCACCAGCACCCCCAGCTCCGGGTACAGCCCGCGCAGCGCCACGCACGCCCGCACCCCTTCGTCGGTGTGCGTCGGCGGCATCCGCACGTCCGCGACCACCACGTCCGGCAGGGCGTCCGCCGCCGCCAGTTCCTGGACGGTGCGCAGCAGCGCCTCGCCGTCGCCGACTCCGGCGACCACCTCCAGGCCCCGGTCGGTGAGCAGCCTGGTGAGGCCCTCGCGGAGCAGTACGGAGTCCTCGGCGATGACGACGCGCAGCATGACGGCCCTTCGGGAGACGGCGGCTCGAACGCCCTCAGTCTCTCCCACCCTGACGGCCGGTCAGACCTCGGGCGGAGACCGGGCCCGGCGGCGGCATACCGGGGGATGACCCGGGATCGTGCCTCGTGCTGTCTCCTGCCCCGTGCCGCGCTCCTAGCGTGGAAGGGACCCATCACGACCGAGAGGAGCGGCCCACCGTGGCTTCGCTGGGGCGGTACACCGTCAAGGAGTTCCTGGGCCAGGCCCGCCAACTGGTGCTGACCGGTGTGGCGGTGGCGGTCGGGGTGGCGTTCCTGGTGCTGTCGGTGGGGGCGAGCGGTGCCCTGGTGGACTCGTTCTCGCAGACCGCCGCCACCGAGGTCGGCCCGGGCGCGGTGCAGGTCACCGCGGCCGCGGGGCGGGCCCGGGAGGGCCTGCCGGCGGACGCCGCCCGCCGGGCCGCGCAGGTGCCCGGGGTGGTGTCGGTGGCGGAGCGGCTGGCCGGCACCGGCACCGTGCTCACCGCCTCCGGCCGTCCGCTGGACGAGGCCACCGTGGTCACCTCGGTGGCCGCCGATCCGGCGCTGCGCTGGCAGCGGCTGGCCCGGGGCGCCTGGCCGTCCCGGGACGGCGAACTGCTGCTGGACGAGGGGACCGCCGAGGACCTCGGCGTCGCCCCGGGCGGGCAGGTCACGGTGCTGCGGGCCGACGGCTCCACCGGCCGGGCCGTGCTGACCGGCCTGCTGGAGACCAGCGGCTCGCCGACCCTCTCCGGCCACCCGGTGCTCGGCCTGCCGCACGACGCGGCCGCCGCCTGGGCGTCCCGTCTGACGGTCACCCAGCTGGACCTGGCGGCGGCCCCCGGCGCTGCCCCGGCCACGGTCGCGGAGGCGGTCGGGCGGGCGCTCGGCGACGGCGTGACGGCCCGGACCAGGGCGGCCTCGGTGGAGGAGGCGAGGAGCAGCACCGGGGCGATGTACTCGGTGGTGCTGGCGGCCGCGCTCTCCTTCGTGCTGATCGCCCTCGCGGTGGCCCGGATGGTGGTGACCAACACCTTCTCGGTGGTCCTGGCCCAGCGGGCGCGGCAGTTGGCGCTGCTGCGCTGCGTGGGCGCCTCGCAGCGGCAGGTGCGGCGGATGATCCTGCTGCAGGGGCTGATGCTCGGGGTGCTGGCCTCGGCGGCCGGGCTGGTGGCCGGCGGACTGGCCTGCCTGCTGGGCACCGGGGTGCTGGCCCTGGTGGACCTGGGGCCGGTCTCGGTCTCGCTGCTGCCGTCCTGGCCGGTCTTCCTGACGGCGGGTCTGTTCGGCCTGGCACTGACCGCGCTGGCGGTGCGGCGCCCGGCGAGGCTGGCCTCGGCGGTGCCGCCGGTGGCGGCGCTCTCCGAGTCCGGGGCGGCCCTGCCGGACCTCGGCAACAAGGTGGTGCGCGGGGCGGTCTCGGCGCTGCTGCTCGGCTTCGGCGCGCTGATGCTGGTGATCGGCGGCCAGGGCGGTTCGGCCGCCGCCCTGCTGGCCGTCACGGTGGGCGCGGTCTCCAGCTTCTTCGGTGTGCTGCGGCTGGCCCGCTTCCTGCTGCCGCCGGTGGTCTCGCTGCTCGGCCTGCCGGCCCGCCGGGCCTTCGGCACCACCGGGCGGCTGGCCGCCCAGCAGCTGCGCTCCAACCCGGGCCGGACCGGTTCGGCCGCCTCGGCCCTGCTGGTCGGCGTCACGGTGGCGGTCTCGGCGGCCACCGCGCTGTCGGTGGCGGGCGGTTCGCTGGAGGGGATGCTGAGCGCCCGTCACCCGGGCGCCTTCGCACTGGCCACCGAGGACGGCCGGCTCCCGGCCGGGGCGCTGGCGGCACTGGAGCGGCGGCCCGAACTGACCGTCACCCCCGTCCGCACCGCCACCGTGCGGCTGGACGGCCGCCCCACCGTGGTGGCCGCGGCCGACCCGGCCCGGCTGAACGGCTCGGCCGAGGGCGTGGACGAGGCCCGCGCCCTGCGCGACGGCGAGGCACTGGCCACCGGCCGCGCCGTAGCGCTCCGGCTCCCGGACGGCACCGTCTGGCAGACCCGCACCGGCCCCTCCGCCCTCCCCCACGCCCTGCTCCCCGAAGCCACCGTGTACGTCACCCCGGCCACCCTGGCCGCGGCCGCGCCGGACGCCGCGGTGGCCACCGCCTGGATCTCCGCCACCGGCTCCACCGACCGCGACGGGGCCCGCCGGGCGGTCGACGAGGCACTGGCCGGCTTCCCCGGCGTCCGGGTCACCGACTCGGCCTCGGAGGCCGCCTACGTCCGGGACGTGCTGGACACCATGATGCTGGTCTCCACCGTGCTGCTCGGCTTCTCGATGGTGATCGCCGCGATCGGGGTGGCCGCCACCCTGACCCTCTCGGTGGACGAACGCACCCGGGAGCTCGGCATGCTGCGGGCGATCGGCCTGACCGGGGATCAACTGCGTTCCCTGCTCACCTTGGAGGCCGCCCTGCTGGCCCTCGGCGGCGCGGTGGCGGGCACCGTCCTGGGCGGGGTCTACGGGGTGCTGGCGGCCCGCTCGGTGACCGGCGAGGGGCTCTCCCTGGCCTTCCTGCCGTACGGCACGGTGGCCCTGCTCCTGGCCGCCGCCGGCCTCCTCGGCGTGGCCGCCTCGGTACTGCCGGCCCGGCGGGTACGCCGGATGCGGATCGTCCAGGCCCTCCACGCCGCCTGACCGGGCCCGGGGCGAGAGTGGTCACACCGGGGGCGCGGGGAACTGCGCGAGTACGGAAGGCGGCTCACCTGCAACTGAGGCTCCGTCAGCCAGTTGCACGTGCTGCCGTTCCCCCGCGCGCCCCGCGGCGGAGCCGCACATCAGCAGAGCCTCGCGCCCCTTGGGCCGCTGCAACTGGACGTCGCGCCGCCGGGCGGGCCTCACATGGTGCGGATGGCCACCGCGTCGCAGAGCCCCTGGAGGGCGGCCTTGGCCGGGCAGTCCGGCAGCGGTGCGAGCAGCGCGCGGGACTCCTCGGCGTAGCGCAGGGTCTCGCGGCGGGCCCGCTCCAGCGCCGGGTGGCGGCGCAGCAGGCGCAGCGCCTCGGCGTGCAGCTCGTCGTCCTTGGCGAGGTCCTGGTCGAGCAGCTCGCGCAGCCGCAGGTCCTCCGGGTCGTCCTGGTCGACCGGCATCTGACGGAGCAGCAGGATCGGCAGGGTCGGCACGCCCTCGCGCAGGTCGGTTCCGGGGGTCTTGCCGGACTCGTGGCCGTCGCTGGCGATGTCCAGCACGTCGTCGGCCAGCTGGAAGGCGGTGCCCATCCGCTCGCCGTACTGGCGCAGGAT
The DNA here is from genome assembly GCF_044452665.1 of Kitasatospora sp. NPDC051853. Lineage (NCBI taxonomy): Bacteria > Bacillati > Actinomycetota > Actinomycetes > Kitasatosporales > Streptomycetaceae > Kitasatospora > Kitasatospora sp. NPDC051853. Next base: position 234,392 of record NZ_JBITBY010000008.1, on the reverse strand, counting down.
CTCCACCACCTCCGGGGCGGCCCCGGCCATCAGCGCGCCGAAGTGGCCGGCCACCGCGATCAGCGAGCCGGTCTTGCCGGCGATCACGTCCAGGTAGTGCTGGAGCGGGTCGTCTCCGGGGCGCGGCCCGGCGGTCTCCAGGATCTGACCGGTCACCAGCCGCTCGAACGCGTCGGCCTGGATCCGGACCGCCTCCGGCCCGAGCTCGGCCAGCACCTGGGAGGCGCGGGAGAACAGGAAGTCGCCGGTGAGGATGGCCACCGAGTTGTCCCAGCGGGAGTTGGCGCTCGGGGCGCCGCGCCGCACGGGGGCCTCGTCCATCACGTCGTCGTGGTAGAGGGTCGCGAGGTGGGTCAGCTCCACCACCACCGCGGCCGGCACCACGCCCGGCGCGTACGGGTCGCCGAACTGCGCGGCCAGCATCACCAGCAGCGGGCGGAAGCGCTTGCCCCCGGCCTCGATCAGGTGGCTCGCGGTGACCGTGATGAACGGCACCTCGCTCTTGACGGCCTCCAGCAGCGCGGTCTCCACCGCGTCCATGCCGGCCTGGACGTCGCTGGTCAGATCGCGGTCCTGCACGGTCAGCCCGAAGGGCCCCACGACGGTCACGCAGACCACTCCTGTCCCTGGTCGATTAGCGGCCCGGTCCCTGAGTGCCGCCGCTGGCCTACTAGGAGGGTATCCGGTCGCGAGTCGATCACTGCACGGGCGTGCGGACCAGTGGCCGACCGGGCACGGAACGGGGCCCGTAGCCAGCGGCTACGGGCCCCGGGGAGGTTCCTCAACGGGTGAAGACGGAGGCCGAGGAGGCCAGGTCGAGGAAGTACTGCGGGGCCAGGCCCAGGACCAGGGTGACCACCACGCCGAGGGCGATGGCGGTGCTGGTCATCACCGACGGGACGGCCACGGCGGGGCCGCCGGGGCGCGGGTCGGAGAAGAACATCAGGACGATGACCTTGATGTAGAAGAAGGCGGCCACCGCGGAGGAGAGCACGCCGACGATCACCAGCGGGGTGGCGCCGCCGGCCGCCGCCGCCTGGAAGACGGCGAACTTGCCGGTGAAGCCGGAGGTGAGCGGGATGCCGGCGAAGGCCAGCAGGAAGAGGGCGAAGACGGCCGCCAGCAGGGGGGAGCGGCGGCCGAGCCCGGCCCAGCTGGAGAGGTGGGTGGCCTCGCCCTTGGAGTCGCGGACCAGGGTCACCACGGCGAAGGCGCCGAGGGTGACGAAGGAGTACGCGGCCAGGTAGAAGAGCACCGCCCCGACGCCCTGCTTGTTGGAGGCGATCACGCCGGTCAGGATGAAGCCGGCGTGGGCGATCGAGGAGTAGGCCAGCAGGCGCTTGACGTCCTGCTGGGTGACGGCCAGCACCGCGCCGACCACCATGGTCAGGATCGCCACGCCCCACATGACGGGCCGCCAGTCCCAGCGCAGGCCGGGGAAGGCGACGTAGAACAGCCGCAGGAAGGCGCCGAAGGCGGCGGTCTTGGTGGCGGCGGCCATGAAGCCGGTGACCGGGGTCGGCGCGCCCTGGTAGACGTCCGGGGTCCAGGAGTGGAACGGCACCGCGCCGACCTTGAAGAGCAGGCCGACCGAGAGCATCGCGAGGCCGATCAGCAGCAGCGCGTCGTTCTGGGTGGTGGAGGCGAGGGCGGGGGTGACCTGGGCGACGCCGGAGACCACGTCGGCGATCCCGCTCAGCCGGACCGTCCCGGCGTAGCCGTAGAGCAGCGCGGTGCCGAACAGGAAGAAGGCCGAGGCGAAGGCGCCGAGCAGGAAGTACTTGACGGCGGCCTCCTGGGAGAGCAGCCGGCGGCGCCGGGCCAGCGCGCAGAGCAGGTAGAGCGGGAGGGAGAAGACCTCCAGCGCGACGAACATGGTCAGCAGGTCGTTGGCGGCCGGGAAGAGCAGCATGCCGCCGACCGCGAACAGGGTGAGCGGGAAGACCTCGGTGGAGGTGAACCCGGCCTTGGTGGCCTGCCGCTCCTGCTCGCTGCCGGGCACCGCGGCGCCCTGGGCGGCGAAGGCGTCCACCCCGTGGCCGTTCAGGCGCGGCTCCAACCGCCGCTCGGCGTAGGTGAGGACGGCCATCACGGCGGTCAGCAGGATGACGCCCTGGACGAAGAGCGCCGGGCCGTCGATGGCCACCGCGCCCATGGCCAGCAGGCCGGACTCGGTGGTGGCGTGGCCCTGGGTGGCCAGTACCACCACTGCCGCGAAGGAGGCCGCGAGGCCCAGCAGCGCGATGGTGACCTGGGCGCCGTAGCGGGCCCGCCGGGGCAGGAAGGCCTCGGCGAGGATGCCGAGCAGGGCCGCCCCGAGCACGATCAGCATCGGGGAGAGCTGGCCGTACTCGACGTGCGGGGCCGGGATGCTGGGGCTGTTGCCGCCGGCCGCTGTGAGCCAACCGGTCACTTGTGCTCACCTCCGGTGGTGGCGGCGACCGGGTGGGCCGGTGCCGGGTCGGTCTGGTGGACCTGGGAGAGCGTGGCGTCCACCGCCGGGTTGACCAGGTCGGTGAGCGGCTTGGGGTAGACGCCCAGGAAGATGGTCAGTGCCACCAGCGGTGCCACCACGGCGAGTTCACGGACCTTCAGGTCCGCCATGCCCTCGACCTGCGGCGTGACGGGGCCGGTCATGGTGCGTTGGTAGAGCAGCAGCGCGTACAGCGCGGCCAGCACGATGCCCAGGGTGGCCACGATGCCCACCACCGGGTACTTGGCGAAGGTGCCGACCAGCACCAGGAACTCGCTGACGAACGGGGCGAGTCCGGGCAGCGACAGGGTGGCCAGGCCGCCGATCAGGAAGGTGCCGGCCAGCACCGGGGCCACCTTCTGGACGCCGCCGAAGTCGGCGATCAGGCGCGAGCCGCGGCGGGAGATCAGGAAGCCGGCCACCAGCATCCAGGCGGCGGTGGAGATGCCGTGGTTGACCATGTAGAGCGTGGCACCGCTCTGCGCCTGGCTGGTGAAGGCGAAGACGCCCATGATGATGAAGCCGAAGTGCGAGATGGAGGCGTACGCCACCAGCCGCTTGATGTCCTTCTGGCCCACCGCCAGCAGCGCGCCGTAGACGATCCCGATCAGCGAGAGCACCAGGATGGCCGGCCCGAAGTCCTGGGAGGCCTCCGGGAAGAGGCCCAGGCAGAACCGGAGCATCGCGAAGGTGCCGACCTTGTCGACCACCGCGGTGATCAGCACGGCCGTCCCGGGGGTGGCCTCGCCCATCGCGTTCGGCAGCCAGGTGTGCAGCGGCCAGAGCGGGGCCTTCACCGCGAAGGCGAAGAAGAAGCCCAGGAAGAGCGCCTTCTCGGCGGACGGGTCGATGTTCAGCTTGCCCTCGGCGATCGCCGCGCTCAGCGTCGGCAGGTCGAAGGTGGGCAGGCCCTGGTCGGCGGCGACCACGTACAGCCCGATCACGGCGGCCAGCATGACCAGCCCGCCGAGCAGGTTGTAGAGCAGGAACTTGACCGCGGCGTACGAGCGCTGGGCGCTCGCGTCCGGGCCGCCCGCGCGGTCGCCGAAGCCGCCGATCAGGAAGTACATCGGGATCAGCATGGCTTCGAAGAAGACGTAGAACACGAAGACGTCGGTGGCCAGGAAGGAGACCACCACCATCGACTCCACCGCCAGCACCAGGGCGAAGAAGCCCTGGGTGCGGCGCAGGTTCTCGAAGGTGCCGTCCGGGTTCTGGATCGGCTCGGCGTCGTTCCAGGAGGCCAGCATCACGATCGGCACCAGCACCGCGGTGAGCAGCACCAGCACCGCGCCGATGCCGTCCACGCCGAGCGAGAAGCTGATCCCGAAGGACTTGATCCAGCTGTACGACTCGGTCAACTGGTAACGGGCGCCGCCCGGTTCGAACTCGGCGACGACCAGCGCGGCCAGCACCAGGGTGGCCAGCGAGAGGACCAGCGCGGCGACCTTGGCGGTCCGCCGGCGGGCCTCGGTGGAGCCGCCGGGCAGCGCCGCGGTGAGCACCGCCCCGACGGCCGGGACGGCACAGGTGGCGGTCAGCAGATAGCTCATTGCCGTACCCCCCAAGTGAGTTGACGTGACATCAGACGGACCTCATGAGGAGAGTGGTGGCGACCAGCACCAACGTGCCGCCGAACATGGAGAGCGCGTAGCTGCGCACGAAGCCGGTCTGGGTCCGGCGCAGCCGGGCGGAGAGCCCGCCGATCGCCGCGGCCAGGCCGTTCACCGTGCCGTCGACCACCTTGGCGTCCGCGTAGACCAGCGAAGCGGTGAGCGCGGCGCCGGGGCGGACCAGGACGGCGTGGTTGAAGTCGTCCTGGAGCAGGTCGCGGCGGGCCGCCCGGGTGAGGAACGAGCCGACCGGCGGGGTGACCGGCACCGGCCCGCGGCCGTACATCAGCCAGGAGAGCAGCACGCCGGCCGCCACGCAGACCGAGGTGAGCACGGTGACGGTGGTGGCGTTCAGCGGCGAGTGGCCGTGGGCCAGGCCGGTGACGGGCTCCAGCCAGCTGACGAAGGACTCGTTCACCGCGAAGAGGCCACCGGCGAAGACCGAGCCGAAGGCCAGCACGATCATCGGCAGCGTCATGCTGGCCGGGGACTCGTGCGGGTGCGGCTCGTGGCCCTCGGCGTCGGGCTGCCAGCGCTTCTCGCCGAAGAAGGTCAGGATCATCACGCGGGTCATGTAGAACGCGGTGACGGCGGCGCCGACCAGGGTGCAGACGCCGAGGATCCAGCCCTCGGTGCCGCCCTTGGCGAAGGCCGCCTCGATGATCAGGTCCTTGGAGAAGAAGCCGGACAGGCCCGGGAAGCCGATGATCGCCAGGTAGCCCAGGCCGAAGGTCACGAAGGTGACCGGCATCTTCTTGCGCAGGCCGCCGTAGTGACGCATGTTCACCTCGTCGTTCATGCCGTGCATGACCGATCCGGCGCCGAGGAAGAGCCCGGCCTTGAAGAAGCCGTGGGTGACCAGGTGCATGATGGCGAAGGCGTAGCCGATCGGGCCGAGGCCGGCGGCCAGCACCATGTAGCCGATCTGCGACATGGTCGAGCCGGCCAGTGCCTTCTTGATGTCGTCCTTGGCGCAACCGACGATCGCACCGAACAGCAGGGTGACGGCACCGACCACCACGACCACCGTCTGCGCGTCCGGCGCCAGATCGAAGATGGCGCTGGAGCGGGTGATCAGGTAGACCCCGGCGGTCACCATGGTGGCCGCGTGGATCAGGGCCGAGACCGGGGTCGGGCCCTCCATCGCGTCGCCGAGCCAGGACTGCAGCGGCACCTGGGCGGACTTGCCGCAGGCGGCCAGCAGCAGCATCAGGGCGATCGCGGTGAGCTTGCCCTCGCTCGCCTGGCCGGCGGTGCCGAAGACCCCGGCGAAGGTCAGGTCGCCGAACTCGACGAACATCAGCATGATGCCGATCGACAGCCCGAGGTCGCCGACCCGGTTGACCAGGAAGGCCTTCTTGGCCGCCACGGCCGCGCTCGGCTTGTGCTGCCAGAAGCCGATCAGCAGGTACGAGGCCAGGCCGACGCCCTCCCAACCCGCGTACAGCAGCAGGTAGTTGTCCGCCAGGACCAGGAGCAGCATGGCGGCCAGGAAGAGGTTCAGGTAGGCGAAGAAGCGGCGGCGGCGCTCGTCGTGCGCCATGTACCCCATCGAGTAGACGTGGATCAGGGTGCCGACGCCGGAGATCAACAGGACGAAGGTGACCGAGAGTTGGTCCAGCTGGAAGGCGAGGTCGGCCTTGAAGCCGCCCACCTCGATCCAGGTGAACAGCTTGGAGGTCAGGGTCCGGTGCTCGGCGTCCTTGCCGAGCAGGTCGGAGAAGAGCGCCAGGCCGAGGCCGAAGGAGGCGGCGGCCAGCGCGGTGGCCAGCCAGTGACCGAAGCGGTCGAGGAGCCGGCCGCCGAGCAGCAGCAGGGCGGCTCCGGCCAGCGGCGCTGCCACCAGCAGCGGAATGAGTGAGTTCACCGTGGGCCCTCCGCCTACAGCTTCATCAGGTTGCTGTCATCGACCGAAGCCGAGTGCCTGGACCGGAAGATGGACACGATGATGGCGAGGCCGACCACGACCTCGGCCGCCGCGACCACCATGGTGAAGAACGCGATGATCTGGCCGTCCAGGTTGCCGTGCAGCCGGGAGAAGGTGACCAGGGCCAGGTTCGAGGCGTTGAGCATCAGCTCCACGCACATGAAGAGCACGATCGCGTTGCGCCGGATCAGCACGCCGGAGGCGCCGATGGTGAACAACAGGGCGGAGAGGTAGAGGTAGTTGACGGGGTTCACTCCGCCTCCTCCTTGCTCGGGACGGGCTCCAGCTGCTTGCGCGGGCCGGCCACCGCAGGCCGGGCCGACTGCGGGCGGCCCAGGTACTCGGCGGTGCGGCCCTCCAGCTCGGCCATCCGCTCCAGCATGTCGTGGCTGACGTCCCGGATCTGGCCGCGCTCGCGCAGCGTGTTCATCACCGAGTCCTCGCTGACGGTGCCGTCCGGCAGCAGGGCCGGGATGTCCACCGCGTTGTGCCGGGCGTACACGCCGGGGGCGGGCAGCGGCGGCACCTGGATGTTGTCGCGGACCCGCTGGTCGGCCAACTGCCGCTGGGTGAGCGGCGCCTGGACGTGCTCGCGGTGGGTCAGCACCATCGCGCCGATGGCGGCGGTGATCAGCAGCGCGCCGGTGAGCTCGAAGGCCCAGACGTAGTCGGTGAACAGCAGCCGGGCCAGGCCCTGGACGTTCCCCTCGGCGTTGGCCTCGGCCAGGCCGGTGAAGGTCGAGAGCTTGGCGTTGGAGATGCCGGCGATCAGCAGCACGCCGAAGCCGAGGCCGCAGAGCACCGCGGCGATCCGCTGGCCCTTGAGCTGCTCCTTCAGCGAGTCGGCGCTCGTCACGCCGACCAGCATCAGCACGAACAGGAAGAGCATCATGATCGCGCCGGTGTAGACGACGATCTGCACCACGCCCAGGAAGACCGCGCCCTGGGCCAGGTAGCAGACCGCCAGCGCCATCATGGTGGCGGCCAGGCAGAGCGCGCTGTGCACCGCCTTCTTGAGCAGCAGCATGCCGAGCGCGCCGCCGACGGCGATCACGGCGAGGATCCAGAACTGGACCGCCTCTCCGGTGGAGGTCACGACTGCTCCTCCTTCTCCCGGTCGGTGCGCTCCTGCTGGACGGTGCCGGGCGCGGCCGCGGTGATCTCGCCCCGGTAGTACGCGCCCTCGTCGGCACCCGGGTAGTAGGCGTGCGGCGAGTCGACCATGCCCTCGGTGAGCCCCACCAGGAGCTGCTCCTTGGTGAAGATCAGGTCGGCCCGCGAGGAGTCGGCCAGCTCGTACTCGTTGGTCATGGTGAGCGCCCGGGTCGGGCAGGCCTCGATGCAGAGGCCGCAGAGGATGCAGCGGGCGTAGTTGATCTGGTAGACCGCGCCGTACCGCTCGCCCGGCGAGTAGCGCTCCTCGTCGGTGTTGTCCGCGCCCTCGACGTAGATCGCGTCGGCCGGGCAGGCCCAGGCGCAGAGCTCGCAGCCGACGCACTTCTCCAGGCCGTCCGGGTGCCGGTTCAGCTGGTGCCGGCCGTGGAAGCGGGGAGCGGTGGGCTTCTTCTGCTCCGGGTACTGCTCGGTGAGCCGCTTCTTGAACATGGCCTTGAAGGTCACGCCGAAGCCTGCGGCCGGGCCGAGGAGGGACGGCTTCTCAGCCTTCTCGTCCGACATCGTCTCAGCTCCCTTCCGCGGAGTTGGAGGTGGCGCCGTTCAGGGCGTCCTGGAGTTGCGGGGCCCGGCTGCGACGGCGGGGCACCGGGGGGAGCTGCTGACCGGGCAGCGGCGGGACGGGGTAGCCACCCGCCATCGGGTCGAACTCTGCGGCCTCGGCCGCGGGTTCGGTCTTCTCCTTGGCCTTGACCACGTCGCGGAGCAGGAACAGCAGCAGCACCACCAGCACCGGGGCGCCGACGTACAGCACCACCTGGCCGAAGTCGTAGCCCTCGTTGCGCAGCGCGCGGACGGTGGCCACCATCACCAGCCAGACCAGCGAGACCGGGATCAGCACCTTCCAGCCCAGCTTCATGAACTGGTCGTAGCGGAACCGGGGCAGGGTGCCGCGCAGCCAGATGAAGAAGAAGAGCAGCAGCTGGATCTTCAGGGTGATCCAGAGCATCGGCCACCAACCGTGGTTGGCGCCCTCCCAGAACGTCGAGATCGGGTACGGGGCCCGCCAGCCGCCCAGGAAGAGGGTGGAGGCGACCGCCGAAACGGTGACCATGTTGACGTACTCGGCCAGCATGAACATCGCGAACTTCAGCGAGGAGTACTCGGTGTTGAAGCCGCCGACCAGCTCGCCCTCGGCCTCCGGGAGGTCGAACGGGGCACGGTTGGTCTCACCGACCATCGCGATGATGTAGACGATGAAGGAGACCGGCAGCAGCACCGCGAACCAGGTCGGCTGCTGGGAGGCGACGATCTCCGAGGTGGACATCGAGCCGGAGTAGATGAAGACCGCCGCGAAGGACAGGCCCATCGCGATCTCGTAGGAGATCATCTGCGCCGAGGAGCGCAGGCCGCCGAGCAGCGGGTAGGTCGAGCCGGAGGACCAGCCGGCCAGCACGATCCCGTAGATGCCGACCGAGGCCACCGCCAGGATGTAGAGCAGGGCGATCGGCAGGTCGGTGAGCTGCATCGGGGTGCGGGTGCCGAAGATGGAGACCTCGTTGCCCGCCGGGCCGAACGGGATCACCGCGAAGGCCATGAAGGCCGGGATCGCGGCGACGATCGGCGCCAGGACGTAGACCACCTTGTCGGCGCCGGTGACCACCAGGTCTTCCTTGAGCGCCAGCTTCACGCCGTCGGCCAGCGACTGCAGCATGCCCCAGGGGCCGTGCCGGTTGGGGCCGATGCGCAGCTGCATCCAGGCCACGACCTTGCGCTCCCAGACGATCGCGATCAGCACGGTGCCGACCAGGAAGGCGAAGACGAACACCGCCTTGATCAGCACCAGCCACCACGGGTCGCGCCCGAAGAAGCCGAGGGTCTCGTATGCGGCCAGCGTCATGACTCCTCCGCCGGGGCGATGGTCACCAGGTGTCCGGTGGTGGTGCCGAGGGTGCGGTGGGCGCCGCCCGGCGTGGAGTTGAGGGGCAGCCAGACGGTGCGGTCGGGCTGCTCGGGGCTGAGCTCCAGCGGCAGGACCAGCGAGCCGCCGGGGCCGGTGATCCGCAGCGCCTTCCCGGCGCCGATCTCGGCGGCGGTGGCGGGCGAGAGCCGGGCCACCGCGGCGTGCCGGGTGCCGGCCAGGTGCTCGTCGCCGGTCTGCAGGGTGCCGTTGTCCAGCAGCAGCCGGTGGCCCGCCAGCACGGCCTGGCCGGTGGCCGGGCGGGGCAGCGGGGCGGGGGCGGCGCTGGGCGCGCTGGGCAGGTCGCCCTCCCACGGGGCGAAACGGTCCAGCTCCAGCCGGGCGGCCCGGACGTCCGGGACGCCGATCGGGCTGCCGATGGCGTCGGCCAGCATGCTCAGCACCCGGACGTCCGAGTGGAGTTGGCGGGCCATCAGCTGGTCGGGCTTGAGCGCGGCCTCGAACATCCGCACCCGGCCCTCCCAGTCGAGGTAGGTGCCGGCCTTCTCGGTCACCGCGGCCACCGGCAGCACCACGTCGGCCCGCTCGGTGACGGCGGACGGGCGCAGCTCCAGCGAGACGGTGAACCGCACCCGGGCCAGCGCCTCGTCGGCCAGTGCCGGGTCGGCCAGGTCGTCCGGGTCGAGCCCGCCGATCACCAGCGCGTCCAGGTCGCCGTGGGCGGCGGCCGCCAGGATCTGGTCGGTGTCCCGGCCGAGCCTGGCCGGGAGTTCGGCCGCGCCCCAGACGGCGGCGGTCTCGGCCCGGGCGGCGCCGGAGTTCACCGGACGGCCGCCGGGCAGCAGGCCGGGCAGCGCACCGGCCTCCACCGCGCCGCGCTCGCCGGCCCGGCGCGGCACCCAGGCCAGCCGGGCGCCGGTGGCGGCGGCGAGCTTGAGGGCGGCGGTCAGACCGCCGGCCACGGTGGCGAGGCGCTCGCCGACCAGGATCACCGCCCCTGCCTGGCGCAGCAGTTGGCCGGCCCGGCCCGCCTCGTCGCCGAGTGCGGTGTCGTCCGCCAGCGCGGCCAGCCACTCGGCCTCGGTGCCGGGCGCGGCCGGGAGCAGCGCGCCGTGCAGCTTGGCCAGGCCGCGGCTGCGGTGCGAGGCGACCGAGAAGACCTGGAGCCCCTTGGCCCGGTTGGCCTTGCGCAGCCGCAGGAAGACGATCGGCGACTCCTCCTCGGGCTCGAAGCCCGCGAGCAGCACGGCCGGTGCGGCCTCCAGCGCCTCGTAGGAGACGCCCTCGCCGTCCAGGTCCACACCGGTGCCGGCCACCTCGGAGGCCAGGAAGTCGGCCTCCTCGGCGGAGAGCGGGCGGGCCCGGAAGTCCACGTCGTTGGTGCCGAGCGCGACCCGGGCGAACTTGCCGTAGCCGTAGGCGTCCTCGACCGTGACGCGGCCGCCCGCGAGGACCGCGGCCTTGGCGCCGCGCAGCCCCTCGGCGGCGAAGGCCAGCGCCTCCGGCCAGGAGACGGCGACGAGTTCGCCGTCCTTGCGGATCATCGGGGCGGTGAGGCGGTCGCGCTGCTGGGCGTAGCGGAAGGCGAACCGGCCCTTGTCGCAGTTCCACTCCTCGTTCACCGCCGGGTCGTCCCCGGCCAGCCGGCGGAGCACCTTGCCGCGGCGGTGGTCGGTGCGCTGGGCGCAGCCGGAGGAGCAGTGCTCGCAGACGCTGGGCGAGGAGACCAGGTCGAACGGGCGGGAGCGGAACCGGTAGGCGGCCGAGGTGAGCGCGCCGACCGGGCAGATCTGGATGGTGTTGCCGGAGAAGTAGGACTCGAAGTCGTCCCCGGCCCCGGTGCCGACCTGCTGGTTGGCACCGCGCTCCAGCAGGTCGATGAACGGGTCACCGGCCACCTGCTCGGAGAAGCGGGTGCAGCGGGCGCAGAGCACGCAGCGCTCGCGGTCCAGCAGCACCTGGGTGGAGACCGGCAGCGGCTTGGGGTAGGTGCGCTTCATCCCGTCGAAGCGGGTGTCGGCGTCACCGGTGGACATCGCCTGGTTCTGCAGGGGGCACTCGCCGCCCTTGTCGCAGACCGGGCAGTCCAGCGGGTGGTTGATCAGCAGCAGCTCCATCACGCCGCGCTGGGCCTTCTCGGCCACCGGCGAGCTGACCTGGGTGCGGACCACCATGCCCTCGGCCACCGGGATGGTGCAGGAGGCGACCGGCTTGCGCTGGCCCTCGACCTCGACGATGCACTGGCGGCAGGCCCCGGCCGGGGCGAGCAGCGGGTGGTCGCAGAAGCGCGGGATCTGGGTGCCGATCTGCTCGGCCGCCCGGATCACCAAGGTGCCCTTGGGGACCTGGAGTTCGACTCCGTCGATGGTGAGCGTGACGAGGTCGGTGCTGGTCTTCGGCGGCTCGGTCACGGTCATGCGTGCACCTCCCTCTCGGTGGTGTGGTCGTGGGCGGTGCGGTCGGCCCAGACGGTGGAGGCGGAGTGGTCGAACGGGCAGCGCCGCTCGGTCAGGTGCCGCTCGTACTCCTCGCGGAAGTACTGCAGCGAGGAGACGATCGGGCTGGCCGCGCCGTCGCCGAGGGCGCAGAAGGACTTGCCGTTGATGTTGTCGGCGATGTCCAGCAGCTTCTCCAGGTCACCGTCGGTGCCCTCGCCCGCCTCGATCCGCTTGAGCAACTGCACCAGCCAGTACGTGCCTTCGCGGCACGGGGTGCACTTGCCGCAGGACTCGTGGGCGTAGAACTCGGTCCACCGGGTGACCGCCCGGACCACGCAGGTGGTCTCGTCGAAGACCTGCAGCGCCTTGGTGCCGAGCATCGACCCGGCGGCCCCGACGCCCTCGTAGTCGAGCGGCACGTCGAGGTGCTCGTCGGTGAACATCGGGGTCGAACTGCCGCCCGGGGTCCAGAACTTGAGCCGGTGCCCGGCCCGGATGCCGCCGCTGATCTCCAGCAGCTGACGCAGCGTGATGCCGAGCGGGGCCTCGTACTGGCCGGGGTTGGTGACGTGCCCGGAGAGCGAGTAGAGGGTGAAGCCGGGGGACTTCTCGGTGCCCAGCGACTTGAACCACTCGTTGCCCCTGGCCAGGATCGGCGGCACCGAGGCGATCGACTCGACGTTGTTCACCACCGTCGGGCAGGCGTACAGACCGGCGATCGCCGGGAACGGCGGACGCAGCCGGGGCTGGCCGCGGCGGCCCTCCAGCGAGTCCAGCAGCGCCGTCTCCTCGCCGCAGATGTACGCCCCGGCACCCGCGTGCACGGTGATGTCCAGGTCGATGCCGGAGCCGAGGATGTTCTTGCCGAGGTACCCGGCCTCGTACGCCTCGGCCACCGCCGCGTGCAGCCGCCGCAGCACCGGCACGACCTCGCCGCGCAGGTAGATGAAGGCGTGCTCGCAGCGGATCGCGTAGGACGCGATGACCATGCCCTCGATCAGCGAGTGCGGGTTGGCGAAGAGCAGCGGGATGTCCTTGCAGGTGCCCGGCTCGGACTCGTCGGCGTTCACCACCAGGTAGTGCGGCTTGCCGTCGTTCTGCGGGATGAACTGCCACTTCATGCCGGTCGGGAAGCCGGCCCCGCCGCGGCCGCGCAGGCCGGAGTCCTTGACCTGGGCGATCACCTCGTCGGGGGCCATCGCCAGGGCGTTCCGCAGGCCCTGGTAGCCCTCGTGACGGCGGTAGGTTTCGAGGCTCCAGGGGCGGTGGTCGTCCCAGGAGGCGGACAGCACGGGCGAGAGCAACTTCTCGGCCGGCTCTGCGGAGGTCATCACGCTTCGGTCCCTTCGTGCCTCGGAGCCACGACCTTGGTGCCGGGGGTGCCGGGCAGTGCCTCGCCCTTGGCGAGCCGGAGCCCGGCCAGCGAGGGCGCGCCGCCCGCGCCGGAGGCGTCCACCGCGCCGGGGCGCTCGTCCGGGAAGCCGGCCAGGATGCGGGAGGTCTCCTTGAAGGAGCAGAGCCGGGCGCCGCGGGTCGGCCGCACCTCCTGGCCGTCCTTCAGCTGGTCGACCAGCTCCCGTGCGCTCTGCGGCGTCTGGTTGTCGAAGAACTCCCAGTTGACCATCACCACGGGGGCGTAGTCGCAGGCCGCGTTGCACTCGATCCGCTCGATCGAGACCTTGCCGTCCGGGGTGGTCTGGTTGTTCTCCACGCCCAGGTGCTGCTTGAGGTCCTCGAAGATCTCGTCGCCGCCGAGCACCGCGCAGAGCGTGTTGGTGCAGACGCCGACGTGGTACTCGCCGGCCGGGCGGCGGCGGTACATGGTGTAGAAGGTGGCCACCGCGGTCACCTCGGCCGTGGTCAGGTCCAACTGCTCGGCGCAGAACCGGATCCCGGTCGGCGTCACGCAGCCCTCCTCCGCCTGCACCAGGTGCAGCAGCGGCAGCAGGGCGGACCGGGCCACCGGGTAGCGGCCGATCAACTCCTTGGCGTCCTCGGCCAGTCGGGCCTCGACCTCGGCCGGGTACGGCTTGGCGGGGAGGGCCGGCATCCCCAGTTGGACGTCGCTGCTCACCGGTCCACTCCTCCCATCACCGGGTCGATCCCGGCCACCGCGACGATCACGTCGGCGACCTGGCCGCCCTCGCACATCGCCGCCATCGTCTGCAGGTTGGTGAACGACGGGTCCCGGAAGTGCACCCGGTACGGGCGGGTCCCGCCGTCGCTCACCACGTGCACGCCGAGCTCGCCCTTGGGGGACTCGACGGCCGCGTAGGCCTGGCCGACCGGCACCCGGAAGCCCTCGGTGACCAGCTTGAAGTGGTGGATCAGGGCCTCCATCGAGGTGCCCATGATCTTCCGGATGTGGTCCAGCGAGTTGCCCATCCCGTCCGGGCCGACGGCCAGTTGGGCGGGCCAGGCGATCTTCTTGTCGGCCACCATCACCGGGCCGGGCTTCAGCCGGTCCAGGCACTGCTCGACGATCCGCAGCGACTGGTGCATCTCCTCCAGCCGGATCAGGAACCGGCCGTAGGAGTCCGCGGTGTCCGCGGTCGCGACCTCGAAGTCGTAGTTCTCGTACCCGCAGTACGGGTCGGTCTTGCGCAGGTCGTGCGGCAGTCCGGTGGCCCGCAGGATCGGGCCGGTGGCGCCGAGCGCCAGGCAGCCGGGCAGGTCCAGGAAGCCGACGTCGACCAGACGGGCCTTGAAGACCGGGTTCCCGGTGGCCAGCTTGTCGTACTCGTGCATCCGCGAGCGGAGCAGCTTCACCGCCTCGCGGATCTGGTCCACCGCGCCGGGCGGCAGGTCCTGGGCCAGCCCGCCGGGGCGGACGTACGCGTGGTTCATCCGCAGGCCGGTGACCAACTCGAAGACGTCCAGGATGAGTTCGCGGTCCCGGAAGCCGTAGATCATCAGCGTGGTGGAGCCGATCTCCATGCCGCCGGTGGCCAGGCAGACCAGGTGCGAGGAGATCCGGTTGAGCTCCATCATCAGCACCCGGATCACGCTGGCGCGGTCCGGGACCTGGTCGGTGATGCCGAGCAGCTTCTCGACCGCGAGGCAGTACGCGGTCTCGTTGAACATCGGGGTCAGGTAGTCCATCCGGGTCACGAAAGTGGTGCCCTGGACCCAGTTCCGGAACTCCATGTTCTTCTCGATGCCGGTGTGCAGGTAGCCGATCCCGCACCGGGCCTCGGTCACCGTCTCGCCGTCGATCTCCAGGATCAGGCGCAACACCCCGTGGGTGGACGGGTGTTGGGGGCCCATGTTGACGATGATGCGCTCGTCGTCGGCCCGGCCGACGGCCTCGACCACCTCGCCCCAGTCGCCACCGGTGACGGTGAAGACCCGTCCCTCGGTGGTCTCCCGTGCTTCCTCGAAATGAGTGGTCATCAGCTGTACGACCTCCGCTGGTCGGGCGCCGGGATCTGGGCGCCCTTGTACTCGACGGGGATGCCGCCGAGCGGGTAGTCCTTGCGCTGCGGGTGGCCGGTCCAGTCGTCCGGCATCATGATCCGGGTCAGCGCCGGGTGGCCCTCGAAGACCAGGCCGAAGAAGTCCCAGGCCTCGCGCTCGTGCCAGTCGTTGGTCGGGTAGACGCTGACCACTGAGGGGATCACCGGGTCCGAGTCCGGCGCGGTGACCTCCAGCCGGAGCAGCCGGCCGTGGGTGATCGAGCGCAGCGGGTAGACCGCGTGCAACTCCCGCCCGGTGTCGCCCGGGTAGTGCACCCCGTTGACGCCGAGGCAGAGCTCGTAGCGCAGCGCCGGGTCGTCGCGCAGCGTGCGGACGGCCTTAAGCAGGTGCTCGCGGGCGATGTGGAAGGTGAGTTCGCCGCGGTCCACCACGGTCTTCTCGATCACCTCGGCCGGGTCGAGCCCCTGCTCCTCCAGCGCGCCCTCGAACTCGTCGGCGACCTCGTCGAAGCCGTGCCCGTAGGGGCGGCTGCTGGCCGGCGGCATCACGATCGGGGCGGCCAGGCCGCCGAAGCCGGAGGTGTCGCCGGTGCCCTTGGCGCCGAACATGCCCTGGCGCTTGCCGATCACCTCGACGGCCAGCTCACGGTGTGGGTGCTCGGTACGGGTCGCCGGTACCGGCGTCTGCTCGCTCATCGCAGCAGCCCCCGCATCTCGCTGGTCGGGGTGGCCTCCAGGGCCAGCTCCTCCGCCAACTCCTCGGCCCGGAGCCGGTTCACGCCCAGCGGCTCGTGCTGGATCTTCTCGTGCAGCTTGAGGATCGCGTCCATCAGCATCTCCGGGCGGGGCGGACAGCCCGGCAGGTAGATGTCCACCGGGACGATGTGGTCCACGCCCTGCACGATCGCGTAGTTGTTGAACATCCCGCCGGAGGAGGCGCAGACGCCCATCGAGATGACCCACTTCGGATTGGCCATCTGGTCGTACACCTGGCGCAACACCGGCGCCATCTTCTGGCTCACCCGGCCGGCCACGATCATCAGGTCGGCCTGCCGGGGGGAGCCCCGGAAGACCTCCATGCCGAACCGGGCCAGGTCGTAACGGCCCGCCCCGGTGGTCATCATCTCGATCGCGCAGCAGGCCAGCCCGAAGGTGGCGGGGAAGAGCGACGCCTTGCGCACCCACCCCGCCGCGGCCTCCACGCTGGTGAGCAGAAAGCCGCTCGGCAGCTTCTCCTCGATACCCATCAGTTCCCTCTCAGTCCCTCAAGTCCGGTGGCTTGCCCCCGTGTTCACAAGCGGCCCGCACCGTCACGGGGAGCCGCCCGACCGGGGCGTTCAGTCCCACTCGAGACCGCCGCGACGCCACACGTAGGCGTAGGCGACGAAGACGGTGGCGATGAACAGGAGCATCTCGACCAACCCGAAGATCCCCAGGGCGTCGAAGCTGACCGCCCAGGGATAGAGGAAGACGATCTCGATGTCGAAGACGATGAACAGCATCGCCGTGAGGTAGTACTTGATCGGGAACCGACCGCCGCCCACCGGCTGCGGGGTCGGTTCGATGCCGCACTCGTACGCCTCCAACTTGGCCCGGTTGTAACGCTTCGGGCCGGTCAAAGAGGCCATCACGACGGAGCCGACCGCGAACGCCGCCGCGATGGCACCGAGTACGAGGATCGGCGCGTAGGCATTCATAGCCCCCGCTCCCTCCGTCCAGTCTTCCGTGACTGCAGATCGGAACTGCCGGGTCACGCTGTGGTTGACCCGCTTCCACTCCGTGAGATCCGCCCATGTGAGGCAGTTCACAAGGCTTGGAACGAGCGCATCCTATGCCCGTCGGCTTGTGATCTGCGACACGCGGTTCTGAACGATCTTTGTGATCTACGACACCTCGCAAAGGATCACGGAGGGGCGGAAGCCGGGATCAATCAACCCAGTGCAGGCAAGCGGTCACAAACCGTCGCAATCGCCTGTGAAGTGACTGGTCAGCGGGCCATGCGCATATCAACTCGACTGGTGATCATGCAAATTTCGGAGGGTGCCGATGACGTGATAAAGGGACCACCCGGGAGGGTGGCCCCTGGAGAACGGTCGCTTGACCCTTCGTTCACAAGCGCACGAAGGCCCGGTTCCGCTACCGGCGTTCGGCCCAGACGTGGGCGGCGATGCCGACCCGGTTCCGGACGCCGAGCTTGCGCTGGATGGTGGCGAGGTGGTTCTTCACCGTGCCCGGCGAGATGAACAGCCGCCCGGCCACCGCCGCGTTGGTCGCCCCGTCCGCCACCAGGGCGGCGATCTCGGCCTCCCGGGGCGTCAGTTGCTCCACCCCGGCGGCCGGAGCGGCCGGTGCGGCCGGAGCCGCCGGCTCCCGCTCGGTGATCGTCCTGAGCAGACGGACCGTCACCTCCGGGCTGATCAGGGCGTCCCCCGCCACCGCCGCCCGGACCGCCTCCACCAGCAGCGCCGGGCCGGACCGCTTCAGCAGGAACCCGGACGCGCCGTTCCGCAGCGCGGCGTGCACGTACTCGTCCAGGTCGAAGGTGGTCACCACGACCACCCGCAGCGGGTCCGCCACCCCCGGCCCGGCCAGCCGCCTGGTCAGCTCCAGACCGTCCAGCCCCGGCATCCTGATGTCCGCCAGCAGCACGTCCGGCCGCAGCCGGCGGGCCAGGTCGAGCGCCTGCTCGCCGTCGGCCGCCTCGCCCACCACGGTCAGGTCGGGCTGGGCGTCCAGGATGATCCGGTACGCGGTGCGGATGTCGGCGTGGTCGTCCGCCAACAGGACCGTGGTCGTCACGACTCCCCCTCGATCGGCGGCAGGTACGCCCTGACCCGCCAGCCCCGTTCGGTGCGGTCCGCCTCCAGCGTCCCGTCCAGTGCCTCCACCCGGGCGGCCAGTCCGCGCAGCCCGTTGCCGCCGCGCCGCCGGGTCCGGCCGGACGCCGCGCCGCCGTCGTCGCTGACCAGCACCTCCAGACCGCCCCGGGCGGACGGCCGGACGGCCACCTCCACCAGGGTCGCGGCGGGCGCGTGCCGCCGGACGTTGGTCAGCGCCTCCACCACCACCCGGTGCGCGGTCGCCCCGATCTCCCGGCCGACCGGAACCCCGACCGGCCCGCCCGGCCCGGTCAGCTCGGGCAGCTCCAGCCGGACGCCGGCCGGGCCGGAGGCGGCGAACCGCTCGACCACACCGGCGAGTTCGGCCAGGCCCGGCTGCGGCTCGCGGCGGGCCGCGTCCTCCTCCCGGAGCAGGTGCACCGTGCGGTCCAGCGAGGCCAGCGCCTGCTGCCCGGCCTCCTCGATCCGCCGGAACAGCTCCTGCTGACCCTCCGTCACGAACGCCTCCGCCTGGGCCAGCGCCACCATCCCGCTGACGTCGTGGGCCACGAAGTCGTGCAGGTCGTGCGCGAGTTCGACCCGCTGGGCCCGCCGGGCGGCCGCCACCTCACGCCGCCGCCGCTCGTCCAGCGCCCCCAGGTACAGCCCGACCGCCACCGCCGACAACCCCGCCACCAGGCCGAACCCGAGCAACCCCGAGGTCTCCCGCCAGTCCGCCGGCGGCACGTACCGGGTCGGCCAGAGCCCCGCCGCCGTCGCCGCCAGGACCGCCGCCGGCCACCTCCGCGCCCGCACCGCCAGGACCACCAGGCCCAGCAGACAGCCCAGTTCGGCCACCAGCAGCACCCCGAGCAGCCGGCCCGACTCGCCCACCCCGCCCCACCACCAGCCGACGGCGGTCACCCCCAGTGACCCCAGCGCCCCCGCGCTCCCCCACCGAACGATCATGCGACCACCCTACGGGCCGCCCCACCGCCACCACCCGTGCCGAACGGCACATGCCCTCACCTGACGGCCCGTCCGGACCTGCCGATCGGCATCTGCCCCGGGCCGGGGCGCCGACGGGACGCTTGAGCCGTCCCGACCGGCCCACCCCGAAAGGCAGTCCGATGCCCACCACCCTGTACCCCTCCGCCACCCCCACCACCGTTCCCGCCGTCCGGCCGCCCGCCCGGTGGGCCGTCCGCACCGCGAAACTGGCCGCGCTCACCGCCCTGCCCTCCGGCCTCTGGCGGGTCGCCCTCGGCCTCGGCATCCCGGTCGGCTTCTCCGGCACCCTGGAGGCGGAGATGACCGCCCACATGCCGGGCTGGGGCACCCTCTACGTCCTCGCCCTCTCCGCCCTCGCCGAGGCCCTCGCCTTCCTCACCCTCGGCCTGGTCCGCCCCTGGGGCCAACTCGCCCCCCACTGGCTCCCGTTCATCGGCGGCCGCCGGATCGCCCCGCGCACCGCCGCCACCACCGCCGCCCTCGGCGCCCTCGCCGTCACCCTCATCACCCTCTACGCCGCCACCACCTGGTACTCCCCCGAAGCCATGGGCAACCCCGACGCCCCGCACGGCCCGGCCGGCTTCCTGATGACCGCCGCCTACGCCCCACTGCTGCTCTGGGGCCCGCTGCTCGCCGTGGTCACCGCCGACTTCCGGCGCCGCTCGCGGGCCGGCTCCCGCTGAGCCGCGCCCACGTCCTCGCCGGTGCCCGAGCCCGCGGACACCGGGGCCGCGGTGCGGCGGCCCCACTCGGTGCCGGCCAGGACGCAGAGGGCGCCGAGCAGACCGAGCGGGCCGAGGTGGTCGCCTGCCAGGGTGATGCCGAAGACGGCGGCCCAGAGCGGTTCGGTGCCGAGCAGCAGGGAGACCCGGGAGGGCGAGGTGGTCCGGACGGCCCACATCTGGACCACGAAGGCGAAGATCGTGCAGGCCAGCGAGAGGTGCAGCAGCAGCACCCAGTCGGTGGCCCCGTAGGAGGCCGCCAGGGCCGCCGGGGAGGTGCCGGTGAACGGTGCGATCACCGCGAACACCACGGTGGCGGTGGCCAGTTGGACCCAGGTCAGGGCCCCCGAGTCGGCCTCCCGGATGGACCGCAACCGGGCCATGGTGAGCACGTGCGCCGTCCGCACCAGCGCCGCCCCGAGCACCAGCAGGTCCCCGGGGCCCGGCGCCCGGAAGCCGCCGCCCCCGCCCCCGGTCAGCAGCGCGACCCCGAGCACCGAGAGCCCGGCCGCCGCGACGAACGCCCGCGGCAGCCGGGTGCGGGCCAGCGCGCTCTCGGCGAGCGGGGTGAAGACCATGGTGAGGCTGATGACCAGTCCGGCGTTGGTCGCCGAGGTGTGCACCGCCCCGTACGTCTCCAGCAGGAAGACCGCGCCGAGCACCAGCCCGAGCGAGGACCCGCCCAGCCACTCCTTCGGCCCGAAACGGCGCAGCCCCCGCCAGGTGAACAGCGCCAGCAGCGGCAGCGCCACCGCGAACCGCAGCACCAGCATGGCCACCACGCTCTCCTCGGTGGCCACGTTCTTCACCACCAGGAAGCTGGACCCCCAGGCCACCGCGACCCCGAGCACGGGCAGGTCACGGGCGAACGGGGCGAGCGACCGACGCATACGGTCTCCTCCGAAGGATCGGGGTGCGGGAGCCGTGCGACGCCGAACGGTCTGGTGGCGGGCATCCTCCCGCACCCCCGTTCGGACGATCAACAGCATTCCACCCACCGGTCGGCCGACGGTTCCACGAACCGACCTGACGACGTGCATACCGAACGGCCGTGCGGGCATTGATGATTGCGCCATGCCAACTCCCCGCCGTTCCCCGGAGGCTCCTCAAGTGCTGCGCAAACACTGGGCCCTGCTCACCGCCGCCACCACCCTGCCGCTCGCCCTCACCACCTCGGTCGGCGTCGCCGACGCCGCCCCCGCGGCCCCCGCCGCCGCGAGCTGCACCTACACCCCGGCCGTGCCCGCCGACAACTTCAAGGGCATCCCGGTCTTCGACGCCAAGAAGGCGGCCCAGCCCTACAGTGCCGTGCTGAAGACCACTCAGGGCACCATCACCTTCCAGGCCCTGACCGACAAGGCACCCTGCACCACCTTCTCGTTCCGCTTCCTCGCCGAGCGCGACTACTTCGACAAGAGCCACTGCCACCGGCTCACCACCGAGCGGATCTTCGTCCTCCAGTGCGGCGACCCGACCGGCACCGGCAGCGGCGGCCCCGGCTACTCCTTCCCCGACGAGAACCTCACCGGCGCCACCTACCCCGCCGGCACCGTCGCGATGGCCAACGCCGGCCCCAACACCAACGGCAGCCAGTTCTTCTTCACCTGGAAGGACACCAAGCTCTCCCCCGCCTACACCCCCTTCGGCCGCGTCACCGCCGGCCTCGACGTCCTCCAGAAGATCGCCGCCGCCGGCTCCGACTCCCAGAACAACCCCGGCGACGGCTACCCGAACCTGGTCCCCACCTTCAAGAACGTCAAGATCACCAAGCGCTGACGCCACGTCGGCCCGCGGCACGGGCGTAACACGCCGCGTTACGCCCGTGCCACGGCCAAGCAGCGCTTCTCCGTCTCCCTCGACGAAGAGCACGCGGCACAGATCCGGACCACCGCCGAGCACCACGGCCCGGGAACGCACGACGCCCCCGGCGCTCCTGGATGCGGAGGCCGGGGGCGTCGGGGCGGGTCAGGCGTTGGGGGCCACCTTGGCGAGGCCGTTGATGATGCGGTCCATGGCGTCGCCGCCCTGGGGGTCGGTGAGGTTGGCGAGCATCTTGAGGACGAACTTCATCAGGACCGGGTGGGTGAGGCCGCGCTGGGTGGCGAGCTGCATCACCTTGGGGTTGCCGATGAGCTTCACGAAGCCGCGGCCGAGGGTGTAGTAGCCGCCGTAGACGTCCTTGAGGATGCGCGGGTAGGCCTGGAGGGCGCGCTCGCGGCCCTCGGGGGTGATCCGGGCGTGGGCCTGGACGATGACGCCGGCCGCGATCTGGCCGGACTCCATCGCGTAGGCGATGCCCTCGCCGTTGAAGGGGTTGACCATGCCGCCGGCGTCGCCGACCAGCAGCAGGCCCCGGGTGTAGTGGGGCTGGCGGTTGAAGGCCATCGGGAGGGCGGCGCCGCGGATCGGGTCGGTCATGTTCTCGGGGGTGTAGCCCCACTCGGCGGGCATGCCGGCGCACCAGGCCTTGAGCACCTCGCGCCAGTCCAGCTCCCCGAACGCGGGCGAGGAGTTGAGGATGCCGAGGCCGACGTTGGAGGTGCCGTCGCCCATGCCGAAGACCCAGCCGTAGCCGGGCAGCAGCTTCTTCTCGCCGCCGCGGGTGTCCCAGAGCTCCAGCCAGGACTCCAGGTAGTCGTCGTCGTGCCGGGGCGAGGTGAAGTAGGTGCGGTAGGCGACGCCCATCGGGCGGTCCTCGCGGCGGTGCAGGCCCATGGCGAGGGAGAGCCGGGTGGAGTTGCCGTCGGCCGCGACCACCAGCGGGGCGCGGAACACCACCGGGCGCTTGTCGTCGCCCAACTTGGCGGTGACGCCGGTGATCCGGCCGCTGCGGTCGTCCAGCACCGGGCCGGTCACGTTGCACTTCTCGTACAGCCGGGCGCCGGCCTTCTGGGCCTGACGGGCCAGCAGTTCGTCGAAGTCGGCGCGCTTGCGGACCAGCCCGTAGTCCGGGTACGCGGACAGCTCCGGCCAGTCCAGCTCCAGCCGGACGCCGCCGCCGATGATCCGCAGGCCCTTGTTGTGCAGCCAGCCGTTGGAGGTGGAGACGTCGATGCCCATGTCCACCAACTGCTTGGTGGCGCGCGGGGTCAGGCCGTCGCCGCAGACCTTCTCGCGCGGGAACTCGGTCTTCTCCAGCAGCAGCACGTCCAGCCCGGCCTGGGCCAGGTAGTACGCGGTGGTGGCCCCGGCCGGGCCGGCCCCGACCACGATCACGTCGGCGGTGCTCTCCACCGTCTCGCTGGACTCGCTGCTCAGGTCAACTGCGGTGTCGGACACGGCTGGGCACACTCCACTACGTCAGGCTGCGGGCTCGGTCGAGTCTAGTCAGCGCTTATGCCTTGAATCCCCGGTGCAGCGCGACGATGCCGCCGGTGAGGTTGCGCCAGGCGACCCGCTGCCAGCCGGCCTGCTGCAGGCGGGTGGCCAGGGCGGGCTGGTCCGGCCAGGAGCGGATGGACTCGGCGAGGTAGACGTAGGCGTCCGGGTTGGAGCTGACGGCGGTGGCGACCGGCGGCAGCGCGCGCATCAGGTACTCGGTGTAGACGGTCCGGAACGGCGTCCAGGTGGGGGTGGAGAACTCGCAGATGACCACCTTGCCGCCGGGCTTGGTGACCCGGTACAGCTCGCGCAGCGCGGCGTCGGTGTCCTGCACGTTGCGCAGGGCGAAGGAGATGGTGGTGGCGTCGAAGCTGTCGTCGGCGAACGGCAGCTTGGTGGCGTCGCCGGCGGTCAGCGCCAGCTCGGGGTGGCGCTTCTTGCCCTCGCCCAGCATCCCGGTGGAGAAGTCGCAGGGCACGACCTCGGCCCCGGCCTCGACGAAGGGCAGCGAGGAGGTCCCGGTGCCGGCCCCCAGGTCGAGCACCCGCTGCCCGGGCTCGGCCCCCACCGCCTCGGCCACCGCGCGGCGCCAGGCCCGCGCCTGGCCGAGGGAGAGCACGTCGTTCGTACGGTCGTACTTCGCGGCGACGTCGTCGAACATCGCGGCGACTTCGTGCGGCTGCTTGTCCAGGGAGGCTCGGGTCACGACCCCATTGTTCACCACCGGCCCGCGGACCCGGGAGGAGGTGGGGCGGCAGGGCGGCGGAGGCGGCCCGGAAGGCGTCTGGCGGCGGGTCAGCGCAGGGCGCGGCGGCCGGACTTGCGGCGGCGCCGGGAGCGCTTGCCGTGGCTGATCGCGGGCATCCCGGCCCCGAAGGACTCGGAGGCGAAGGCGACCGTGGTGCGCGGCCGGCTGCGCCGCGCCCCGCCGGCGCCCCGGCGGTGCAGCCAGATCCGGTAGCAGCTGAAGGCGAGCAGCAGCAGCGCGACCGGGACGCTGACCCGGGCCAGCCCGACCCCGGCCGGCTGCGGGTAGCGCTTGCCGCAGGCCCGCACCGCGCCCGGGTCGTCGCCCGCGTACTCCAGGCAGATCCGGTCGCCGACCCGGGACTCCTCGGGGAGCCAGAGGTCGGTGGCGGTCAGGGTGCGGCCCTGGGCCGGGTAGTTGACGGAGCTGTAGGTGCCGGTGCCGGCGGCGAGCTGGGTGACGGTGCCCTGCACCTTCACCGGGTCCGCGTTGATCCGGTCCGCCTGGTCGGCCTGGCGCCAGCCGAGCAGGCACATGCCGACCGCGAGCACCGCACTGAGCACGGCGGCGAGGTACCAGCCTCGACCGAGGCGCGCGGTGCTCGGGCGGGAAGCGGTCGGGGGTCGCATGGTTCCTGTCGGGGCTTGCCGGGCCGGGCTGGGGACCACCCGGTGCTCAGGATGGTAACCGCTGACGGTCCCTCCGGTCACGACGAGGGACCATCAGTTCACGTGAGCGAAGCGGGGGTTAGTGCGGTTATGTCCAGTTGACGCCCCGTCGGACGGGGCCCCACCTGACGGAGTCCGGCCGACCCGGTGGCACACCGCTGGACGCCGCTCAGCGGCGGCGGTAGAGCAGCCGCCCGCCCAGCACGGTGGCCAGGCAGGCCGCCCCGCCGCGCTCCAGCTCCGTGACGGACGACACGTCGAAGACCGCGAAGTCGGCCGCCCCGCCGGCCGTCAGCGGACGGTGCGCCGCCCGGGCGAGCGGACGGTCCGTCAGCGGGTCCAGCCCGCCCCGGCCGCCGTCGCCCGGCACCGCGTGCAGCCCCGAACGGGCCACCGCGGTCCGTACCGCGGGCAGCGCGAACGGACCGGCCACCGCCGTCACCCCGTGCGCCAGCAGCCGCTGCAGCCCCAGCCGGGCGCTCGGCCCGCGCCGCTCCGGCGCGACCTCCGGCAACTCCAGCGGCTCGCTGCCCAGCCCCTCCCGCGGGTCCGGGTGGTACGCGGTCTCCAGCAGCCAGGCACCGTACGGGTTGAGCAGACCGGGCGTCAGCAGCCCGCCCCAGTCCCGCTCCCGGGCGCCCTCGCGGTCCAGCGCCGCGTACGGGCCGAACGCCAGCACGGTGCCGCCGTCGACCAGCACCGCCCCGTCGGGGACCGGCGGGGCGGTGGGGTCGGACAGCAGGAGGGCCGCCCGGTGCAGGGTGCGCATCAGGTTCCGACCCCGGATCAGGTGGTGGAGAGGATCTTCAGCTCGGGGTGCGCGGTGCCGCCCTCGATCGCGGTGGAGGCGATGTGCGAGGCCACCCGCGGGTCGACCGGGTCGTTCGCCGGGTCGTCCAGCACCCGCAGGTGCTGGTAGGTGGTGGAGCGCTGCGCCGGGGTGCGGTCGGCGGCCCGGATCAGGTGGATCAGCTCGGTCAGGTTCGACCGGTGCTTGGCCCCGGCGGCCGAGACCACGTTCTCCTCCAGCATCACCGAGCCGAGGTCGTCGGCCCCGTAGTGCAGCGAGAGCTGGCCGGCCTCCTTGCCGGTGGTGAGCCAGGAGCCCTGGATGTGCGCCACGTTGTCGAGGAACAGGCGGGCGATCGAGATCATCCGCAGGTACTCGAAGACGGTGGCCTGGGTCCGGCCCTTGAGGTGGTTGTTCTGCGGCTGGTAGGTGTACGGGATGAACGCCCGGAAGCCGCCGGTGCGGTCCTGCACCTCGCGGATCATCCGCAGGTGCTCGATCCGCTCCGCGTTGGTCTCGCCGGTGCCCATCAGCATGGTGGAGGTGGACTCCACGCCCAGGCCGTGCGCGGCCTCCATGATCTCCAGCCAGCGCTCGCCGGACTCCTTCAGCGGGGCGATCGCCTTGCGCGGCCGCTCCGGCAGCAGCTCGGCGCCGGCCCCCGCGAAGGAGTCCAGGCCGGCCTGGTGGATCCGAGTGATGGCCTCCTCGATCGAGACCTTGGAGATCCGCGCCATGTGCTCGACCTCGGAGGCCCCGAGGGAGTGGATCACCAGCTGCGGGAAGTCCTTCTTGATCGCGGCGAACGCGGTCTCGTAGTACTCCACCCCGTAGTCCGGGTGGTGGCCGCCCTGGAACATCACCTGGGTGCCGCCCAGTTCGACGGTCTCGGCGCAGCGGCGGAGGATCTCGTCGAGGTCGCGGGACCAGCCCTTGTCGCTCTTCGGCGCCACGTAGAAGGCGCAGAACTTGCAGGCCGTCACGCAGACGTTGGTGTAGTTGATGTTCCGCTCGATGATGTACGTCGCGATGTGCTCGGTACCCGCGTAGCGGCGGCGGCGGACGGTGTCGGCGGCGGAGCCGAGGGCGTGCAGCGGGGCCGACCGGTAGAGGTCGAGCGCCTCTTCCGGGGTGATCCGGCCACCGGCCGCCGCACGGTCGAGGACGGCCTGCAGGTCAGTGGCGGAAAGGTTCTGCTCGGACACCTTTGCTGGCCCTTCTTTTCTCCGACGTCGGACCGGCCTAGCCTACGCCAGGGCGTGCACGACCTCGGGGGCGCGGGTTGGTGGTCACCCCGGGGGCGCGAGGAACTGCGCGAGGCGGAAGGCGGCCCACCGGCAACTGAACCGCCGTCAGCCAGTTGCACGTGCTGCCGTTCCCCTGCGCGCCCCGCGGCGGAGCCGCAGATCGCAGAGCCTCGCGCCCCTGCGGGGCGCTCCCGAACGGGCGTCAGACGGGCTGCAGGAGCGTCACCTGGACGTCCGGGGCGAAGCCGGAGTCGTGGCCGGTGCGGCGGGCGAACTCGGCGATGCCGGCCAGCTGGCGCTCGCCCAGGGAGAAGTCGAGGGCCTCGGTGAAGTACCGCTCCAGCAGCGGGGCGTCGAACTCCTCCCACCGCGCCGCCTGTTCGGCGACCAGCGGGGCCTCCGTCAGCGAGAGGTCCCGCGACTCCAGGAAGGCGCGGTGCACGGCGGCCACCACCTCGGGGTGGCTCTCGGCGTACTCCCGCCGCGCGGCCCAGACCGCGAAGACGAACGGCAGCCCCGTCCAGTCCTTCCACATCTCGCCGAGGTCGTGCACCGCCAGCCCCTGCCGCGGCGCCTGCTCCAGCGAGGCCCGCAGCGCCGGGTCCCCGATGAGCACGGCGGCGTCCGCGTCGGCGAGCATCAGCTCCAGGTCCGGCGGGCTGGAGAAGTACTCGGGCCGGACTCCCTCGCGCTCCTCCAGCAGCAGCCGGGCCAGCCGCACCGAGGTCCGCGAGGTGGAGCCGAGCGCGACGCGCTTGCCGTCCAGCTCGTGCAGCGGAAGCTTGCTGACGATCACGCAGGACATCACCGGCCCGTCGCTGCCGACTGCGATGTCGGGGAGCACGACCAGCCGGTCGGCGTGCCGCAGGTACTCCACGCAGGTGATCGGGCCGATGTCGAGAGCTCCGTTCACCAACTGGTCACTCAGCTTCTCGGGGGTGTCCTTGCTGAGGTCGAGGTCGAGCAGGTTGCCGGTTCTGGCCAGACCCCAGTAGAGGGGAAGACAGTTGAGGAACTGGATATGTCCCACTCGGGGCCTTACCGCGACGGTCACGTTGATCCTTCCGAGCTGCCCGTTTGAAGCACTGTTCGCAGGGTATGCCTGCCCGGCTCGGCACCGGTCACCGGGCACCCACGACACACACGCGACACACACCTGACGTGGCTTTGGTCACCCCTGGTCGGGGCCGCCTCTGCGTGCTACCGTTCCACTCAGTTGCAGTTTGATTCCCCTTGCAGTACTTGAAGCCTGCGGAGCATGTAACCGCGGGCTTTTTGTAGTTTTTCAGCTTTATCGAAAAACTCCGGACCCACTCCGGAGGCGGGGCGATCAGCGCAGCGGACCGGATGCCACACGGTGTGGTCTCCGAAACGTCCCTCGCAAGGAGAACGGCATGGCTCAGGGAACCGTCAAGTGGTTCAACGCTGAGAAGGGCTTCGGCTTCATCGCCCAGGATGGCGGCGGCCCCGACGTCTTCGTCCACTACTCCGCCATCAACGCGAACGGTTTCCGCTCGCTGGAGGAGAACCAGGCGGTCTCGTTCGACGTCACCCAGGGCCCGAAGGGCCCGCAGGCGGAGAACGTCACCGCTATCTGATTCATCCTCCCGATGATCTGATCGCTCTGGACCCCTGCTGGGTCCGGCGACGGCCCGACGGGTCGTCAGCAAGAGCATGACGAGCAGTACCAAGGGGGCCCACCGAGTCTTCGGACCCGGGCGGGCCCCCTGCCTTTTCCCGACGTGGCCTCAGGACCGGGCGAACGGCGCTCCGGTGGCCAGCCCGCGCAGCACCAGGACCGCAGACTCCCCCAGGAAGCTGACCCCGAGGCCGAGTTCGGTCGGCCGGGCCTCGTGGTGCAGGCCGAGGCGGGTGGCGAGCAGGCCGTAGCCGGCCATCGCGGCGGCGGAGAGCAGCAGCACCGCGAAGGTGCGGACGGTGTAGTGCTGGTGGAGCACCCCGTCCCTGACCGAGAGCCGGACGGTGGTGCCGCGCACGGCGCCGGAGCCGAGGCCGAGCAGCAGGCCCGGGACGGCCAGGACGTAGTCGGTGCCGGTCAGACCCTCGGCGCGGAGCAGCGAGGAGAGGCCGAGCACGGTCAGGACCACCGGCACCGCCACCAGCCCCCGCAGGTCGAGCGGTTCGCCGCGCACCCGCCGCACCGCCACGACCACCACTCCGGCGAGCACCAGCACCGCCACCGGCCAACCGTTCACGTCGCCCCCCATCGTTTCGTAGCACGGCCGTGCTACGAAAAGTGAATGTAGCCCACCCGTGCTATAACGGCAACATGCCCAAGATCGTGGACCCGGACGAGCGCCGCGCCGCCGTCGCCGCAGCCGTCCTGCGGGTCGCCGCCCGGGACGGGCTGGCCGCCGCCTCGCTGCGCAACGTCGCCGAGGAGGCCGGGCTGGCGATCGGCTCCGTCCGGCACTACTTCGCCGACCACGACGAGCTGATCCTGTTCACCATGCGGGAGTTGGTCGCCCGGATCGACACCCGGGTCACCGCCGCCGTCCGCCGCCTGCTGGCCGAGACGGACGGGGACCACCGGCAGCGCGCCGTGGCCCTGCTGGAGGAGTTCCTCCCGCTGGACGCCACCCGCCGCGAGGAGGCCGAACTCTGGCTGGCCTTCACCACCGCCGGCCACACCAGGCCCGCACTCCGCCCCTACGCCCGCAAGCTCCAGGACTCCCTGCGCACCGTCCTGGCCAAGCTCCTCACCGGCGCCGTCACCTCGGGCGCCCTCCCCGCCGACCTGGACGTCCCGCTGGAGGCCCACCGCCTCTCCGCCCTCCTCGACGGCCTCACCTTCCAGGCCGTCCTGGAGCCGGACCGGGTCACCCCCGCCCTGATGCGGCGCGTCCTGCGCGCCCACCTGCGCTTCAGCTGACCGCCCGCCGACGGCCGACCGGCGGCAACAGCGCGACGGCCCGCCTCCCCGGTGGGGAGACGGGCCGTCAGGCGATGGAGCGTCAGGCCGCGACGGCGACCTTCCCGCCGCGCGGGGCGTCCTCGGTGAGCAGGTCACCGGTGGGGTTGTTGTAGGCGGTGAGGTCGAGGGTCTTCTCGCGGGCGGAGACCAGGATCGGGACGACCGACTGCCCGGCCACGTTGGTGGCGGTGCGGATCATGTCGAGGATCGGGTCGATGGCCAGCAGCAGGCCGACGCCCTCCAGCGGGAGGCCCAGGGTGGAGAGGGTGAGGGTCAGCATCACGATCGCGCCGGTGAGGCCGGCGGTGGCCGCGGAGCCGATGACCGAGACGAAGGCGATCAGCAGGTAGTCGCCGATGCCGAGGTCGATGCCGTAGACCTGGGCGACGAAGATCGCGGCCAGCGACGGGTAGATCGAGGCGCAGCCGTCCATCTTGGTGGTGGCGCCGAACGGGACCGCGAAGGAGGCGTACTCGCTCGGGACGCCGAGCCGCTCGGTGACCCGGCGGGTGACCGGCAGGGTGCCGACGGAGGAGCGGGAGACGAAGGCCAGCTGGATCGCGGGCCAGGCGCCGCGGAAGAAGTTGACCGGGTTGAGGCCGGCGGCGAAGCGCAGCAGCAGCGAGTAGACGCCGAACAGGACGATCGCGCAGCCGACGTAGATGTCGATGGTCAGCGTGGCGAACGGGCCGAGCAGGTCCCAGCCGTACTTGGCGACGGACTTGCCGATCAGGCCGAGGGTGCCGAGCGGGGCGAGCCGGATGACCCACCACAGGGCGGTCTGGGTGAGGTCGAGGACGGACTCGCTGAGCTTGCGGACCGGCTCGGCCTTCTCGCCGATCTTCAGGATGGCGGCGCCGACCACCACGCCGAGGAAGACGATCTGGAGGACGTTCACCTCCAGGAAGGCGTCGGCGATGTTGGTCGGGACGATGCCGGTCAGGAAGTCGACCCAAGTACCCGCGTCCTTGGGGGCCTTGAGGCCCTCGGTGGAGAGCGAGGCGCCCTTGCCCGGGTCGGTGAGCAGGCCGAGGCCGAGACCGACGCCGACCGCGATCAGCGAGGTGATCAGGAACCAGAGCAGGGTGCGGCCGGCCAGCCGGGCGGCGTTGGTGACGTTGCGCAGGTTGGCGACCGAGACCACGATCGCGGTGAAGACCAGCGGCGGGACGGCCAGCTTGAGCAGCTGGACGAAGGTCTTGCCGATGGTGTCCAGGGTGGTGGTCAGCCAGGAGACGTCCTGGACCCGGGCGACGTAGCCCAGGAGGAGGCCGAGGACCAGGCCGCCGACGATCTGCACCCAGAACGGGGTCTGACGGACCTTCTGCAGGAAGGAGGGCGCGGGGGCTGCTGTGGACATGGCGATGCGGCTCCGAGGGGAGTGGGTGAGGAGGGCGACCTGGGGAGGGACGGGCGACACGGCTGTACGGAGCGGGGAGGAGCTCAGGCGCGACGTGCCGCCGGGATACAGCTGACGCAGCGACAGCCGTTGTCCACAGCGGTGTTCAGGCACACGGAGGGCGCGAGCGGGGTGCTCGCGTCACGCATCCGGAAGGCGCCTGGGGTGGTCATGGTCAGTACAGTAGCAACAAACCTTTGAGATGTTCAAAGTACTACTTTCAAATGTGACCACGAACCACCCCGGGACGGTCAGGTCCGTTCGTCCTACTTCCCCAGGCGGGCCTGGGTCATCGCCTTGGCCACCGGCCCGGCCAGCCCGCCGCCGGTGATCTCGTCCCGGTCCTTGGAGCCGTTGAGCACCACGGCCGCGGTGGCGATCTTCCGGCCCTTGCCGTCCTCCGCGTAGGAGGTGAACCAGGCGTACGGGATGCCGGAGTTGTCCACGCCGTTCTGCGCGGTGCCGGTCTTGCCGCCGACGGTGAGCCCGGGGATCCGGGCCGCCTTCCCGGTGCCGTCGGTGACCACCGAGACCATCGCCGAGCGCAGCTGCCCGGCGGTCCGCGCGCTCATCGCCTGCGACTGCCGCTCGGGGTCGAACTGCTGGACGGTGCGGCCGGAGTGGTCGGTCAGCCGGTCCACCTCGAAGGGCTTCATCAGCACCCCGTCGTTGGCGATCGCCGCCGAGACCATCGCCATCTGCAGCGGGGTGGCCGTCACCGAGAACTGCCCGATGCCGGTGAGCGCCACCTGCGAGGGCTCCATCCCCGACGGGTAGACGCTGGTGGCCGCCCGCACCGGGACGTCCTGCTTGGTCAGGTTGAAGCCCAACTTCTGTGCCTGGTCGGTGAGTTTGGCCTCACCCAGGTCGGCCGCGGCCTTGGCGAAGACGTTGTTGCAGGAGTACTCCAGGGCCGTCCGCAGGGTGGCGTTCAGACAGGGCGCGGAGGCGTTCTCGTTGGTGAGCACGGTGCGGGTGTTCGGCAGGGTGTACGGGTTGGGACTGTCGGTCGGGGTGTCCACGTCCTTGTACAGGCCGTTCTCCAGCGCGGCCGCGGCCACCACCAGCTTGAAGGTGGAGCCGGGGGCCAGCGTGGTGCGCAGCGCGCCGTTGACCATCGCCCGGCCCTGGTCGGCGCCGAGCCGCTGCCACTCCTGCCCGGCCGCCCGGTCGCGGCCGGTGATCCCCGACGGGTCGTAGGACGGGGTGGAGACCAGCGCCAGGATGTGGCCGGTGGCCGGGTCGATCGCCACCGCCGCGCCCTGCTTGCCGCCGAGCGCGTCCCAGGCGGCCTTCTGCACCGCCGGGTCGATGGTGGTGACCACGTCGCCGCCGGCCGGACGGGTCCGGGTCAGCTGGTCGGTGACCCGGTCGACCGGGCCGGCCAGCCGGGGGTCGGAGCCGTCGAGCAGGTCGGCGTAGAGGTTCTCCAGCTGGTTGCTGCCGTAGGCCTGGGAGGTGTAGCCGGTGACGGGGGCGTAGAGCGGGCCGTCCGCATAGCTGCGCTTGTAGGCCAGCGAGCCCTCGGTGGCGGTGGAGCCGGTGACGGGCTGCCCGCCGACCAGGATGTTGCCGAGCGGCTGGGAGTAGCGGTCGATGGCGAGCCGCGCGTTGGCCGGATTGTTGGTGTACTCGTCGGCCTTGGCCACCGCGAGCCAGGTGGCGCGGCCCATCAGGGCCAGCACCAGCAGCAGGCAGAACAGCGAGGCCCGGCGCAGCGGGGTGGCCATGGCGTCTCGACTCGCGCTCTTCTTCATCCGTTCCGTCCCGCCGCCGGGCCACGGCTTCCCTTCCGTGCGGCGGCTGGTCGCGGCCGGTGTCCCTGGCGGCCTGGTGCGTCATCAGCTGTCGGTCTGTCAGACGACGAACGATCGGCCCCGGTTCCCGGCCGTGGCCCGGAGCGAGATTGACCCCGGTCTGGTTATACGTATAACTTAAGGGCTTGCCACCCCCTGCTCACGCCTGCCCCGGGAGACCGAATCCGATGGGCTACCTCGCCCTGCTCCGCGCCCCCCACGTCACCCGTCTCCTGGGCGGCACCCTGCTCGGCCGCCTCCCCGCCGGGATGACCGCCCTGGTGATCGCCCTCGCCCTGCGCGAGGCCGGCACCCCCTACAGCCGGATCGGACTGGCCACCGCCGCCTACGCCATCGCCGCCGCGATCGGCGGCCCGGTACTCGGGCGGATCGTGGACCGGACCGGACAGCCCCGGGTGCTGCTCGCCTCCGCCGTGGTGGCCGGCGGCGGGTACGCACTGCTCGCCCTGGCCCCCGGCTCGGCCTGGGCCGCCCCCCTCGGAGCCGCGGTGGCCGGGCTGGCCATGCCGCCGCTGGAGCCCTGCCTGCGCTCGCTCTGGCCCGAGGTGGTGACGGAGGAACAGCTCGACACCGCCTACGCCTTCGACTCCGCCACCCAGCAACTCCTCTACGTGGCAGGCCCGTTGGCCGTCGCCGGGATCGCCGCCGGCGCCTCCCCCACCGTCGCCCTGTGGACCGCCGCCGGGCTCGGACTGCTCGGCGCCCTGGTCGTCGCCACCTCCGCCCCGTCCCGCGCCTGGCGCGCCCCCGCCCGGCACGCCTCCTCCGGCCTGCTCGGCCCGCTGCGCTCGCCCGGCCTCGTCCTCCTCCTGCTCGGCCTGGCCGGAGCCGGCTGGGCGGTCGGCGCGCAGAACGTCCTCTTCATCGCCTACGCCGAACAGCACCCCGACGGGCTCCCCGGCGGCGCCGGGACCCTGCTGGCGCTCGCCGCCCTCGGCGGACTGGTCGGGGCACTCGGCTACGGCGCCGTGAAGTGGCGCAGCACCACCGCGACCCGCACCTGGGTGATCGCCCTGGCCATGGCCGCCTCCTACCTGCCGCTGCTCCTCCTCCCCTCCCCCGGGCCGATGGCCGCCCTGGCCCTGCTCTCCGGGGTCGGGCTGGCCCCGCTGCTGGCGGCCGCCTTCGTGCTCATCGCCGAGCTGGCGCCGACCGGGACGGTGACGGAGGCCTTCGCCTGGCTGATCACGCTGTTCGCCACCGGCAACGCAGCGGGCTACGCCGTCTCCGGCGCCCTGGCCGAATCCACCCTCCCCGGCGTCGCCCTCTGCGCGGCCGGCGGCATCGCCCTCGGCGGCCTCCTCCTGCTGGGCGCCCGCCGGCTCTTCCACCCGATGCCGACGCCCGCTCCCCTCGTCGCGGCGGCGTAGCGGGGGAACGGCAGCACGATCGACCGGCGGGCGAAAGTGGTTACACCAGGGGCGCGAGGAACTGCGCACAGTGGAAAGGCAGCACCGGCAACTGACTGACGGCGGTTCAGTTGCAGATGAGCCGCCTTCCGACTCGCGCAGTTCCTCGCGCCCCCGGTGTAACCACGTACGTCCTCGCGCCCCCGGGGCGACCGCGTAACGTCCCCGCGCCCCTGGTGTAACCACGTACGTCCTTGCACCCCCGGGATGGCCACGTAGCGGAGCGGTCAGGTGGCCGGTCGGGTGGAGCTGCGGTGGACCAGGCGGGTGGCCAGCGGTGGCACGGGCCCGGCGGGCTCGCCGCGCAGCAGTGCGGCCAGCGCGGCCGCCCCGGCCCGGCCCAGCTCTTCGCCGGGCAGGTCGACGGTGGTGAGCGGCGGGGCCAGCAGGTCGGCCACCGGGATGTTGTCCATGCCGACCACCGAGACGTCGTCCGGGATCCGCAGGCCCAGCTCGGCCGCGGCCTGGTAGAGCCCGGAGGCCACCACGTCGTCGTCGCAGACCACCGCGTGCGGCCGGTCCGGCCTGGACAGCAGCTCCCGCGCCACCTCCCGGGCGGCCCGCTGACCGTCGTTCAGGGTGACGCCCAGCTCGATGACTTCGAGGCCGCGGGCGGCCCGCTCGAAGGCGGCCTGCCGGAGCCGGAAGGTGTACGCGGAGTGGGTCGAGCGCAGGTGGCCGATCCGGCGGTGGCCGAGCCCGGCCAGGTGCTCCACGGCCGCCCGCATGCCGCCCGCCACGTCCAGTTCCACGGTCGGCCGGGTGCGGCCGGTCTCCGGATCGGCCAGCGCCGGGTCGGCGTCCAGGAAGACCACGGGGGTGTCGGGGGGCAGTGCGCCCAGCTGGCTGTCGTCGGGGGAGCAGACCAGCAGGCCGTCGAAGCGGCCGGTGGTGGCGGCCTCGGCCAGCGTCGCGCTCCCCCAGCCCGAGCTGACCACCACGGCCAGCCCGTGCCGCCCGGCCTCCTCGTGCACCCCGACCAGCACCCGGCCGAAGAACGGCCCGAGCATGTTCGGCACCGCCAGCAGGATCATCCCGCTGCGGCCCAGCCGGAGCTGACGGCCCGCCGCCTGCGGCCGGTAGCCCAGTTCCCGGGCCGCCTCGCGGACCCGCTCCCGGGTCGCCGGGGAGACCCGCTGGCCCGCCTCCGAGCCGGAGAACACCAGCGAGACGGTGGCCTGCGACACCCCGGCCAGCCGGGCCACGTCCCGCCCGGTCGGACGGCGCGGCGCTGCGGCGGGCTCGGGGGTGGTCATCGGGCGGACGGGAGCGGTCAGTTGGCGGTGGTGGTGCGGGCCGCCTCGGCGGCGCGGGCCGCGTCGTCGGCCGCGTCCTCCTGGGCCGCGACGGCGGCCGAACGGGCCCGGCGGGCGGCGACCTTGTCGGCCAGCTGCGCCGACATCGCGTCCCGCTGCTTGCTGAGCAGGACGTAGCTGAGCGGCGCCGAGACCACACCGGCGATCAGCACCAGGAAGACCACGCCGGTGTTGCCGGTCACCGGGATGATCCCGTAGTGGCCGAGCACCAGGGAGATCAGCAGGCAGGACAGGAAGATGCTGATCCGCATCGAGGTGTAGCGGAGCGTGGCGTGCTTCTGGCTGCTCACGGTGGTGTCCTTCACGGCGGGGGTACGGCTGGCACGGCAGTCCAGTGAAACACGACCCGACGCCCCGGAAGCGCCAGGGTCCCGTGGTGACCTTCGTTCAGGCGAGCGGGAGCCACATGGTGACGTCGTCGCGGTCGTCCCCGGGCGCGACCCGGATCGCCCCGGGCACCCGGCCGACCTCGGTGTAGCCGCAGCTCCCGTAGAACCGCTCCAGCCCGTGCCCGCCGCGCAGGGTCAGCCGAAGGCCCGTCAGACCCCAGCCGGTGGCCACCCGGGCCGCCTCAGCGAGCAGTTCGGCCCCGTAGCCGCGCCCCTGGAAGTCCGGGTGCACCATGACGCGCTTGAGCATCCTCCAGTGCTCCATGAGGTCGAAGCGCATCGACTCGAAGAACAGCATCGCGGCCAGCCGTCCGGTCTCCGGCTCGCGGCCGGTCAGCAGCACGTCCGGCTGGCCCGGGCCGGTGCCGCCGAACTGCTTCTCGGCGGTGACCCAGACCTGGTCCTCCGTCACTGGGGCGACGAAGCCGACCGCGCCGCCCGCGTTGGTGACGTCCGTCCAGAGCGTGATGATCTCGGCGCGCAGCTCGGGCGTCAGCTCGGGGGCCAGGGTGAAGGAGAGGGTCATGATCCCCGAGCCTAGTCGGCGGTGACGGCCGCCCTCGGGGTGGCCTCGTGGTGCGCGTCGGCCGGGGTGGGGGGCGGGGTGGGGCGGGAGATGCCCGGGCCGAGGGCCAGGCAGAGCACCACGGCCACCGCACAGAGCCCGCCCGCGGCGTACCAGGTCAGGTCGTAGTCACCGAAGCTGTCGCGGGCCAGACCGGCGAGCCCGGCGACCACCGCCGCGCCGATCTGGTGACAGGCCAGCACCCAGCCGAACACCACCGGGGCGTCCGCGCCGAACTCGCGGCGGCAGAGCGCGATGGTCGGCGGCACGGTGGCCACCCAGTCCAGGCCGTAGAAGATGATGAAGGCCAGGATCGGCGGCTGCAGCGAGCCGGCGAACAGCTGCGGCAGCAGGAACAGCGAGACCCCGCGCAGACCGTAGTAACTGACCAGCAGCACCCGGGAGTCGAAGCGGTCCGTGAACCAGCCGCTGGCCACCGTCCCGACCACGTCGAAGACGCCGACCAGGGCGAGCAGGCTCGCCGCGGTGGTGACCGGCATGCCGTGGTCGTGTGCGGCCGGGATGAAGTGGGTGCCGACCAGCCCGGCGGTGGTCGCCCCGCAGATCGCGAACGAGCTCCCCAGCAGCCAGAACGCCCGGTCGGTGAGGGAGCGCCGCAGCACCCGCAGACTGCGCAGGATCGCGCTACCCTCCACCTTCGGCACCTCGGGCGCCTCGGTCGCGCCGTACGGCAGCAGACCGAGGTCGGACGGGCGCTCACGCATCAACAGCAGCACCGGGACGGCCACCACGGTCGCGCTGATCGAGACCACCACGACGGCGGTGCGCCAGCCCTGGGTCTGCACCATCCAGGCGAGCAGCGGCATGAAGACCAGGTTGCCCGCCGCCCCGGCGGCCGTCAGCACGCCGGTGACCAGGCCCTGGCGGGCGGCGAACCAGCGACCGGTGACGGTGGTGGCGAAGGCCCCCGCCATCGAACCGGATCCGAGGCCGACCATCACGCCCCAACAGAGGATCAGCTGCCAGCTCTCGGTCATCATCACGGTGAGGCCGGCCCCGACCGAGATCGTCAGCAGGGCGCAGACCACCACCAGGCGGACGCCGAAGCGGTCCATCAGGGCGGCGGCGAACGGGGCCGTCAGGCCGAACAGGGTGAGGTTCACCGAGACCGCGCCGGCCACGGTGGCGTGGGACCAGCCGAACTCCACGTGCAGCGCGTCCATCATCAGCCCCGGCGTGGACCGGAACCCGGCCGAGCCGACCAGCACCAGGAGGGCGACCGCCGCCACCACCCAGGCGTAGTGGAGACGTGGGGCGCGGGTGCGTTCACTGGGTCTGGTCACGGCCGACAGCGTAGGGAGCGGCGTCTGCGACGTACACGGGATATCCGTTCAACGTGCAGTTCGCACAGGTGAAAGCGGAACTGGCCACGCCTCGGGGGCGCGGGGAACTGCGCGGGTCGGAAGGCGGCCCACCTGCAGCTGAGGGCACGTCAGCCGGTTGCACGTGCTGCCGTTCCCCTGCACGCAGTTCCTCGCTCCCCTAGGCCACTCTCCGCAGTTTCCGTACCGGCCGTGCCAGCAGGAGCGCCGCAACGGTCAGCAGGGCGACCAGGATGCCGAGTTCGAGGGTGCGGGTGGTGCCGAAGGCGGTGGTGGCGGGGCCGGCGAGGGCGCTGCCGACGGGGAACATGCAGACGGAGCCGGCCACCTCGTAGGCGTGGATGCGGTTGAGGACCTCGCCCGGGACCTGGGTCTGGACGCTGGTGGCCCACATGACGCTCCAGAAGGTGAGGCCGATGCCGACCACGAACTGGGCGACCCCGAGCAGCCAGACCGGCCAGCCGGCCACCAGGCCGACGGGGTAGAGCGGGAAGACGGCCATGGCCACCGCCCCTGCGGCGAGCGGCCGTTCGGGCTTGTAGCGGATGGCGAGCAGCCCCCCGGCCACGGTGCCCGCGCCGAGGGCGCAGTTGAGCACGCCGAACACGGTGGAGCCGTGCTCGGGCACCACCAGCCCGGCCGAGATCGGCTGCAGCGGTCCCCAGGAGAAGACGGTGAACGCCATCCAGATCAGGATCACGCCCCAGAGCCAGCTGCGGGAGCGGAACTCGTGCCAGCCGACCACCAGGTTGCGCCAGAGGCTGTCCCCCGGCGGCGGGGCGGGGACGGGGCCGAGCCGGAGCAGGAAGAGGCAGATCGCGCTGATGCCGAAGGTGACGGCGGCGATGACCATCACCCAGCCGGTGGCGGCGGCGCCGACCAGGACGCCGGCCAGGGCCGGGCCGATCAGGGTGGTGAGGGCCTCGGAGGTGCGGAGCACGCCGTTGGCGCCCTGGACGTCGCGGGCGACCAGGGGGACGGTGGAGGCGGCGCCGGGCTGGAACATCGCGGCGGCGGTGCCGGCCATCGCGAGCAGCACGTAGAGGTGCCAGAGCTGGTCGATGCCGCGGAAGAAAAGGACGGCGAGCAGGGCCCGGGTGGTGAGGTTGGTGAGGTCGGCGGCGATCATCATCCGCCGGGCGGTGAAGCGGTCGGCCAGCACGCCGCCGAAGAGCACGAAGCCGGCGAACGGGGCGAACAGGAAGGCCAGGGCGAAGCCGACGGTGCCGAGGCCGTGGCCGGCGCCGATCAGTCCGGCGGAGACCGCGACGGGGAGCATCGCGTCACCGAGCAGGCCGGAGCTGCGGGCGGTGAAGTAGTAGCGGAAGTTCCGGGACCAGATGGCGGGTTGGTCATCGGCCGGGGCGGCGACGGTGGGGACCTGTGTTTCGGGGAGCGTCACCCCAGCAGTTTTGGTCCAGACCACTTGGACACGCCAGCGATTTAGGGTCACGATCCCGCAGCTTCGGCGGCCGGGCGGCGGTCGGACGGCGGCCGCTGTTCCGCCGCCGCCCGACCGTGGGCGCGGGCCCTGAATCCCGCACTCCGAGTGCTCCGTGCTCGCCGAGGAAGGGCCGGCCGGGCGCTCGGCAGCTGCTGATCCCCCATGCTGACCGCACCCGGTGCTCCCTCGGCGTCCCCTCACGACGGAGAACTGCACCCAAGAGTGATCAGTCGGATACGTCACGTCAATGGGTTGTCGGAAATTCGGAATGGTTGCGGCGCATTTACCGGGCGCAGGGGGGCGCACGCCCGATGGCTAGGCGATCAGTGCGCCCCCGGAGCCGCCCGCCCCCTCCAGCGCCGGGAGGTCCGCCGAGCAGCCCGCGATCTCGCACCAGACCCGCTTGCCGGAGCCGTCCGGGAACCAGCCCCAGCTCTCGCAGAGCAGCTCGACCAGCTCCAGGCCGCGCCCGTTGGTGGCGTCCCCGGAGGCGTGCCGCGGCACCGGCGCACTGGTGCTGCCGTCGGCCACCTCGACCCGGACCCGGGTCGGCGCCGACGCGCCGTCACCTCCGGCCAGCGGCAGGGAGAGCCGGAGCACCGCCGGGGAGCCGGTGTGCACCACCGCGTTGGTGACCAGTTCGGAGACCACCAGGACCAGCGTCTCGGCCAGCGGGGCGTCCGGATCGAGCCCGTGGCCCTGGAACCGTGACCGCACCCATCGCCGGGCCCTCCCGACCTCCGCCGGGTCGGGCCGCACCGCCAGCTGGACCTGAAGTACCTGCACCGCTCACCACCCGCACTCGCAGTTCGAGGCCCGGTCGGACCGGCCTCGGCCCCGTCACGAATACGCCTCAGAATGGTCCGGCCGGACATTCGCAGCAAGCGCTTCGGGCATATTCCAGCGTCAGAAGGACAGTGCAGTGCATACTGTCCCGCTCACCCTGGCGACCGTCGAACCGACGGGCGTCCGGCCACCCGTGCCCACCTGCTCGTCGAGGGTGCTCCGGGCATGACGAAAGGTACCGCGCGGCGGCTCGGATCTGACGACCGCCACGAGCGAACCACCCTTCCTACATGTGTCCACCACCACTCGAACATCGAATGGCGGTACCACCTCCACCAACTGACGAATCGAAACTTCTTCGTACGATTCCCCCCACCCGTCCACCCCTGCGGGCTACCGTGGTCCGGTGGAGAGCGCCGCACCGCCGCCGAGCTGGGACGAACGGATCCACCGGCGGCTGGCCCGGGGCGAGGAGACCGCCCTGGCCGAGCTCTACGACCGGACCGCCCCGCTGGTGCACGGCCTGGCCGGCCGCATCCTCGCCGACCAGGACGCCGCCGAGCAGCTCACCCGCGAGGTCTTCGCCCAACTCTGGGAGCACCCCGAGTCCTTCGACCCGCGCCGCGGTTCGCTGCGGGCCTGGCTGGGGGCGCTCACCCGGCGGCGGGCCCTGGACCGGCTGCGGCTGGAGCACGGACCCGAGGGGCCGCCGTCCCGCGGACGGGCCTCCGAGGTCGTCGACGCACTGCCCGGCCACCTGCGCGAGACCGTCGCCCTGGCCTGGCTGGACGGCCACGACTACCGCGAGACGGCCCGCCGCCTGGGCACCGACGAACGGACCGTCAAGGAACGGCTCCGCCGCGCCCTTCAGCTCGTGAGTGGTCGTGCCTGCGGGGGCGCGGGGAACTGCGCGCAGGGGAACGGCAGCACCTGCAACCGGCTGACGTGCCCTCAGGTGCAGGCGAGCCGCCTTCCGACCCGCGCAGTTCCCCGCGCCCCCGAAGGCGTAACCGATTCCCCCGAGGCACCGCAATGACCCACGAGGAGTACCGGTCCCTGCTCGGGGCGTGGGCCCTGGACGCCTGCCCCCGGCGGGAGGCGGCGGAGGTGGGCCGTCACCTGGACGGGTGTCCGGAGTGCGCGGAGGAGGCGGTGCGGCTGCGGGAAGCCGCCGGGCGGCTCGCGGCCGAGGACCCGCTGGAGCCGTCCGAGACGCTCCGTCAGCAGGTGCTGGACTGGTGCCTGGCCCGCCGCGCGCCCGAACTCCCGGTCCCGGCCTGGGCGGCGCCCTACGCGGCGGAGACCGCCAAGCTGGA
This sequence comes from Kitasatospora sp. NPDC051853, assembly GCF_044452665.1. Classification (NCBI taxonomy): domain Bacteria; kingdom Bacillati; phylum Actinomycetota; class Actinomycetes; order Kitasatosporales; family Streptomycetaceae; genus Kitasatospora; species Kitasatospora sp. NPDC051853. Next base: position 193,446 of record NZ_JBITBY010000008.1, on the reverse strand, counting down.
CGCCCTGCTGCGCGACCTCGGCCCGCAGGAGTGGCAGGAGGTGGCCGAACTCCCGTGGCACGGCGGGGTGGAGCGCTGGCGCCCGGCCGAGGTGCTGGCCCACCTGACGGCGGTGGACGGGTACCTGGCCCCGGCGCTCGGCCTGCCCGACCCCGTGCCGGACGCCGTCCCCGGGGCGGCGCTGCCGTGGATCCCCGAGCAGCGCTCCCCCGCCGCGGCCGTGCTGGAACGGACCGGGCGGCTGCTGGCCGCCCAGCGCGTGCAGGAGGCGGCGGCCGTCCGGGACCGCTGGCGGGAGCAGGGGCACGCGCTGGTGCGCGGCGCCGCACTGCGGCCGCGGGGTGCGGCGGCGGTGGACTACGGCTTCGCCCGGCTGCCGCTGCGGGACGCCTTCGTGGACCGGGCCTTCGAGACCTGGGTGCACGGCGAGGACATCGCCCGCGCGGTGGACTACCCGTACCCGCCGCCGCTGGCCCGGCACCTGCGGCTGATGGTGGACCTGGCGGCCCGGATGCTGCCGCTGGCCCTGGCCGCCGCGGGTACCCCCGGTGCCGGGCGCCCCGGGCGGGTGGTCCGGCTGGTGATCGACGGGCCGGCCGCCGGGGAGTGGCTGGCACCGCTGGACGGGACGGCGGCCGAGGGGCCGCCGGTGGCCGAACTGGTGCTGGACGGACTGGAGTTCTGCTCGCTGGCGGCCGCTCACCGGAGTCCGGAGCGGATCCCGGCCGGGCAGCACGGGGACCGCGGCGCGATCGCCGAACTGCTCAGGGCCGCCCCGCTGCTCTCCCGTCCGTGAGGCCGGCGGCCCCGGGCCGGTCAGGCCGTCAGGCCGTCAGGCCGTCAGGCCGTCAGGCCGTCAGACCGTCAGGCCGTCAGGCCGTCAGGCGAAGACCACCGTGCGGCTGCCGTTCAGCAGCACCCGGCGCTCGCTGTGCCACTTGACCGCCCGGGCCAGCGCCTGGCACTCCACGTCCCGGCCGAGCGCGACCAGCTGGTCCGGCGTCACGTCGTGGGTGACCCGGGCCACCTCCTGCTCGATGATCGGGCCCTCGTCCAGGTCGGCGGTCACGTAGTGGGCGGTGGCGCCGATCAGCTTCACGCCCCGGGTGTGCGCCTGGTGGTAGGGCTTGGCGCCCTTGAAGCTCGGCAGGAAGGAGTGGTGGATGTTGATGACCCGTCCGGCCAGCGCCTTGCACAGGTCGTCCGAGAGGACCTGCATGTAGCGGGCCAGCACCACCAGGTCGACCTGCTCGGCGGCGACCAGATCGAGCAGCTGCTGCTCGGCCTCGGCCTTGTTCTCCCGGTTCACCGGCAGGTGGTGGAAGGGGATGCCGTAGGACTCGGTCAGCTCGCGGAAGTCGGTGTGGTTGGAGACCACCGCGGCGATCTCCACCGGCAGCGCGCCGATCCGGGTGCGGAACAGCAGGTCGTTCAGGCAGTGGCCGAACTTGGAGACCATCAGCACCACCCGCATCCGCTCGCTGCTCGGGGTGATCTGCCAGTCCATCCGGAAGGAGGCCCCGATCGCGGCGAAACTGGCCCGCAGCTTCTCGGTGCTGACGGGGTGTTCGGCGGCGAAGTGCACCCGCATGAAGAACAGCCCGCTGTCGGCGTCGCCGAACTGCTGGCTGTCGATGATGTTGCACCCCGTCATGAACAGGTAGCTGGAGACCGCGTGCACGATCCCCTGCTTGTCCGGGCAGGACAGCGTGAGGACGTACTGGGCGCTGGCGGTCTGCTGGTCCACGGGGCGTTCCGTTCCTGGGTCGCGGGGCGGGTCGTCCAGGGTTTCACATTCCGGACGCGCTCCGCCCCGCTGACCGCACTGCGGGACAGCGGCCCGCGGACCGGGCTCAGCCGACCCGGGTGAGGATCCGCAGCACCTCCAGCGAGCGCGGCGGCTCGGCCGGGTCCTCGCCGTCCGCCAACGTCAGCCGAACGTGTGCCTCGCGCGAGGCCGCCACCGCGGCGGGCCAGCCGGGGTGCCCGAGGTAGGCGGAGGCCGGGGCGTCCGCGCCGACCTCGTGCAGCACCCGGAGCACCGCCAGCACGGCGGCGTCCACCAGGGCGGCCTCCTCCGCGTCGCGCAGCATGGCACCCACGTACTTCTCGGCCGGCCAGCGGTCCAGCCAGCTGTCCTCGACCAGGCGGTAGACGGCGTCGGTCACGTCGCCGTAGCCCTCCTGGCCGGCCAGCCAGGTGCGCTGCTGGAAGTCGGGATCGGCGAGCATGTGCAGGGCCGAGCGGATCCGGGCGCGCCAGCGCCACCACGGCAGGTCGTTGATCGGCATGCCGCCCATCGTGCTGGAGCCGTGCCCGGTCCGAGAAGAGGTTCGGGCCGAACGATGCGAAGAACTTGTACTCGCGGACATGGGCATCGATGCTACGTGCCCGGACATTGCACGTTCTACCCGCGTCGCGCAACGCGAGCACTCGGAGTTCCGTCCTCGTTTGCCGGTCGTTCGCTTTTCATCCCCTCCTGCGCACCCTGACCGGTCGAACCTGAACCCGGGGCCGACCAGGCCTGCACGTCCGAGGAGGGGCAGAGCATCATGAGGCGCAGCGGATCGCCCGACCACACGCCGTCGACCGACACCGCAGGTCCGGGTGGCCGACGCCGCCGCACCGCCGCCGCGGTCACCGCCGCCCTGCTGCTGCCCGCACTCCTCTCCGCCTGCGGCGGCCCCGCCGACGCGGCCGGGGCCGAGGAGCTGACGGTGATGACCTGGGCCCCCTCCGGCACCGGCGCCACCGACCGCCCCGGCATGACCGCGCTGGCCGAGGCGATCGGCCGCGAGCTGAACTCCACCGGCGGCCTGTTCGGCCGCAAGGTCAAGGTGCTCACCTGCAACGAGCAGAACTCCCCCGACGGCGCGGCCGCCTGCGCCGAGCAGGCGGTGGCCGAGCGCGCGCTGGCCGTGGTCGGCTCGTACAGCCAGTACGGCGACAGCTACATCCCGGTCCTGGAGAAGGCCGGCATCCCGTACATCGGCGGCTACGGGCTCTCCACCCCGGAGTTCAGCAGCCCGCTCTCCTACCCCGTCTCCGGCGGCACCCCCGCGCTGATCGCGGGCAGCGGACGGCAGCTCACCGAGGCCGGCTGCCGGACCGTCGCGCTGATCCGCCCCGACACCCGGGCCGGCGACACCCTGCTCGGCTACCTCGGCGGGGCGCTCAAGGGCTCCGGCATCAAGATCAACGACATCAAGGCGCCGGAGCGGTCGAACGACTACACCTCCATCGCCAAGAAGGCCATCGGCGACGACAAGGCCGGCAACTGCGCGGTCGCCGCGCTCGGCGCCGAACCGACCGCCAACCTGCTCGACCCGTTCCGCCGCCTGGAGCCCAAGCGCACCCAGCTGGCCTCGGTGATCGGCAGCTTCCAGCAGTCCGTGGTCGACTCCACCGGCGGCGACAACGGCCCGCTCGGCGGCGCCTACGCGACCGGCTGGTACCCGCCGGAGTCCTCGCACGTCTGGAACGTGCTGCGGAGCACCGTGCGGCAGCGGGCCGAGGGGGCCGTGATCGACGTCTCCGACCCCGGCGTGCAGACCACCTGGGTCGCGTACGAGGTCCTGCGGACGGCGGTCGAGCGGGCCGGGAACGAGAAGCAGCTGACGTCGAAGGCGCTGCGCAGCGTGCTGGACAGCGGCGAGCCGATCGAGACCGGCGGCGCCACCCCGGCCCTCAGCTGGGGCATGACCAACATGCTCCCCAGCGCCGACTCCCCCCGCCTGGTCAACACCTCCGTCACCTTCCAGCGCGTCCAGGGCGGCCGCCTCACCCTCCAGCGCGAGGGCTTCGTCGACGTCCGCACCACCCTCGCCGGCTGACACCCACCCCCTCCGGGGTCCGGGGAACGTACGTGGTCACCCGGGAGGCGCCAGGGACGTACGTGGTTACCCCGGGGGCGCGGGGAACTGCGCGCAGGGGAACGGCAGCACCTGCAACCGGCTGACGGTGCTTCAGTTGCAGGTGGGCCGCCTCCCGAAGCGCGCAGTTCCTCGCGCCCCCGGCATGACCACCTACGTCCCTCGCGCCCCGTCAGAGCTCGATGGCGGTCTTGGCCGGGAGCCCGGTCTGGGCGGCGATCGCGTTCCAGAGGGTGCTGGCCTGGTTCTTGGCGGTGGTGGCGGTGCCGCTCGCCGCGTCGCCGTTCTTGAGGTGCTGGTTGTCCTTCTTGGCCGGGTCGCAGGCCACGATCGAGTCCGCCGCCCACAGGGCGTACTCGCGGTCGGCGTTGGCCGAGGCCTCCCAGGCCTTCTTGAGCTGCTCGGCCAGGGCGGCTCCGCTCGGCAGCTGGTCGACCTTGAGCGCGGCCAGCCCGCTGACCAGCTTGTCGCGCTGCTGCGCCGCCTGGTCCAGCGCCGCCTGCGACTCCGGGAGCTTCTCGCACTTGCGCACCGACCCGACGGCGTTGACCACCGCCGTGCGGCTGGCGTTGGCGTCGCCGAGCAGGGCGGAGAGCGCCTCGGCCTGGGCCTTCACCTCGGGGCTGACGGCCGCGCCGGAGCCGGCCGAGGCCCCGGAGCTGGGCTTGGCGGAGGAGGAGGCGGTGGTCGCCTTCTTGTCGGTGCCCTCGCCCTCGCCGCCACCGCCGGACAGGGCGATCACGATGCCCACGACGGCCAGGGCGGCCACCACGCCGCCGCCGATGACCACCCGCTTGTCGACCCCGCGGCGCCCGCTCTCGGGCGCCTGGGCCCCGTAGGAGGGCGGGGCCGGGTACTGCTGGGTCGCCGCGGCGGCCGGGAAGCCCTGCTGCCCGCCGAAGGTCTGCCCGCCGTAGGACTGCTGCGGCTCGCCGTACTGCTGCTGCGGATGCTGCGACGGCTCACCGAACTGCTGCGGCGCGCCGAACCCCTGCCCGCCGTACGTCTGCTGACCCGGCATCGGCTGCCCGCCCACCGGCTGGCCGGTCGGGTACGGCGGCAGGTACTGGGTGGCCTGCGAGGCGTCTGCCGGGGCGGCCGGGGCCGCCGCCTGCGGAGGGACCCCGTGCGCCGGCGGGGCGTACTCCGGGCCGCCCTGGAACTGCCCCGTCGGGAAGCCCTGCTGGACCGGCGGCGCGGACTGCTGAGCCGCCTGCTGGGCGGCGTCGGGCTCCGGACGGAACAGATCGTCCAGGTTGAAGTCGCCGGAGTTGTTGTACGAGCGGCGCTGGCTCAACGGGATTCCTCACCTGTGCACGGCCTGCGTCCGCACCGCGGGCCTCTCTCGGTCTACCGCGCGCTCGCTGTGCCCCTGACCGCGCCGGAACGCCGACTATCGGCCCCCAACCTACCCCGTACCCCTCAGCCGTGACTACGCGCCCCGGCACCTCTCACGCTGCCTCCACCTCGATCCTGGCCTGGAACTCCCGCACCGCGCGGTGGCTGCGGTACGGCTCCAGGCGGCGGCGGAACTCGTCCAGGTACTCCACGCCCCGGTTGGAGCGCAGCCCGCTGAGCAGCCGGACGGCCTGGGTGCCGGTCTCGCAGGCCCGCTCGACGTCCCGCTGCTGGAGCTGGGCGGTGGCCAGCAGGACCAGGTCGACCGCGCGGCGCCGGACCCGGGTGGGCGGGTGCAGCTCCAGGGCGGTGCGGGCGTACTTCTCGGCCTGCACGGCCTGCTCCAGGTCCCGGTGGCAGTGCGCCAACTCGTCGGCCAGGTAGGCCTCGTCGAAGTGCACGATCCAGTCCGGGTCGTCCTCGGGGTTGCGCTGCTCCATGGCGGCCAGTGCCTTGGCGGCCACCGCCTCGCAGGAGCGGACGTCGCCGAGCAGGGCGTGGCCGCGGGCCTCGGCGGCGTAGAACATCGCCATCGCGGTGGGGGTGGCCACCGAGCGGGCGCCCTCCTGGGCGGCGCGGGCGAGCTGGGCGATCTCGCGGGGGTTGCCGAGGGCTGCGGCCAGGTGGCTCATCGAGGCGGCGAGCACGTAGCCGCCGTAGCCGCGATCGTCGGCGGCCTGGGCCAGCCGCAGGGCCTGGATGTAGTAGCGCTGGGCCAGCCCGGGCTGGCCGGTGTCCACCGCCATGTAGCCCGCCAGCTCCGTCAACCGTGCGACGGCGGCGAAGAGTTGACGCCCGGTCTGCTCGCGGTAGGCGCCGCCGAGCAGGCCGGAGACCACGCTGTTGAGGTAGTGCACGACCACGGGGCGGACGTGGCCGCTGCCGAAGCGGTGGTCGAGGTCGACCAGCATCTGGGTGGTGGCCCGGATCGCCGCGACGTCCGCCGGGCCGACCCGGGGGCCGCCGGCCCGGGCCACCGAGGGGTCGGGCGGGGTGATCAGCCAGTCCCGGCTGGGCTCGACCAGCGCGGAGGCCGCGACCGTGGCGCCGGAGAGGAACTCCCGGCGGCCGACGTCGCTGCGCCAGAGCTCGCAGACCTGGTCCAGTGCTCCGCTGAGGGTGGCGGCGAACTGCAGCCCGATGCCCGAGCTGAGGTTCTTGCCGTCGGCCATCCCGATCTCCTCGACCGTGACGCTGCGGCCGAGCTTGCGGCCGAGCGCCTCGGCGATGACCGCCGGGGCCTGGCCGCGCGGCTGCTGGCCGCGTAGCCAGCGGGCGACCGAGGTCTTGTCGTAGCGCAGGTCGAGGCCGTGCTCGGCGCCACAGAGGTTCACCCGGCGGGCGAGGCCCGCGTTCGAGCAGCTCGCTTCCTGGATCAGCTGCTGCAGACGCTCGTTGGGCTGCCGTGCGACGAGTGCTCTTGCGGCCATGGGCTTCGCCTCCCCACGCCCCCGGCCCTGACCGGCGGGCGACGATTATGCTGCTCGGTTGCCGACGTGCCGACCGGTTAAGGCTTCTGAGTGCAGGTTAGCGATCAGCAACGCCAGCGGGATACCCACGGTGACTGGCCCGACCCCCACGCGCCCTGCCAAATGCCCCCGTGCGCCCCCTGTTGCGCCGTCAGGAGCCTGTTCCACCTCTACCCCGCCCCGAACACCCGGAACCCAAGCGGCAGTTGCGTTCCGGCTCCGCCGGAGCCCGGTCCGGGCGCCGCCGTGTCACCGGTTGGGGTGACATCGGGGCCCGCGCACAACCGGGCCCGGCACAGCCCGTAACCCCACTCACGGACGGTAGTTGAGCAGCACGTGGAAGAGACCCCCCAAACGCCCAGGTCGGGCCTGCCCCCGCTGCTCATCGAGGCCGTCAGCTACGTCGAGGACCGGCACTGGGAGGTGGCGCAGGGCTGCTGGCTGATCGAGGGCGACGGCCCGGCGCGCTGCTCCTGCGGTGACCCGCGCTGCGAACTGCCCGGCGCCCACCCGACCGGCCCGGAGTGGCGGCGCAAGGCCAGCGCGGGCCCGGGGATCGTCCGCAAGTGGTGGACGGAGAACCCGGAGGGCTCGATCCTGCTGCCCACCGGCCGGTTCTTCGACGTGCTGGACGTGCCGGAGATGGCCGGTTGCCTGGCGCTGGCCCGGATGGAGCGGCTCAGCCTCCAGCTCGGCCCGGTGGTCTCCACCCCCGCCACCACCGGCACCACGGGGCGGCGGCTGCTCTTCCTGGTGCTGCCCGGCGTGGTCGCCAAGCTGCCCGAGATGCTCCGCCGGCTCGGCTGGGCCCCGGGGCGGCTCGACATGGTGGCGCGCGGCGAGGGCGACTGGATCGTCGGCCCGTCCTCCCGGGTCGGCCTGTTCAGCTCGGCCCGCTGGGCCCGGCCGCCGTCCGAGATGAACCGCTGGCTGCCGGACGCCCAGGACCTGATCAGTCCGCTGGCGTACGCCTGCGGACGGGAGGCCGCGCCCCTGCGTCCGCAGGGCGCTCCGGCCACGGCGGGCCGCTGACCGGGCGGCCCGTCGGCGCCCGCCGCGGATTGACGGAGCGTCAACCCGGACGGCCCTCGAACTGCCGCTCTACGCCTATCGGGTGAGGGCGCGCACCGCGCGGGATCACCGCGCACCGCGGACGGGCCCCGTCCCCCACCGGGGGCGGGGCCCGTCACGCGTGGAGGCGGATAAGAGACCGGTCTACCCGGTGATCACCCGTGGAAGCCGCTCGTACGAGTGACAACGCTCAAGGATTGCCGCGATCTGCCGAGGGGAGGAACTCCACCGAGAGGAACGCCGGAGGGGCGCTCGGACGGGGAAGCCGAGTGAGGCGGATCGGGGGGGCTCTCCAGGGAGGGACCGGGGGACCGGAGGGGAAGCGGGGGGCAGAGGGCCCGGTGCGAAGGGGACGCACCGGGCTCACAAGCGCTTCCGGGGGCCGGCGGGACCGCCGGCCCGGGAGAGGTCAGACCTCGGCGACGAAGAGGTGGGCGGCGATGTCCTTGGGGAGCTCGGCCGCGTTCTCCCCCGTACCGACCAGCAGGCCGCCGACGCCGGTGGAGACCTTGACCGTGGTGCCCGGGCGGATGCCGGCCCGGCGCAGGGTGAGCATCAGGCCCTCGTCGTTCTGGATCGGCTCGCCGATCCGGCGGACCACCACGTCCACGCCGCCCTCGCCCGGGCGGACCGCGTCCAGCGCGACCAGCGAGGCGTCGTGGCCCTCGCCCTCGGCCCGGGTGTCCCCGAGCTCGTCCAGGCCCGGGATCGGGTTCCCGTACGGGGACTGGGTGGGGTGACCGAGCATGGCGAGCACCTTGCGCTCGACCGTCTCGCTCATCACGTGCTCCCAGCGGCAGGCCTCCTCGTGCACCTGCTCCCACTCCAGGCCGATCACGTCGACCAGCAGGCACTCGGCGATGCGGTGCTTGCGCATCACCCGGACCGCCAGCAGGCGGCCCTCCTCGGTCAGCTCGAGGTGGCGGTCGCCCGCGACCTGGAGCAGGCCGTCGCGCTCCATCCGGCCGACGGTCTGACTGACCGTCGGGCCGCTCTGCTCCAGCCGCTCCGCGATCCGGGCCCGCATCGGCACGATGCCCTCTTCCTCCAGCTCCAGAATGGTGCGGAGGTACATCTCTGTGGTGTCGATCAGCCCAGACATCGCCGCTGGCTCCCGTTCTTCGGTGTCCTCACCGACAATTCTGACGTACCCCGGGGACAACGACGGCCGCCGGACCCCATGTTCCCGGGCTTTCCGTAACCCCCGCGGCGATTTCGTCACTGTTGACAGCCGCCGCCCCCAGGCCGCACCGTGCTCGCCGTAGCTTTCTCCCAAACTGCGGTCTGGACCACGGGCCGCCCCCACGGTACGGAGATCTGATGAGCGACCTGGTCGGGCAGTACTTCGACGCGGCGGTGGAGCACCTGCACCGGATCCGGACGGAGGAGGCGGAGTCGATCGACCGGGCCGCCGTGCTGCTCGCCGAGGCCGTCGAGGAGGGCCGCCGGATCTTCGCCTTCGGGGCCGGGCACTCCTCGCTGGCCGCCCAGGACGTGGTCTACCGGGCCGGCGGCCTGGTGGTGGTCAACCTGCTGAACGTGCCCGGCATGACCGGGGTGAACGTGATGCCGGCCAACCTGGGCAGCGCCCTGGAGCGGGTCTCCGGCCTGGCCACCACCACCCTGGACCTCACCCCGGCCCGGGCCGGGGACCTGCTCTTCGTGATCTCGCTCTCCGGCCGCCAGGTGATGCCGGTGGAGCTGGCCCAGCACGCCCGGGCCCGCGGGCTCTCGGTGATCGGCGTGACCTCGCTGGCCTATCCGGCCGAGGTGAGCTCCAACCACCCCACCGGCACCTACCTCAAGGACCACTGCGACGTGGTCCTGGACAGCAAGATCGCGGTCGGCGACGGCGAGCTCTCCCACCCCGGCGCCGGCACCACCTTCGGCTCCGTCTCCACCATCGTCACCAGCGCGCTGATGCAGTCCGTGGTGGCCTCCGCGGTCGGCAAGCTGGCCGACCGGGGCGTCACGCCCCCGCTCTTCCGGTCCGGGAACGTGGACGGCGGCACCGAGTGGAACGTCAAGGTGATGGCGGACAACGCGGAGCGCATCTACTACAGCTTCTGACCCCCCTCGATCCGTCAGTTCCCTTGTGATCATCGGGAGTTGGGCCCTCCGGAGGGCGTAGCAGGGCTCCGCCCGGGGCAGTAGGTACCTGGCGGAGCAGATGCGAGCGACGGGGGTCCGGATGGCGGTGGCCGGTGGCGGGCGGTCGATGGGCTGGGTCCGGGAGGACGAGCTGATGCCCGAGCTGTTCTGGACGGCGGACTCCTCCTCGCTCCAGGGGCAGCGGCGGGCGGTCTCGCTCTCCCGCTGGGGCCTGCTGCTCCTGGTGCTGGCCGCCTTCGCCGGCTCCGCCGACGGCACCCTGCCGGCCTGGCTGGCGGCGGCCGCCTACCTGTTCACGGTGGCGCTGGCCGCCGTGGCCGGGCGGCAGAACCCGCAGGGCCTCTGGTACGAGGGCCGGGCCGCCGCCGAGTCGGTCAAGACGCTGTCCTGGAAGTACGCGGTGCGGGCCGACGCCTACCAGCCGCCGCCGAAGACCCTGCCGGACGCCGAGCGGCTCTACGACGTCCAGCTCGGCGGCATCCTCGGCCAGTTCGGCACCAGCCGGGCGATCCCCCAACTGTCCAGGGTGCAGGCCGAGTTGCAGAGCTGGCGGGGCCCGCTGGCCGGCCGCCCGACCCGCCACCCGCAGATCACCGAGAGCATGCGGCAGCTGCGCGAGCAGCCGCTCTCGGTCCGCCGCGAGGTCTACATCAGGGAGCGGGTGAAGACCCAGCGCGAGTGGTACCGGGCCAAGGCCCGCTCCTGCACCAACGCCACCCGCTGGGCTGACCTGCTGGGCGTGGTGCTGCCGCTGGCCGGCCTGGTGCTGGCGGTGCTGCGGGCGCTCGGCGAGTTCAGCTTCGACGCGCTCGGCGCGGTCTCCGCGGTGGCCGCCTCGGTCGCCGCCTGGGCCCAGCTGCGCCAGTACCGGCCGCAGGCCGCCGCCTACTCCATCGCCGCCTCCGAACTCGCGGTGATCGAGGCCCAGTTGAGCCAGCTCCCGCTGGACACCCCGGACGCCGAGGAGACCTGGGCCCGGCTGGCCCGGGACGCCGAGGACGCGATCTCCCGGGAGCACACCACCTGGCAGGCCCGCCGCGAGGTGCGCACCACCGACCCGTTGGGCATGTGACGCCGACGGACGGCCCGCGCGCGGTCCCGCACGCCCCACCGGACGCCCGCGGGGCGTCCCCGACCCCGAGGAGCCCGATGGCGTCGACCCGGCTGGTGCAGGTGGCGGACGGCCGCACCCTGGCGGTGGAGAGCTGGGGCGACCCGGAGGGCAGACCGGTCTTCCTGCTGCACGGCACCCCCGGCAGCCGGGTCGGCCCCAGCCCGCGCAGCTCGGTGCTGTACCGGCTCGGCGTCCACCTGATCTCCTTCGACCGCCCCGGCTACGGCGAGTCCACCCGGCTGCCCGGCCGCCGGGTCGCCTCGGCGGCGGCCGACGTGGAGGCGATCGCCGACGCGCTCGGCATCGACGGCTTCGCCGTGCTCGGCCGCTCCGGCGGCGGGCCGCACGCCCTGGCCTGCGCGGCGCTGCTGGGCGGGCGGGTGCGGCGGGCCGCGGTGCTGGTCAGCCTGGCCCCGCGGAACGCGGAGGGCCTGGACTGGTACGCCGGGATGACCGCCTCCAACGAGCGCGCCTACCACGAGGCCGAGCTCGGCCCGCACCGCTTCGCCGCCTCCTTCCAGGCCAAGTCCCGCCGGATGAAGGCCGACCCGGCCGCCGTGATCGACGGCCTGGTGCCCGAACTCCCGCCCACCGACCGGGTGGTGGTCACCGACTCGGGCATCCGGCGCCGGCTGCTCTCCACCTACGCGGCCGCCTTCCACTACAGCGCGGACGGCTGGATCGACGACGCCCTGGCCTTCACCACCGACTGGGGCTTCAAGGTCGAGGACATCACGGTGCCGGTCCGGCTGTGGCACGGCGCCGACGACCAGTTCTCCCCGGTCGAGCACTCCCGCTGGCTGGCCGAGCACATCCCCGGCGCCGAGCTCTACCTGGAGCCCGGCGCCGCCCACTTCGGCGCGCTGGCCGTGCTGACCGAGGCGCTGCGCTGGGCGGCCGGCTGAGCGGTCTTCAGAGCAGCCGGCCGAGCGGCCGTCAGACGGGGGTGACCGGGTCCTTGCCCGCCAGGACGGCGAGGACGTTGTCGACGGCCAGGTCACCCATCGCGCGGCGGGTCCGGACGGTGGCGCTGCCGAGGTGCGGGGCCAGCACCGCGGTGGGCTGGGCCAACAGCTCGGCGGGGATGGCCGGCTCGCGCTCGAAGTTGTCCACGGCCGCCGCGGAGAGGTGACCGGAGGCGAGCGCGGCGGCGAGCGCGAGCTCGTCGACGATCCCGGCCACCACGCTCACCAGGACGGCCCCGGACGGGAGTCGGGCGATGCTGGTGGCGTCGAGGAGGTGGCGGGTGGCCTCGGAGAGCGGGCAGGTGACCACCAACACGTCGGAGGTGGAGAGGAGTTCGCCGAAGTCGACCCAGCGGGCGCCGTGCTCCTTCTCGGACGGGAGCCGGGAGCGGTTGTGGTAGCTCAGCTCCATCCCGAAGCCGACCGCGCGGCGGGCGACGGCCCGGCCGATCCGGCCCATGCCGAGGATGCCGAGGCGGGCGCCGGTGAGCTCGGTGCCGAGCATGAAGGTCGGGGCCCAGGCCCAGGGCTCGCCGGAGCGGACCAGCCGCTCGCCCTCGGCGAGGCGGCGGGTGGCGGCGAGCAGCAGCGCCCAGGTGAAGTCCGCGGTCGCCTCGGTGAGGACGCCGGGCGTGTTGGTGACGGTCACCCCGCGGGCGGCACAGGCCGCCGTGTCCACGTTGTGGAACCCCACCGCGTGGTTGGCCACCACCTTGAGCCCGGGCCCCGCGGCGTCCAGGAACTCCCCGTCCACCACGTCGTCGAGGGTGGTGACCACGGCCGCCTTGCCCGCCACCGCCGCCAACAACTCGGCCCGGCCCATCGGCGTCTCGCTGTCGTGCTGCTCCACCCGGCAGGACGGGGCCAGCCGCTCCACCACGCCGTCGACGAGCCGCCTGGTCACCAGTACCTGATCCATGCCGCGACCCTACCCGGGCCGACGGCCACCCCGGGGGCGCGAGGAACTGCGCGCAGGGGAACGGCAGCACCTGCAACTGGCTGACGGTGCTTCAGTTGCAGGTGAGCCGCCTTCCGCTTCGCGCAGTTCCTCGCGCCCCCGGGGTGACCACTCTCGTCAGCCAGGCCTGCCGTTCCCCTGCGCGCCCGGTGCCACCACCTTCGTCAGACGGGCTGGGGTTCGAGGTCGCGGTTGATCCGCCTCCAGCCGCGGCAGGCCATGGTGTTGGGGTGCTCCTCGCCGAAGAGGCGGAGGAGTTCGGTGAGGGCGTGTTCGCGGAGTTCGACCGCCTGGTTGGGGTTGGTCTTGCGGAGGGTGACCGCGAGGTTCGACTCGCAGGCGATGGCGTCGGGGTGGCCGGGGCCGTAGCGGTTGACCAGGCCCGCGTAGGCGGCCCGTTCGAGTTCCTCGGCCTTGGCGAGCTGGCCGGCGTCGCCGTGGGCGTTGGCGAGGTTGATCATCGCGTTCAGGGTGTAGTGGTGGTCGGGCCCGAGCACCGACCGCAGGGCGTCCACGGTGTGGCTGCCGCGGCGGATCGCGGCCTCCACGTCGCCGCTGCCGCGCAGGTAGATGCCGAGGTTGTTCTCGCAGGCCAGGGTGAAGGGGTGCTCGTCGCCGAACAGCCGCTGGTGGCCCTCGTAGACAGCGGTGGCCAGGTCTCGGGCGGCCTCCTTGTCGCCGGAGGCGCTGTGGTCGGCGGCCAGGTTGAGCGCGCAGGCGAGCGTCTCGGCGGCCTCGGAGCCGTAGCGGTCGAGGTAGCGCTCGTAGGTCTGCATGGTGAGTTGGCGGGCCTCCCGCAGGTGGCCCTCGCGGCGCAGCGACACGGCCAGCGACTTGGCGTTGCGCAGGTTCTCGGGGAGGTCCGGCTGGAGCACGTCGGCGAGCTCCTCGTTGACCTCCCTGAGGAGTTCGATGGAGCCCTTGTAGTCGCCGATCTCGCGCAGGTCGCGGGCCAGGTTGGACTTGCTGGAGAGGGTGTAGGGGTGGCGGGGGCCGAGCACCGCCTGCCGGCGGTCGTAGGTGTCCTGGTCGAGGTCGCGGGCGGCGGCCGAGTCGCCGACCAGGCGGTAGTCGATGGCGAGGTTGTTGGCGGCGGAGAGGGTGCGGGCGTTCTCCTCGCCGAAGAGTTCGCGGAACTGGCCGTAGGTCTCCAGGTCGAGGTCGAGCGCCTCCTGGAAGCGGCCGAGCGCGCGCAGGTCGGCGCCGAGCGAGCCGGCCGTCATCAGGGTGTACGGGTTGTGCTCGCCGAGCAGTTCCTTCTGGCCTTCCAGGGTGCGCTCGTCGAGGGCCCGGGCGTCCGCGAAGTTGCCCTGGGAGCGGACCACGTTGGCGAGTTGGAAGTTGAGGCTGAGCACCTGGCGGCGCAGGTGCCGGGCCTCCAGCTCGTTGGTCTCGCCGGCCAGCCGGGTGGTCCAGGTGGTGTCCAGCTGTTCGGCCAGTGCCCGGGCGCGGTCGAGGTCGCTGCGCTTCCAGAGGTAGCGGACGCGGTCGATCATCAGCTCGCGGGTCTCGCGCTCGTCGCAGTCCTGGGCCCGGGAGGGGGCCAGGTGCGGCCAGATCTTCTCGAAGCGGGGCCAGTTGGCGGGGTTGTCGGTGTCGCCGAGGACGGGGCGGGCGCCGACCAGGATGCGGTGCACCTCGTGCATCGCGGCCTCCCGGGCGGGGTCGTCCATCTCGGAGCGGACCACGGCCTGCACCAGCCGGTGCACCTGGAAGGAGTTGGAGCCGGCGTCGACCTTGGCCAGCGCGTAGCGGCCGACCGCCTGGATCACCTTGCCGAGCATGAAGGTGTCGCTGAGGTCCTCGTCGTAGCGGACCAGTGAGCGGATCATCTGGTCGCTGTAGAAGAGGTCCATGGAGATCGGCTCGGGGGCCATGAAGGCGCAGAGCTGGAGCAGCCGGACGGCGGCCGGGGACTGCTCGCGCAGGCGGGTGATGGAGACGTTCCAGGTGGCGCCGACGGGGGTGGGGTAGTCGGCGGGGCGGCCGACCGCGAGGGCGCGGGTGGCCTCCTGGTGGAGCTGGGCGACGTAGGTGTCGACGGGGGTGCGGGTGGTGTCGAGCCAGGCGGCGGCCACCTCGACGGCCAGCGGGAGGTCGCCGACGGCCTCGGCGACCCGGTCGGCGTCGGCGCGGGAGAGGCCGCGGGTGCGGCGGGTGAGGTGCTCGATGGACTCGCCGCGGGTGAAGACGTCGACGCCGAGCACGCCGGCCTGGCCGGACCAGGCCTGGTTGCGGGAGGTGACCAGGACGTGGCCGGAACCGCCGGGGAAGAAGCGGCGGATCTCCGACGGCTCGTCGGCGTTGTCGAAGATCAGCAGCCAGCGCGGGGTGGGGGTGCCCTTGCGCAGGGCCTCCCGGGCGGCCTCGGCGGCCTCGTTGACGGAGTCGCCGACCCGCAGGCCCAGCCGGTTGGCGAGTTCGGCCAGGGCGGTGGGGATCAGCTCGGTCTGCTCGGCGTCGATCCACCAGACCAGGTCGTAGTGGGACATGTAGCGGTGGGCGTACTCCAGGGCCAGCTGGGTCTTGCCGACGCCGCCGAGGCCGTAGAGGGTCTGCGGGGTGGGCAGCACCACCATCGGGCCGCCGACCAGACTGTCCCTCAGCTCCTCCAGCACCCGGGCGCGGCCGGTGAAGGAGGGGTTGCGCTGGGGCACCGACCAGTACGCGGGCTTGGTGCCGGGGAAGCGCGGGATGGTGACGTCCGGGTCGGGCTCGGCCCCGTCGCGTCCGAGGGCGCGGAGCAGGATGGCGGCGGCCTGGGTCTCGTCGCGGCCGACCAGGTCGATCGGGTTGCGGCCGCTGAACGGGGCGGTGAGGCGGACGTCGCCGACCCGGACGGGGACGATCTGACGGCGCGTCCCGGAGGGGTCGAAGCCGCCCATCGAGTCCCACAGGGCCCGGGCCTGAGGGGCCCTCAGGTAGCCGGCCGAGAGCACCGCGACGGTCCGGAAGGCGGTGTCGATGCCGCGTTCGGTCTCCAGCCGGGTGTCCGCCCCGGCACCGATGTCCCGGGGCACCACGCGGAAGCCGGCGCTCTCCAGGACGGCGGCGATCCAGTCGGCCCAGATCCGGTCCTCGGGGACGAAGGAGAGGTAGAGGTCGGCGGGCGCGGTCGGGCGGCGCCGGGTGTAGGCGTCCACCCAGTGCAGCCGGACCTCCTCGTCCATCGGCGGCAGCGAGCTGATCCGGCCGCGGGTGAGCACGGTGGTGAGCCGCTCGCAGGCGGCCAGCATCGAGGTGGGGGTGCCGGGCTGGTCGCCGAAGGTGGCCAGGATCTCCTCGTAGGCGTAGAACGGCCGGTACGGGATCTCCACCGAGCCCCAGTAGTGGGCGAGGTCCTCGTCGGCCAGGCCCTCGGGGAGGCCAGCGAACCGGAGCCGGGCCAGGGCGCGGCCGGCGTCCGCCTTCTCCTTCTCGCCCTCGTCGATCCGCATCGGCACCGGCAGGATGCGGATGCCGCGCTCCCGGTAGCGGTCGTTGATGTGCTGGGCGATCTTGGAGGCGCCCTCGATGCTCTGGTCGCTGAGGGTGAAGCAGACCACCAGGTCGTCCGGCATCTGCACGGTGCAGATCTCGGCGATGTCGGAGAGGCCGGTGCGGCTGTCGATCAGCACGTAGTCGTAGCGGCGGCTCATGTCGCGCTTGAGCGCGTCGAAGAACTGGCCGCCGTCGAAGCGGTCGTAGAAGAGGTCCCAGTCGAGCCGGCCGACCACCTCGGAGTAGTCCCGGTTCAGCTGTCCGGCGGAGAGGAAGTCCAGGCTGCCGCCGGCCGGGAAGCCGGGCCAGGAGAGCGAGAGCACGTGCGGGTGGACCCGGGCGAAGTCCCGGTGCCAGCCCGGCGGGTGCTCGGCCTCGCGCAGGGCCTCCTCCCGGTAGTCGGTGATCAGGTCCATCATCCCGGTGGTGCCGGCCAGCGCGGCCTGGTCCAGGAAGGGGCGGAAGAACTTGGCCAGGCCCGGTGCCTCCAGGTCCCAGTCCACGGTGAGCACCCGGAAGCCGTTGGCGGCCAGGATCCAGGCGGTGTTGGCCAGCGCCATGGTGCGGCCGGTGCCGCCCTTGTAGGAGTAGAAGGTCACCACCCGGCCCTGGCGGTCCTCGCCGCCGGGCCGCGGCTCCTCGGCCGGGGCGGCGGCCTGGCCCGGCAGTCGCAGCTTCCTGGTCGGGTTGTCGGTCATCGGTGTCCTCCCCCGAAGCGGCCCGGCAGGGGCCCCTCCTCCTCGTCGTCCGGCGGCTCGTCGTGCGGGTCGTACGAAGGTCTTCCGCGGTCCCTGGGCGGGTCGTCGTCGAACGCGCCGCGCAGCCGCGGGCGGAAGCGGCCCGAGTCCCCCGGCCGGCCGGCCGGGCCGCTCTCCGCGGCGGTGCGGTCCTCGAAGGCGTACTTGGCCCGCATCACCGCGCGCGGCAGGGCCTCCTCGAAGTCGGCCAGCGAGCTCAACTCGCCGGAGCCGTCCCGGAAGCTGGGCTTGGCCTCGCGGCGTTTGTACCGCAGGGTGCGGGCGCTCAGCTCGGTCAGCGGCCGGTCCTCGGCCACGCAGTCCGGGTCCTCGGCGTTCCAGGGCTCCAGCACGCTGACCCAGGGCGGGTTGAGCTGGTCGAAGCGGGCCACCGCCCCGCGGCGCTCGTCGTCCTTGAGCGCCCAGCGGTCCAGCAGCACCAGGCCGGGCGCGTTCGGCGGTTCGCCGGAGAGCAGCCCCGCCTCGTCCTCCTCGAACTCGTGCACGGTCGGCTCGAAGCCCAACTGCCGTGCCACCCTTGCCGCGTGCTCGGCCACCGGGCGGGAGGAGGCGGGCTGGTACGGGTGCCAGTCCTGCCGCCGGGTGCCGTAGTAGTCCGGATTGCGCCCCTCGGGGAGCTCGGACTGCGCGTAGGAGTAGACCGAGATCCGCAGCTGCTTGGTGCGCGGCATCGGGAAGGCGCTGGGCTGGGCGTTGAAGTCCAGCGCCCGGCCGGGCGGGATCACGGTGTTCTCGGCCACCTCGACGATCCGCCGGGCCAGCCGGAAGACGGCCAGCTCGTAGGCCTTGCGGAAGTAGCCGAGGCGCATCAGCGCGTACAGCCCCTCGTCCTCGTACTCCCGGCCGAACCCCCGGTGGTTGAACTGGAGTTGGCGGGCCACCTCGGGGAGCTGACGGTCGCTCATCGGCACCCAGAGCACCGGCACGATGCCGCTGGTGCGCTCGGAGGTCTGCCGGGCCGGGAAGACCGGGCGTTGGGTGAAGGAGTGCCACTCCTGGCCGCAGGCCAGACTGGAGAAGTAGCGGGGCGAGTAGAGCGGGACGAAGACCCGGCAGGTGGCCAGCTCCTGGGAGAGGCGCTTGGCCCAGAGCTGGCCCTGGTGCATGGACTGGTCCATGAAGCCGACCGGGCGGCCGGAGCGGTAGTCGGTCAGGGCCAGGACCGCCTCGCAGAGGTCCTCGTAGAGCTGGCTGACCCACTGGTTCGGGTCACCGGCGCCCTTGGTCCTGGCCCGTGGGACGTGGGCGTAGCTCAGGAAGAAGTAGGGCCGCTCCGCCCCCTCGTCCCACCCACCAGATTCCTCGTCGTACACACGCGCCTCCCCCGAGACATCCGGTGTGTTCTCTCTCCCAGGTGTGTCGTTCCCCCACGGAGGTCCTTCAGTGTAGGAAGGTCAGGTTCGCCAATGGAATAGGGCCTCGAAGTCCTACCCGCCTCGTACAGCCGGGATTCCTACCACCGGCACGTGCCGGCGTCGGTGGGTTCCTGCCTCACCGCACCTTGCGGGCACGGGTGCCCGACTCACCGGCGCTCCGCAGGCGTTTAGCCTGTCCGCCCTTCCGGCGGCCAGGATGTTCTTCGCAGCGTTGATGTCGCGGTCGAGGACGGCCCCGCACGACCCGCACTCCCAGACACGGACGTGAAGGGGCTTGGGGCCGTCCTTGACACCGCAGGACGAGCACACCTGAGAGGTCGGCTCGAAGCGGCCGATCCTGCCGAAGTGCCGGCTGTGCCTGGCGGCCTTGTACTCCAGCATGGCGACGAACGCGGACCAGCCGGCATCGTTCACGCTCTTGGCGAGCCGGGTGCGGCCGAGACCGGACACCGACAGGCTCTCCACGTACACCGCTTGAGTCTCGCGGATGATTCTCGTGGATAGCTTGTGGTGCCAGTCCCGGCGGCGGTCCGCCACCCGGGCGTGCTGTCGCGCGAGCTTCTTGCGGGCCTTGGCCCGGTTCTTCGATCCCTTCTCACAGCGGCTGAGAGCTCTCTGCATCCGCTTGAGCTTCTTCTCGGCACGGCGCAGGAACTTCGGCGAGTCGATCCTCCGGCCGTCGGACAGCACCGCGAAGTGGGTCAGCCCGAGGTCGATACCCGTTTCGGTGTCCAACTCGGGCCAGATGTCCGGCTCGGTCTCCACGACAAAACTGACCCAGTACCGTTCAGCAGCGTCCTTGGTGACGGTGACCGAGGTCGGCGCGGACGGCAGTGGGCGCGACCACCGGACCGGAATGTCCCCGACCTTGGCCACGTACAGGGTGCCGTTCCCGCGCAGCGAGAAGCCGTTGGCGGTGAGCCGGATGCTCTGCCTGCCGTCCCGCTTGGATTTGAAGCGCGGCGGCGCGACCTTCGGTCCCTTGCGCTTGCCGGTGACCGAGGAGAAGAAGCTCCGATAGGCCGTGTGCAGATCCCTCAGGGACTGCACCAGCACCACCGACGACACCTCACCCAACCATGCCCGCTCACAGGTGCGCTTCGCGGCGGTGATGACCCGCTTCTGCAGGTCGGTGTCCTTGATGTACGCCAGCCCTGCACCGTGTGCCTCCTGGCGCATGCGGAGCCCGTCGTTGAAAACGACCCGGGCGCATCCGAACGCGCGTGCCAGCGACTGGCGCTGACCTGACGTCGGATACGCGCGGAAGTTGTAGCGGAGCTGCACGACCGTCACCCCGTCAGCCGCGCAGGTGACGGTCGGCCACCTCGATGCCGTCCGCGATGTCCATCAGGAAGCAGTCCGCCTCGCCCAGCGGGCCCCTGACCAGGCTCGGCATCCGCTCCAGCGCGCCGGTCATGCCCGGGAAGTGCTCGTCCCTCAGGTGCACGGCCTCGAAGGAGGTCCAGTTCCCGTCCGGCAGCACGCAGCCGTAGGTCTGCACCGGCGGGTCGGGCTGGAGGTACTCGGCCAGGTGCAGTGCGGTGCAGCACCAGACCGGGACGCCGATCAGCAGCGCCCTGGCCCGCCGGTCGCGCAGCCGACCGACCGGGGAGCGCTCGCCCAGGTGGCTGTCGATCGGGTGGTTCTCCGTCAGGTCGACGGCCAGGCGGCCGAGGGCGGCGAAGGAGGTCTGCGGGTGGTGGCTGCGGACGGCGCCGGGGGCCAGCCGGACGACCTCGGAGAAGTGGCCCAGGATGCGGGAGGTGGGGGTGGTGTCGGGGTTGAAGGGGGGGCGCGTGCGCCAGTACTCCTGCTTCTGACGCTCCGTCATGCCCTGGGTGGGGGCGAGCGCCAGGCGGGAGGTGTTGGAGTTCTCCGGGGTCGCGGTGTAGACGACCAGGGTGCCGCTCTCGCCGAGCACCGCGAGCAGCGCCTTGAGCAGCGCCTCGGGGCCGCCGTCCAGCTCGCCGAGCGAGCGCAGCGAGGACTGCACCAGCAGGGTCTCGCCCTCCTCGACGCCCAGCTCCCGCAGGCCCCGCTCCAGCTCCGCCGCCCCGGTCACCCGACGGCCGCCGAGCGCTCGGCGGCGGCCCGTTCGGCGGCCCGGCCGACCTCGACCGCGAGCCAGGGCTCCACGGTGGCCCGCATGCCGTCCGCGAACCGCAGCCCGAGGGCGGTCAGCGAGCCGGAGCCGGCCAGTGTCTCCACCGCCCGGGCGGTGTGCCCGCGCCAGGTGGCCAGCTGGACCCGGGCCTGCTCGGCCGCCCCGCTGTCCAGGCCGCCGTAGGCGCGCACCCGGGTGCCCCAGTACGCCGTCACCGCGAGGTGGGCGTAGGTGCCCTGGAGCAGGCCCTCCAGCGGGCGCGGGTCGGGCCGCCAGGGGGCGTGGTAGCGGCGCTCGTCGGCCGGGTCGTACAGCTCGTGGAAGTCCAGCACCGCGCCCAGCTTGACGTGCTGGAACTCGTGGGCGAGCAGCAGTGCCAGGGTCGGGGCGGTGGCCGGGCGGGCGATGCCGACCGCGCCGAAGGCCTGCCGGGCGGCCGCGCTGACGTCCCGTCCGTCCGGGCCGGGCCGCAGCGGGGTGACGGTGCTCAGCCCGGCCGGCAGGCCCTGCGCGTACTCCGGCAGGTCCCGCCGCAGCAGCTCCCAGGCCTCCCGCAACGCGCCCGCCCAGCCCAGCAGTTCGGCCTCGGGCAGCCGTTCGGCCACCGGCCACTGGTGGGCGTCCCGCTGCGGGTCGGTGTCCTCCAGGGCGAGCACCGGGCCGCCGGGCAGCTCCACCCGGCGCACCGGCTGCCAGGCCGGGCTCTCGGGGGCGTCCCAGCCGACCGTCACCCCGCGCACCGTGAAGCCCTCGGCGGTGCCGTGCAGCACCGCCTCCCCGGCGCCGTCCACCCGCAGCCGGCCGAGCGTCGGCAGGTGCACCGCGCCGCCGCGCACCGGCACGGGGAGCTCGAACTCCCGCCCGGCGCGCAGCGCGGCCGCCGCCGCCAGCTCGGCGAAGCCGCCGAGGTCGCCGCCGGGCTCGCGCTCCAGGCAGCGCACCGCCCAGGACCGGGCGTACGGGTGGGCCAGCACCGCGTCCAGCACCCGGGGGGCGGCGGTGTCCAACTCGGCCAGCAGGGACCAGGATTCGGGGGCTCCGGCGGAGAGGGCGGCCAGCAGCCTTCTGGTCAGGCCGAGTTGGGCGGCGGCCAGCGCGCGGATCGTGCCGGGGCTGCCGAGGCCCTGCGCCAGCTCGTCCAACTGGGCATCGGTGAGCGGCCGTTCGGCCGGTCCGCTCTGGGCCGGGACGGTGGCCACGGGGGTGATCCGGTCCCGGATGGTGGTGATCAGCTTCATCAGGTCCCCGCAGAAGACGGAGGGGTTGTCGAATCCGCGGCCGGTCCGGTAGCGGTGGGCGTACAGGCCCCCGCCGCAGGAGCGGACCACGGGGCAGGCCCGGCACTGCTCGCTCAGTCCGGCCAGGCCGGACTGACGCTCCATCATGCCCGGGTGCGCGGCCACCTGGTCCAGGGTGTGCGCGAAGACGTCGAATCCGGTCACCGGGGCGCCGTCGAAGGCGGTCTTCAGGCTGTCGGCCTGCTCCAGGGTGCCGTCGGTCTCCACCACCACCAGGTCGGCCGGGTCCAGTCCGAGCGACTCGGTCAGGCTGGAGCGGCCCCGCAGGGTGCGGTGCACCGAGTCGAAGACCCGGACCGGGACGGGGCGGCCGTGCGCCGTCCAGCGCTCGTGCACGGCCAGCAGCCAGTCGGCGTACGGGGTCGGGCCGAGCCCCTCCGGCCGCTTGGGCGGCTCGTCGTGGGTGGCGTGCGGGAGCAGGAAGTCGATCCGGGGCGGGGCGAGTCCGACCAGTGCGTCGTAGACCGCGAGCGGGTCGTTCTCGACGTCGATCGTGCAGAGCAGCCCGGCGTACAGGTGGCGGAAGGCCGGGCGGCGCAGCAGCTCGACGGCGGCCAGCACCTTGGCGTGGCTGGAGCGGCCGTCGGCGTAGCGGCGGTGCCGGTCGTTGGCGGCGCGGTCGCCGTCCAGTGAGACGCCGACCTTGATGCCGAGCTCGTCGAAGAGTTCGCAGAACTCCTCGGTCAGCCGGACGCCGTTGGTGTGGATGCGCAGGTCCAGCGCGCAGCCCTCGGGGAGCGCGGCGGCCAGCAGTTCGGCCGCCCGGCGCAGCACGGCGGGGCCCGCGAGCAGCGGCTCCCCGCCGTGCAGCACGACGTGGACGGCCGTCAGCCGGTGGGCCCGGGCGTGCTCTCCGATCCTGGCCGCCGCGGCTGCCAGCACGGGCTCCGAGACGGTGCGCGGCTTGCCGCGCCAACTGGTGTCGGCGTGCTCGTACACGTAGCAGTGGTCACAGGCCAGGTCGCAGCGGCTGTGCACCTTGAGGACGAACTGCGTGAACGGTACCTGCGACGGGACGGGGGGCATGACCGGGCTTCGGCTGTGCGGCGACCGTCAGATGGAGGAGTTGAAGGCCGCCACGGCGACCTGACCGGTGTCCCCGCCGGGCAGCGCCCGGTGCAGGTCGGCGGTGAGGCGGTCGGTTCCCAGGGCGGCGAGGTCGGCGAGCGAGGCCCGTGGGGTGGGCTCCTCGGCGGAGTCGCGGTCAGCAGGCCGGATGGCGAGTGCGGTGACCATTGCAGTCTCGTTTCTGCGCATGAAACGCGGGGGAAGCGGGGAAACCCGCGGGGGCGGGCCCACCCGATTCCCCCCAGTACACAGGAGTCACCACCCGAGGACGTACGAATGGCTGGAAAACCATCACTTCCAGCGAGTTGTGACTACTGCGATTGACGTAGGGTCAGCACACGCACGATCAGGGGCAGAGCCGCTCCACCCGCCAGCCGTCCGGGCCGGCCGTGTAGCGCAGCCGGTCGTGCAGCCGGTTCTCCCGGCCCTGCCAGAACTCGACGGTGTCCGGAACCACCCGGTACCCGCCCCAGAACGGCGGCACCGGCACCCCCTCGCCCTCCGGGTAGCGCCGCTCCAGCTCGGCGTAGCGCTGCTCCAGCACCTCGCGGGAGCTCACCGGACTGGACTGCTCGCTGGCCCAGGCGCCCAGCTGCGAACCGTGCGGACGGGTGCGGAAGTAGGCCGCCGTCTCGTCCCGCCCGACCTTCTCCACCCGCCCGGTCACGATGACCTGACGGGAGATCACGATCCACGGGAAGAGCAGCGAGGCCCACGGGTTGGCGGCCAGCTCGGTGCCCTTGCGGGAGCCGTAGTTGGTGAAGAAGACGAAGCCCCGCCGGTCGAAGCCCTTGAGCAGCACCGTGCGCGAGCTCGGCCGCCCCCGGCCGTCGGCGGTGGAGAGCACCATCGCGTTGGGCTCCGGCACGCCCGAGTCGTCGGCCTGGTGGAACCACTCGGTGAACTGGTCCACCGGATCGGCCGCGAGCTGCTTCTCGCCCAGCCCCTCGTGCTGGTAATGCCGGCGCATCACGCTCGGGTCCGGCGCGGGCCGGGGTTCGGCCGGGGCTCCGGAGGTCGGCTTGGTCGGAGGGGTCGGGTGACGATCCGCGGTAGGCACGGCAACATCATCCCGTACGACAAGCGTCGGATACCGCTACGTCCCGGCAAACCCGGGTGGGAGATAAGGTGTCTCGCCACCGCTCCGCCCCTGGTCGGCCGGATCAACCTCCGGTTCCGTCCGGAAATGCCCCAGAAGGTCCGTCAGCGCCGCCGGACCCGGCAGGAGCGTCCCGCAAGGAACATCACCGTGGTGGTGTCTGGCGCAATGCACTCCGTGCCTGTCACTCTGACACCGAGTGCCAATCCACCAACGGTCACCGGCGCGGCCGCCCCACCATCGGCGGCCCGTCAACGGATCACTGAAGGAGCCGTCCATGTCCGACTTCGTACCCGGGCTCGAGGGAGTCGTCGCGTTCGAGAGCGAGATCGCCGAACCCGACCGGGAGGGCGGCGCTCTCCGCTACCGCGGTGTGGACATCGACGAGCTGGTCGGCAACGTCTCGTTCGGCCACGTCTGGGGCCTGCTGGTGGACGGCAAGTTCAACCCCGGCCTGCCCGCCGCCGAGCCGTTCCCGATCCCGGTCCACTCCGGTGACATCCGGGTCGACGTGCAGTCCGCGCTCGCCATGCTCGCCCCGGTCTGGGGCCTCAAGCCGCTGCTGGACATCTCCGCCGAGCAGGCCCGTGACGACCTCGCCCGGGCCGCCGTGATGGCGCTCTCCTACGTGGCCCAGTCCGCCCGCGGCCAGGGCCTGCCGATGGTCCCGCAGCGCGAGATCGACAAGGCCGAGACCGTGGTCGAGCGCTTCATGATCCGCTGGCGCGGCGAGCCGGACCCGAAGCACGTCAAGGCGATCGACGCCTACTGGACCTCGGCCGCCGAGCACGGCATGAACGCCTCCACCTTCACCGCCCGGGTGATCGCCTCCACCGGTGCCGACGTGGCGGCCGCGCTCTCCGGCGCCGTCGGCGCGATGTCCGGCCCGCTGCACGGCGGCGCCCCGTCCCGCGTGCTCGGCATGATCGAGGAGATCGAGCGCACCGGCGACGCCAAGGCCTGGGTCAAGAACGCGCTGGACAAGGGCGAGCGCCTGATGGGATTCGGCCACCGCGTCTACCGCGCCGAGGACCCGCGCGCCCGCGTGCTGCGCCGCACCGCCAAGGAGCTCGGCGCCCCGCGCTTCGAGATCGCCGAGGCGCTGGAGAAGGCCGCGCTGGAGGAGCTGCACAACCGCCGCCCCGACCGCGTGCTGGCCACCAACGTGGAGTTCTGGGCCGCCATCATGCTGGACTTCGCCGAGGTCCCGGCGCACATGTTCACCTCGATGTTCACCTGTGCCCGCACGGCCGGCTGGTCCGCCCACATCCTGGAGCAGAAGCGCACCGGCCGCCTGGTCCGCCCGGCCGCCCGCTACATCGGCCCCGGCCCGCGCAGCCCGCGCGAGGTCGAGGGCTTCGAGTCGATCGCGCACTGACACCCCTTGCGGGACTGACGCCGCGTCACTCTTTCGAGCGGGCCCGGGGGTTCCCCCCGGGCCCGTTCCGCCCTGCTCGGAGCGCCGAAGATCACATCTCAGGGGGCGGACGAGCCTCCCTCGGCCGTCTCACCGGGCAGTAGGCTGCGGCCGTGGCTCAGATCCAGATCCCCGCTGACATCAAGCCCGCCGACGGCCGTTTCGGCTGCGGCCCTTCGAAGGTGCGGCCCGAGGCCCTGAAGGCCCTCGCCGACACCGGTACCTCCCTGCTCGGCACCTCCCACCGGCAGGCGCCGGTGAAGAACGTGGTGAAGCGCGTCCGCGAGGGCGTCTCCTCCCTGTTCTCCCTCCCCGAGGGCTACGAGGTCGTGCTGGGCAACGGCGGCTCCACCGCCTTCTGGGACATCGCCGCCTTCGGGCTGGTGCGCGAGAAGTCCCAGCACCTCAACTTCGGTGAGTTCTCCAGCAAGTTCGCGTCCTCCGTCAAGGCCGCGCCCTGGCTGGCCGAGCCCTCGGTGATCAAGACCGAGCCGGGCACCCACCCGCTCCCGGTCGCCGAGGCCGGCGTGGACGTCTACGCGCTCACCCACAACGAGACCTCCACCGGCGTGGCGATGCCGATCGCCCGCCCCGCGGGCGCCGACGCGGGCTCGCTGGTGCTGGTGGACGCGACCTCGGGCGCCGGCGGCCTGCCGGTGGACATCTCCGAGACCGACGTCTACTACTTCGCGCCGCAGAAGTCCTTCGCCTCCGAGGGCGGCCTCTGGCTGGCCACCTTCTCGCCGGCCGCCCTGGAGCGCGCCGCCGAGATCGCGGGCTCCGGCCGGTACATCCCGCCGTTCTTCGACCTGCCGACCGCGATCGACAACTCCTCGAAGGACCAGACCTACAACACCCCCTCGATCGCCACCCTCTTCCTGCTGGCCGACCAGCTGGAGTGGATCAACGGTCAGGGCGGTCTGGACTGGGCGACGGCCCGCACCGCCGACTCGGCCGCGCGGCTGTACGGCTGGGCCGAGAAGTCCTCCTACGCCAGCCCCTTCGTGGCCAAGGCCGAGGAGCGCTCGCAGGTCGTCGGCACCATCGACTTCGACGAGTCGGTCGACGCCGCCGCGGTCGCCAAGGTGCTGCGCGCCAACGGCATCGTGGACACCGAGCCCTACCGCAAGCTGGGCCGCAACCAGCTGCGGATCGCGATGTTCCCGGCCGTCGACCCGGCCGACGTCGAGGCGCTCACCGCCTGCATCGACCATGTGGTCGGGCAGCTCTAGCACGCTCCGGCACGACACGGAGAAGACCCCCGGGGCACCGCCCCGGGGGTCTTCGCGTCCTGCTTCCTCAGCGCCGCAGCAGGGCGCTGACGATCACCACGGCCAGCAGCAGCGCCAGCGCGCCGCTCACGATTCGCATTCGGGTCTTGGGGTCCACGGTCATCGAGGTTACCCGGTGGCCCGGCCCGGCCCCCCGGTGGCCCGCTCCTGCCGGGCGGCCCCGTACGGCTGCCCCTCCCCCCGGTACTGCTGGGCCCGGAAGGCGGAGGGCGCCATCCCGACCCGGCGGGTGAAGATCCGGGTGAAGTAGGCCGGGTCCTGGTAGCCGACCCGGCGGGCCACCGCCGCGACCGGCAGCCCGCTGGCCGCGAGCAGCTGCTTGGCCTCGTTCAGACGGACCGTCAGCAGGTACTCCTTCGGCCCCGCCGCGCCCACCGAACGCACCGCGCGCCGCAGTTCGGCCACCGTCAGCCCGGCCCGGCGGGCGTGCTGGGCGATCGAGAGCGGCAGGCAGGCGTCCCGGCGGAGCACCTCCAGCACCGGCTCCCCGGCCACGTCCACGTCGGCCCGGTGCCGGCGCAGCTCGACCAGCAGCCGGTGCACCTCGGCCGAGCTCTCCACGTCCACCAGCGGGCCGCCCCGGCGGCAGGCCGAGGCGATCCTGGCCACCACCCGCTGGGCCGGCTCGGCGGTGGTCAGCGGGGTGAGCCGCAGCGGCGGCAGCAGGCCCAGCTCGGCGTAGCCGGCCAGCCCGGAGCCGGTGAAGTCCACGAAGGACTCCGACCAGCCCTCGGCGTCCGGCGCGTAGTGGTGCGGCTCACCCGGGCGCAGCCAGAGCACCGCCGGGGCGGTCACCGGGTGGCGGACGCCGTCCGGGCTCTCGTACCACCCCCGGCCGCTGGTGATCACCACCGCCACCCAGTGGTCCAGGGTGCGCGGCCCCACCGTCGGCAGCACCCCGCGCTGCATGCCCACCCCGAGGCAGGCCAGCCCGGTCTCCAGCTGGGCCGGACCGGGCGTCAGGTACCACCACCACCGCTCCACCGTCACCTCCCTGGCCGTCACCGACTCCGACAGTCCAACACACCCCCGGGGTTTGTCCATGGCCCCGACCTGCCGCTTTCGGGCAGGCTGGGAGGCATGCTCACCTACGACTCCACCGGTTTCCACCTCGACGGCAGTCCGCTCCGCATCCTCTCCGGCGCGGTGCACTACTTCCGCACCCGCCCCGAGCAGTGGCCGGCCCGGCTGGCCGCGCTGCGCGCGATGGGCCTGAACACGGTCGAGACGTACGTCCCGTGGAACCTGCACGAGCCCCGCCCGGGCGAGTACCAGCGACTGGAGGAGCTGCCCGCCTTCCTGGACGAGGCGGCCCGCCAGGGCCTGTGGGCGATCGTCCGCCCCGGCCCGTACATCTGCGCCGAGTGGGACAACGGCGGCCTGCCGGGCTGGCTGACCGCGCAGGTCGGCCGCCGGGCCCGCACCTCGGACCCGGAGTACCTGGCCGCCGTCGACCGCTTCTTCGACGCGCTGCTCCCGGCGGTGGTGGAGCGTCAGACCACCCGGGGCGGGAACGTCCTGATGGTCCAGGTCGAGAACGAGTACGGCTCCTACGGCAGCGACGCGGCCTACCTGCGGCACCTCGCCGACGGGCTGCTGGCCCGGGGCTTCGACGTCCCGCTGTTCACCTCGGACGGCCCCGAGGACCACATGCTCACCGGCGGCACCCTGCCGGGCGTGCTGGCCACGGTGAACTTCGGCTCCGACCCGGAGGGCGCCTTCGAGGTGCTGCACCGGCACCGCCCCCAGGACCCGCCGTTCTGCATGGAGTACTGGAACGGCTGGTTCGACCACTGGGGCAAGCCGCACCACAGCCGGGACGCCGCCGACGCCGCCGACACCCTGCGCCGCATCCTGGCCGCCGGAGGCTCCGTCAACCTCTACATGGCGCACGGCGGCACCAACTTCGGCACCGGCGCCGGCGCCAACCACGCCGACCCGCCCTTCAACTCCACCGACTGGACCGACTCGCCCTACCAGCCCGTCACCACCTCCTACGACTACGACGCCCCGCTGGACGAACGCGGCGCCCCCGCCGCCAAGTACGCCCTCTTCGCCGAGGTGCTGGCCGACTTCGCCGCCGCCCACCCCGAGCAGGCCCGTTTCCTGGGCGAGGCACTGCCGTACGAGCTGCCGCCGGTGCTCGCGCCGCGCACCGTGGAACTGACCGGGCGGGCCCCGATCCCGTTCGGCCCCACCACCGGGCACCCGGTGCCGCCGAGCTTCGAGGAGCTCGGCCTGGAGCACGGGGTGGTCCGCTACGCCTTCCAGGTCCCCGCCGAACGGCCCGAACTTCCGCTCACCGTCGAGGGGTTGCACGACCGGGCGGAGCTGCGGGTGGACGGCAAGCGGGTCGCCGAACTGCACCGGGGCGCGGCGAACGAACCGGTCACGGTACCCGGCGGGGTGGCACTGGAGCTGCTGGTGAGCTCCCTCGGCCGGGTCAACTACGGCCCTCAGACCGGGGATTCCAAGGGCATCACCGGCGGGGTACGGCACGAGCGGCAGTACCTGCACGGCTGCCAGGTGGCCGCCTTCGACCTCCACGCCCCGCTGCCGGAACTGGACTTCACCGGCGAGGGCCCGTTCGCCCGGGGCGTGCTCACCCTGGACACCACCGGCGACACCTGGCTGACCGTCCCCGACGGCCGGCACGGCTACCTCTGGGTCAACGGCTTCCTGCTCGGCCGCTACGACGCGCGCGGACCGCAGACCGCGCTCTTCTGCCCCCAGCCGCTCCTGCACCCCGGCGAGAACGAACTCCTCCTCCTCGAACTCGGCGACGCCACACCGCAGTCGGTCGACCTCCTGGACACCCCGGCCCTGGGCTGAGCCGCACAGCTGGCCCCTGAGGGACGTGGTTACGCCCTCAGGGGCGCGGGGAACTGCGCGAATCGGAAGGCGGACCAGAGCTAGGTCGGGGCAGGCGAGCCAGTTGCACGTACTGCCGTTCCCCGCGCGCCCACGCGGCGGAGCCGCAGATCAGCAGAGCCTCGCGCCCCCGGGGTGACCACCTACGTCGGCCACCGGGCCGTGGGGCGGAGGAGGTGCCGGGCCCCCGGGAGGTACGGGCCCGGCACCTCTTCCGTGACGGCTGCGGCCGACTCACCCCTGAGTACCGCGGCCGGACCGGGACGGGCCCTCGCCGAGGCCCGCCCCGTGGCCGTCACGCTAACCACCGGGGCGTTCGCGGCGGACCTGCCGCCTACCCCCGGGCCGCGGCGCTATGGCCCCGCTCCGCCCCACGTCGGGCCCGCCAGGACGCGTAGGAGGGGCTGCGCCCGGCCGCCTCGCCGTGCGCCCGCCGGGCGTACTCCGTCACCTCGGCCGCCGTGCCGGCGCCCGGTGACTCCGGGTGCCAGCCGAGCAGGTGACGCCAGATCAGCGGATCACCCGCCAGCGGCACCGTCACCACCCCGGCGGTGGGCGGGAAGGTGGCCCGGGCCAGGCCCACCGCCCGGCCGACCTGTACCAGGTGCACGCAGGAGGCGGTGTCGGTCTCGTACATCGCCGCGGGGGTGAAGCCGGCCCGGCTGCAGGCCGCCGAGAAGCAGTCCGCGAAGCAGCCCTCCCCCGGCACCACCGCCCACTGTTCCCGGGCCAGTTCCTCCAGCGCCAACTCCGGCCGTCCGGCCAGCGGATGGGCTTCCCCCAGCATCGCGAACACCGGGTCGGTGCCCACCTCCCGCCAGGCCAGCCCCTCCGCACCGGCCGGGCGGCTCTGGCCGCACACCCCGACCAGCGCGAAGTCCAGCCGCCCGCTGGCCACCTGGCCGGTCAGCTCCTGGGTCGACCAGGAGGTCGCGGTGTTCACCGCCGCCCCCGGGTACTCCGCCACCAGTCGGTCCACCAGCGCCCCGAGCAGCGGCCCGTGGGTCGCCCCCAGCCGGAACCGGCGCCGGCCGCCGTGCGCGTTGGCGAACCGGACCGCCTCCTCCTGGAGCTCCTGCGCCGCCGGGAGCAGCACCTTGGCCCGGTCCAGCACCAGCTCCCCCAGCGGGGTCAGCCGTACCCCGCTGCGCCCGCGGTCGAACAGTGAGCCTCCCAACAGCCGCTCTATCCGCTTGAGTTGAGTACTCAAAGCGGGCTGGGCCAACCCCAGTGCCACCGAGGCCTTGGTCAGGCTGCCCGCCTCGGCGATGGCCCGGACGGTCCGCAGGTGACGCAGCTCCAACTCCATGGCGACGAACGTACGGGCGCAGACGGTTTCTCCACAAGAGAGGGTCACTGACTCCAGTTGGCCAGATTCCACCGGTGCAGCACCGTGTACCGGGCCGGGCCGTAGTCCAACTCGCTTCTCATCAGGCAGAGTTCGTCCGCCGTCCAGTCGCTGCCGCGGAAGCCGTCCAGCCCTGCGGCCAGGCCGCGGAGGTCGGCGGCGTCGGTCCGGCGGGCCGCCCGGCGGCGGCCGTGGGCGGAGCCCGCCCGGGCCAGGGTCAGGTGCGGGTGGAATCCGAACTGGTCGCTCTCACCGGCCAGTTGGCCCACCGCCTCGCGGACGCCCTCGGCCAGGCGGCGCAGCGCCCACACCTCCCCGTCCACCCCGGCCCAGAGCACCCGGTCCCCGAAGCAGCCGCCCCCGGCCAGCCGCAGCCGGTGTGCCCCGTGCTCCTGGGCCACCCGCCCCAGCGCCTCCGCCAGCTCCGGCACCCCGGTGACCGGCACCTCGCCCAGGAAGGCCAGCGTCAGGTGCCACCCCGCCACCTCGCTCCACCTCAGCCGCTCCGCTCCGGGCGCCGCCCGCAACGGTGCCACCGCGTCGACCAGTTCCTGCACCGCGACCGCCGGCGGGTTCACCGCCACGAAGAGCCTCATGGGGTCCATGATCCACGCTCGCGGCGGCGCTCTGGTAGAACGGCGCCCATGGAGATACGTACCGGAACCACTGCCGACGCCCCCGAGCTCGTCGCCCTGCTGGACCGGACCATGAGCTGGCTGGCCGGCCAGGGCCGGACCGGGCAGTGGGGTGACCAACCGTGGAGCGCGCGGCCGGAGTTGGTGGAGCGGATCGGCCGCTACCTCGGCACCATGCACGCCCGGGTGGCGGTGGCCGGGGACGGCTCGCTGCTGGGTGTCTGCGTGGTGGACGAGGAGGGGCCGGAGTACGCGCTGCCCGCGCCGGGGCCGGAGCTCTACCTGCGGTTCCTGGCGACCGAGCGGGCCGCGAGCGGCACCGGGGTCGGCGCCGCCCTGGTCGCGGACGCCCTCGCCGAGACGGAGCGCCGCGGGCTGCCGGTGCTGCGGGTGGACTGCTACGGGGGCGACGACCGCAGGCTGGTGGGCCAGTACCGGAAGCTCGGCTTCACGCCGTGTGGGAGTTTCGAGGTGGAGCGCCCGAACGGCGGCCCGTGGCCCGGCCAGTTCCTGGAGATCAGGCTCTGACCGGGCCTGCCGCGGGCATCACACGGACACCGCACGGACATCAAGCGGGGATCAACCCGGCATCAGCAGGCGGTCGCCAGGTCGCGGCCGCGCAGCGGGGTGCGCGGCACCAGCGCGACCACCCGGCTGCCCCGGTGCAGGTCCACCCGGACCTTGAGGTCGGCGACCCGGGCCAGCACCAGGCCGACCACGGCGGCCGCCACGGCGGAGACCACGCCGCAGGCCAGCAGCCCGACCCGGGGGCCGTACTCGGCGGTGACCCAGCCGACCACCGGGGCGCCGATCGGCGTGCCGCCGGTGAGCACCAGCACCAGCAGGCCCGACACCCGGCCGCGCAGGGCCGGGTCGGTGGCCAGCTGGACGGCGGAGTTGACCGAGGTGTTGAAGGTCAGGCCGAACATCCCGACCACGGTCAGCAGGGCGGTGAAGCTCCAGTAGCCGGGCGCGAAGGCGGCCAGCACCTGGAGCGCCCCGAAGACCAGGGCGGCACCGACCAGCCGCCGCAGCCGCGGTGCCCCGCGCCGGGCGGCGATCAGCGCACCGGCCAGCGAGCCGACCGCCATCGCGGTGTTCAGCAGGCCGTACTGCCCCGCCCCGACGTGGAAGGTGTCGTGGGCGAAACCGGCCAGCAGGGTCGGGAAGTTGAACCCGAAGGTCCCGATGAAGCCGGCCAGCACCATCGGCCAGAGCAGCTCCGGACGTTCCTTCACGTACCGCAGCCCCTCGCGGAGCTGGCCCTTCTCCCGGGCCACCCGCTCGGTCGGGCGCAGCTCGGCCTCGCGCATCGCGAGCAGGCCGCCGATCACCGCCACGAAGGAGAGCGCGTTGAGCGCGAAGGCCCAACCGCTGCCCACCGCGGCGATCAGCAGGCCGGCGACGGCCGGGCCGACCAGCCGGGCGGTCTGGAAGTTGGCCGCGTTCAGGCTGACCGCGTTGGCCAGGTCCCGGGCCGGGACCATCTCGCTGACGAAGGCCTGCCGGGTCGGGTTGTCGACCACGGTGACCAGGCCGAGCAGCAGCGCGAAGACGTACACCAGACCGGCGGTGACGGCCCCGGTGACGGTGAGCACCGCGAGGCCGGCGGCCAGCAGGCCCATCGCGCCCTGGGTGGCGATCAGCAGCCGCCGCTTGGGCAGCCGGTCGGCGAGCACGCCGCCCCAGAGGCCGAGCAGCAGCATCGGGAGGAACTGCATCGCGGTGGTGATGCCGACCGCGAGCGGGCTGCCGGTGAGGCTGAGCACCAGCCAGTCCTGGGCGATCCGCTGCATCCAGGTGCCGGTGTTGCTGACGACCTGTCCGGCGAAGTAGTAGCGGTAGTTGCGGACCCGCAGCGAGGAGAACATCCCGCCGGGCCGGGTGAAGCGGGCCCCGGTGGGGCCGTCCCCGCGAGGCGGGGCGGATGCGGCGGGGAGCTCCGCCGCGGTGCGTTCGTCGGGGTCGTCGTCGCCGGTGCCCGGCAGGCCCACTGGGGTGGGCTCGGGGCTCTCGACGGCGGCAGCGCCTGGCGCTGCGGTCTCGGTGGTGGAGTCGTCGGTACGGATGGCGGCGCTGACGGCGGCCGGCGGTGTCAAGGTGGGCTCCCCTCCTGGCGCGACCGCGGTGCTTCGCACGGTCGCGCTGCTGGTGTGTCGTGTCGGTCCTGCGGTGATGCGGTGCTCCTTCGGTCGATGCCTTCGACGCGCTGACGGTCCGTCGGCTACAGGTGGGCCAGCTTGTAGAGGACCGGTGCGGCCTCCTTGAGCTGCGCCCACTCCTCCTCGGTCAGTCCTTCGGCCAGTTCGGCCAGCCAGACGTTCCGACGGCGGCGGCTCTCCTCCAGGATGGCCTCGGCCTCCTCGGTGGAGCTGACCACCACCTGCCGGCGGTCCTCGGGGTGCGGCTCGCGCCGCACCAACCCCTTCTCCTCCAGCATCGCGATGATCCTGGTCATCGACGGCGGCTGGACGTGTTCCTTCCTGGCGAGCTCACCAGGGGTGGCCTTGCCGCACCGGGCGAGGGTGCCGAGCACCCCGATCTCGGTGGGGCTCAGCGATTCCTCGACCCGCTGGTGTCGCAACCGGCGGGCCAGGCGCATCGCGGCCGACCGGAGCTGACTGACGGCAGCGAGGTCGGCCTCGGACATCTCGGGCATGTTCTTAGCCTAGCTCATTACCCTCTCTAACAAAAACGAGTATCGGCGGGATTAGTGAGCGTGTCTTGATCCGTACGTGAAGGACCCTTCCTGGCCTGCGACTTCACAGAAAACACCGTGGTTGCCCACGTTCCACCGGGGGTGGTTGGGTCGGTCGGACCGATGTTGTCAGGAACACAGCATGCCTAGGAGCTCTCTTGGGTCACATCGACCACGCGGTCCACGGCTGGGTCACCCCGGCGATCTCGTACCTGGCCGCCTGCCTGGGCGCCCTGCTCGCGCTGCGCTCCACCCGCTGGGCCCTGCTCACCGAGGGCCGCACCCGGCGCAACTGGCTGTTCTTCGCCTCGGTCTCGCTCGGCGTCGGCATCTGGAGCATGCACTTCATCGCCATGCTCGGCTTCGCGGTCCAGGGTGCGGAGATCCGCTACAACGTCCCGCTCACCGTGGTCAGCCTGGTCACCGCCATCGCGGTGGTGGGGCTCGGCATCTTCACCGTCGGGTACAGCCGCCGACGCCGCGCCTCCCTGCTCGGCGGCGGGGTCGCGACCGGGCTGGGGGTGGCGGCCATGCACTACCTGGGGATGGCCGCGATGCGGATCAACGGGACGCTGTCCTACGACCGCACGACGGTGGCCGCCTCGGTGGGCATCGCGGTCTTCGCGGCGACGGCGGCGCTCTGGGCCGCGCTCAACGTCCGCGCCACGGGGGCGGTACTGGTGGCGGCGCCGGTGATGGGGGTCGCGGTCTGCGCCATGCACTACACCGGCATGGCCGCCGTCCAGGTCGAGCTCTCCGGCGTCCGCACCACCCCGCCCGGCGTGGTCGCCCTCCAGTTCGTCTTCCCCCTCGCGGTCGGCCTCGGCTGCTACGTCTTCTCCAGCGCCCTCGCCTTCGCCGTCGCCCCCGACAAGGTGGCGGTCCGCCCGGCGTGAACACCCCCGTGGGGGTAGTGGTCACACCAGGGGCGCGGGGAACTGCGCGCAGGGGAACGGCAGCACCTGCAACCGGCTGACGTACCCTCAGTTGCAGGTGAGCCGCCTTCCGTCTCGCGCAGTTCCCCGCGCCCCCGGGGCCTTCGGCCCCGAGGCGCACCACATCACCCCCGGAGGTGGGCGGGGGTCTCGGTGGGGCAGGTCTTGTGGACGAAGGCGCGGCGGAGGGCGTGGTAGGGCTCGTCCGGGGCGAGGAAGTTGTGCCGCATGTGGGCCAACTCCTCGGCCCGGTAGGCGGCCAGGGGCTTGGCGGCCTCGTCGGCCGCGCGGCGGCGCTTCTTCTCGACCAGCCAGTCACCCAACTCCCCGGAGTGGGCCAGCTGTTCGGCCTCCAGGGAGACCCAGCGGCGGAAGGCGGTGGAGTCGCCACCGGCCACCCGGTCGACCAGGCCGAGGGCGAGGGCCTCGCGGGCGCCGATCGGGAGGGCGGCCGTGGTGAGCCGCCCGGCCTGGTCGGTGCCGACCCGGCGGGGCAGGGTGTAGGTCCAGTACTCGGAGCCGTGCAGACCCATCAGCCGGTAGTGCGGATTGAGCACCGACGAGGCCCGGCACCACACCTCGTCCGCCGCCAGGGCCAGCATCAGGCCCCCGGCCGCCGCGTTGCCGGCCAGCGCGGAGACCACGTAGGTGTCGGTGGTGGTGAGGATCGCCTCGACCAGGTCGTCCATCGCGTTGATGTTGGCCCAGGACTCGGTGGCCGGGTCGACGGCGGCCTCGATGACGTTGAGGTGGATGCCGTTGGAGAAGAAGTCCCGGGCCGGGCCGAGCACCAGCACGGAGACCGGCCGGGCGACCGCCGCGCGGTAGGCGCGGAGCAGGCGGCGGCACTGCGCGGTGCTCATCGCTCCGCCAGGGAAGGCGAATTCGAGGTGGCCGACCTCGCCGTGCTCCCGGTAACGGATCTCCGACCAGGTCTCCCGGCCGGCCGCCTCCTGCGGCGTGACCGGCACCTCGGGCACCCCGGCCAGGGTGAGCTGCGGCCCGAGCACGGTGGCGGCGGGCAGCTTGTAGGTGGCGGGCCCGCCGGGTGTCCGGCGCGGCCTCAGCTGCGGGATCCAGACCGCCCCGTCCACCGTGGCGCGGCAGAGGGCGCCGTCCCGGCTGGCGATCGGCTCGCCCGGGTACCCGCGCAGCCGGTCCTCGGCGCAGCCGCCGTGCAGGTAGTACTCGCGGCCGTACAGCTCGTCCAGCACCCCGGGCTGGCTGTCCGCCGCGCGGAGCTTGCGCAGCACCGTCGCGGTACTGTCGACCGCCCAGTCGATCCGGCGGAACTCCTGGGCGTGGTACGGGCGTTCGCGTCCGATGCGGCCGGCCGCCAGGTCCGGGGCGTACCAGCCGCCGGCGAACCGTTCGACCGCCTGGAGCACCGCCTCGACGGCGGCGTCGGCCACCTCGTTGCGGTAGGCCTCGCTCTTGCCGCCGGCCCGGAGCGGGAACGGCACGCTGGCCCAGACCGGGCCGGCGTCCAGCTCGGCCACCGCCTGGAGCACCGTCACGCCCCACTCGGCGGCGCCGTCGTGGATCGCCCAGTCCAGCGAGGACGGGCCGCGGTCGCCGGCCGGGCCGGGGTGCACGATGAAGACCGGGTGGGCCCGCCAGACGTCCTCCGGGACCTTCCTGGTGAGCATGGGCGCTACGATCAGGTCGGGCCGGAACCGGGCCGCCCCGGCCCGCAGGGCCTCGTCCCCCAGGGCGAGTTCGACCCCGACGTGGTGGCCGCGCTCGCGCAGCTCCACGTGGACCCGCTGGGTCAGACTGTTGAAAGCGCTGGCGACCAGCAGTACGCGCAAGGTGCCCTCCGACGGCATGTCAGTGCGGTGACCCCCCGTGAATCGGGATCATCCAAACACGGGCATGCGCACGTCAGATCGCTCACCTCACGACCCTCACCGAGCCCACCCCGGCCACCGACGAAACCTCCCGATCGCCCCCGGCCGGGCCGCGGCACGGCGTTCCAGCAGCCGGTGGGCCGGGGCGGTGGCCGCCGTGGTGAGCACCGCCATCAGCACCAGCACGGTGGCACCCAGGTCGTTCACCAGCCCGGCCCGGTGGCCGACGGTGATCACCACCAGTTCGGTGACGCCCCGGCAGTTCATCAGCACCCCGAGCCGCAGCCCCTCCGATCGCGGCAGCCCCGCCGCCGAGGTGCCCAGCACCGCGCCGAGCAGCTTGCCGCCGACCGCGACGGCCAGCACCGCGAGCAGCAGCAGCCAGCCGGCCGGATCGCCGAGCACCGCCCCCGCGGAGGTCCGCAGCCCGATCCCGACGAAGAACAGCGGCAGCAGCACCGCCGTGGTGAAGCCCTCCAGCTGGCGGCAGATCCGCCGCACCGCCGGGTGCCCGCCCGGGGTGGCCGCGCCGAACAGCAGCGCACCGACCACCGGGTGCAGCCCCAGCCACTGGGTGAGCGCGGCCAGTCCGAGCAGCCCGGCCAGCAGGACGGAGAGCAACTGGCCGGTGCGGGAGGCCGGTTGGCGCTCGGCCCAGTCCACCAGGGCGGCCAGCGCGGGCCGCAGCCCGTACCGGACGGCGGGCAGCAGCACGACCAGGGCGGCCACCGTGAGCGGGGCACCGCCGGCGTGGCCGCCGCCCGCCAGGGCGAGCAGCACGGTCAGCGCGCCCCAGCCGACGCCGTCGCCCAACGCGGCCGCACCGATGGCGAGTTGGCCGTTCGGGTGGTCGGTGAGACGGAGCTCGGCGAGGATCCGGGCCAGTACCGGCAGGGCGGTGACGGAGAGCGCCAGGCCGAGGAAGACGGCCTCGGCGGCGGGGCGGGTGCCGCTCGCCAGGCGGTCGCCCACCAGGAGGGCCAGGGCGGTGCCGCCGAGGAAGGGCACCAGCAGGCTGCCCACGCCCAGGCCGAGCAGCGCACCACTGCGGACCCTCAGCTCCTCGGGGCGGATCCGGCAGCCCACCAGGAACATGAAGACCACCAGGCCCAGGTCGGCGGCGGACCCCAGCCCCTGGCGGACCGGGTCGGTGAACAGCCACTGCTGGCCGGCCGGCCAGAGCAGGCCCAGGGCGGACGGGCCCAGCAGCAGCCCGCCGACCACCTCGCCGACCACCTGGGGCTGGCCGAAGCGCTGGAACAGCGCGCCCAGCAGGTGCGCCGTCAGCACCACCACCGCCGCCGCCACCAGGAACCGCGCCAGCGGATCGTTCACCCCGTCCCAGGCCCACGCCGCCCCACCCAACGCCACCACCGAAACGGCGCCCACCACCCCGCGCCACCTCGGCGCAGCAGCATCGATCCCGCTCACGGTCACGTCTCCTTCTGGGACATGGCTACGCCTTTGGGGGCGCGGGGAACTGCGCGAATCGGAAGGCGGACCACTGCTAGGTCGGGGCAGGCGAGCCAGTTGCACGTGCTGCCGTTCCCCCGCGCGCAGTTCCTCGCGCCCCCAGCGGCGTAGCCACGTCCGCCGGCTCCCTCAGAGCAGGTTGCCCTCGGGGACGACGATGCGGGGGCGGCCCTGGCTGAGGACCTTCGCGGCCTGGCGTTCGGCGAAGACCGGGCCCTCGACGGTGGCGATGCGGTAGTTCTCGGCGGTCTGCCGGGCGATGGCCTTCCAGCTGTAGTCGCGGACCACCATCTCCCGGGCCCGCCCGGCCATCTCCAGGGCGTTGTCACGGTCCGTCAGCAGACCGGAGACGGCCTGCGCGAGCGAGCGCGGGTCGCCCGCGTTGAAGGTGGCGCCGGTGCGGCCGGGGCGGATGATCTCCATCATGCCGCCGGTGGAGGCCACCGCGACGGGGGTGCCGGCGGCCGCCACCTCCAGGGCGATCATGCCGAAGGGCTCGTACCGCGAGGGCAGCGCCATCACGTCGCAGGCGGCGATCATCGTGGAGAGCTCGCGGTCCAGGAAGCCGGTGAACTCGACCCGGTCGGTGACGCCCAGGTCCCGGGTCAGCGCCTCCAGTTCCTGCCGGTAGGGGCCGTCGCCGGCGATCATCACCTTGATCCCGGGGTGCCGCGCGGAGAGCTCCGGCACGGCCATGATGAGGTCCTGGACGCCCTTCTCGTAGACCAGGCGCCCGGCGAAGCCGACCAGTGGTCCGTCGGCGTGGTGCCGGCGGCGGAAGTTGCGCACCTGCTCCGGGTCGGTCTCCCAGCGGTGCGGCTCCACGCCGTTGGCCACCACCTCCATGCGCCGGTAGGGCACGCTCATCAGGCGGTTGACCTCCCAGGCCATGTACTGGGAGCAGACCACCAGGCGGCAGGCCTCGTGCGCGAGCCACCACTCCACCGAGTGGATGGACTTGTTCATGTTCTCGGGCAGCCAGCCCTGGTGGCGGCCGGCCTCGGTGGCGTGGATGGTGGCGATCAGCGGGACGTCGAGCTGCTCCTTGAGCGTGACCGCGGCGTGCGCCACCAGCCAGTCGTGGGCGTGCACCACGTCGAAGTCGTGGCCGGTCGAGGCGCGCAGGGCGGCCCGGGTGAGGGTGTGGTTGAAGGCCATCGTCCAGGCCAGGAAGCTGTCCTGGGACTCGGCGAAGAGCGGCGGGTCCTCCATGGCGTGCACCACCCGGACGCCCTCCTGCCACTCCTCCAGCGGGTGGCCGGGCGCGTAGCGGGTGACCACGGTGATCTCGTGGCCCTCCTTGACCAGCGAGGTCGCCAGGGCGTGCACGTGCCGCCCCAAGCCGCCGACCAGCACCGGCGGGTACTCCCAGGACAGCATCAGGATCTTCATGGACCGTCTCCCCCGTCGTCTCTCGGTTCAGTGGTGCGTTGGTACTCGCCGGGACCGGCGGGGTGCCGGAGCAGACCGAGCATCGTGATGTCGTCGAACTGCTCACCCACACCGGCGTGTTCGGCCACCGCCTTGCGCATCCGCTCGATCACGGTGGCCGCCCGGCCGGGATCGGCCAGCATGGCCAGCATCCGGCCCTCGCCGAGGAACTCCCCGGCCGGATTGCGCGCCTCCGGCACTCCGTCGGTGTAGAGGTAGAGCAGGTCACCCCGCTCCAGGGTGGCGAAGCCGAGGTCGAAGTGGGCGTCCCGCATCAGCCCGAGGGCCGGGCCGGTGGGCAGCAGGGACAGCTGTTCGCCCGTCGCCCGCTGCACGACCGGGGCGTTGTGGCCGCAGTTGATGTAGATCAGCTCACCGGTCCTGGTGTCCACCACCCCGAAGAACAGGGTGGCGAAGTACGCCTGGTGCAGGTGATTGGTGGTCAGGTAGTCGTTGGTGGTGCGGACGGCGCGCAGCGCCAGTGCCGCGCCGGGGAGCGGCCGCCCGGACGAGCCGACCGGCTCGGGGACGGCGGTCAGGCCCTCGTCGGCCACCGCGGCCTGCCGGAGCAGACTGCGGATCAGGGCCATGAACAGGGCGGCCCCGATGCCCTTGTCGCAGACGTCGGCGATGGCGAAGGCGAGGAAGTCGCCGTTGATCACGTCGTACGCGTCGTAGAAGTCGCCGCTGACCTCGCGGGCCGGCTCGAAGTAGGCCGCGATGTCCCACTCGTCCAGCTCCGGCAGGTTCTCCGGCAGGAAGCCGCGCTGGATCTCGCGGCCGATCTGGAGCTCCCGCTCGAAGCGGCTCTCGTCCACGGCCGAGTGCATCTCGTCCAGGACGTAGGCCAGGTCGCGGTTCTGCCGGCACATGTCCAGCCGCTTGCG
Organism: Kitasatospora sp. NPDC051853; assembly: GCF_044452665.1. NCBI lineage: Bacteria > Bacillati > Actinomycetota > Actinomycetes > Kitasatosporales > Streptomycetaceae > Kitasatospora > Kitasatospora sp. NPDC051853. The sequence goes on along the minus strand of NZ_JBITBY010000008.1, from coordinate 152,467 downwards.
CACCAGGTAGGGCAGGAAGGGTTCGGACAGGTAGTCCAGCCCCTCCTTCAGGTGCGGCTCGATCAGGCTCACGTCGCCGCTGCTGAAGGCCACCACGGCCGGCGGGCGGCCGGTCCTGCGGCTGAGCTCGCGGATCAGCCGACGGACCGTCTCGACGTCGAGCGCGGCGTCCACCAGCAGCAGGTCACAGGAGGGGGCGTCCGGCCAGCGCGCCGCCAGTACCGAGGAGGGGTAGGACACCGTCGCCGGGATCCCCACCTCCGCCAGGGTCTGCCACAGCTCCAACGCGGCTGCGCTGGGGCTGGGTTGACTGACGATCAGTGCTTTCTCGGACACTCTCGACCCGCCCATCGTATTCCGGTGCGATCCGCCGCATGGCGATCGTGGTGTGGTTCGCACCGTGCACGTACTCGTGAAACGACCTGTCCACCGCGTGGTTGACCAGATAGAGCCCCAGCGAGCCGGGCTCGCGCTGGTGCAGGGGCAGGTCGAGACCACGCGGTGGCCGGGCCGTGAACGGGTTGAACGGTGGTGCGGTGTCCGTCAGCCGGATCGAGACCTCCGTGTCGGTGACCACCCCTTCGAGCCCTATCCGGCCCCGTCCGGAGCCGGAGTACCCGTGCACCACGATGTTGACGACCAGCTCCTCGGTCGCCAGGCGGAGCAGGTGGGACCGGGCCGGGGTCAGTCCGGCCTCGGCCGCGAGGTCCTCCACCAGGGAGTTGACCAGCTCCAGGGAGCTGACGTCCGCCGACACGTCGATCTTCTTCATGGCATGCCTACGCCGGGATCGAGTCTGCGAAGGTGACGCTCTGGTCGAAGCCGACGAGTCGGATGGTCTGCTCCACGGCGCTGTTGACGCCCACCAGGACGACGCGGACGTCGTCGTCCATCTTCTGGCGGGTGTAGACGATCTGGCGCAGGCCGGCCGAGGAGATGTAGTCGACCTTGCTCATCTCCAGGACGAGCTCCTTCGGGCGGCCCTCGATGACCGACTCGGCGGCCTTCTGGAAGGCCGGCGCACTGGCCGCGTCGAGGTCACCGCCGATGGTCACGACCGCCGTGGTGCCGCGGAAATCCACTGAGACGTCAAAACTCATTTGGTCCACTCCTGGTCAGTTTCCTCGGCGGCGCGCTGCCGAATGAGCATGGCGACACCATCGGAACAACTCTCGACAATATGGAAGAGGCGGAGGAAGCCGGTCACCCGGAGCGCATTCCGAAGATGCGACGAAAGGCCGGCGAGAGCCACCTCGACCTCGGCGCCCTGGGCCCGCCGGTGCACCATGAGCAGCACCCGCAGACCTGCGCTGGAGATGAACGGGACCCCGGAGAGGTCCAGCAGCAGCGGCGTTCCCTGCGGCATGACGTCCACGATCCCGCTGAACACGCCCTGCGCCGATCTGGCGTCCAGGTCACCGGTCAGTTCGACGCAGGTGACGCCGTCGGCCATGCGCGTGACGACCTCCATTGCCGGGCCCCTCGGTCGAAATTGCTCCAGATTCCCTTTGCCCTGCTATTTTCCGGCGGCCCGTGAGGGAGCGTCAATCACCTGTCCGCCCGGGGGAATCCACGTTCGAGTCGCGGATCGGAGTCCGTCAAGTCCCTGTGTCAGGTCGGTGTTCACGGCATGGAAAAGCCGATGGCCGGCCCCGGGAAGGGGCCGGCCATCGGCGCGGAAAAAGGGCGGCTACTCGGCCGGCTGGGCGCGCCGGAGGCGCTGGGGCACCCGCACCAGCGGCAGCGAGCGGTGGGTCTCCACGATGAAGGCCTCCAGCCCGTTGACGGCCGCCAGCACCAGCACCACCACGACGGCGGTGACCAGTTGGGGCAGCAGCGGGGCCAGCCCGGACAGCACGACCAGCGCCACGGCTCCGGAGAACCGGGGCACCGCGGCCGCGCCGAACATCCGCCAGCGGGCGTAGCAGAACCCGAGCAGGTAGAGACCGGCCCCCGGGGCCAGCATCAACTGCGGTAGTTCGTGCGGCACTTGGGTCGGGTGGGCGATCAACTCCTCCAGTCCGACCGCCATCAGGATGATCGCGACCGCGTACAGCAGGTGCGCGTAGCTGAACACGTCGCGGACGATGCGGGCCTGCACCGGATCGCTGCCCAGGCTGTGCCGGGCGGCCGGTGCCCCGTAGTGGAAGTACGCCCACCACAGCAGCACGATCAGCACGAAGGCCAGGCCCAGCGTGCTCAGGGTGAGCGCGTCCATCACGTGGCCGGTGATGTGGCTGCCGGCCGCGATGACCGTCTCGCCCAGCGCCATGATGACGAACAGGCCGAAGCGCTCCGGGAGGTGGGAGGTCTCGAACCGGGCCTGGTCGAGCTTCTTGCCCAGCACCGCGGTGCCCAGCACCTCGATCACCGCGCCGATCGCCCAGAGGACGTGGCGCGGCCCGCTGTCCAGGAAGCTGCCGACCAGGAAGAGCGGGCCGCTGGCCAGCAGGCTGACCGAGAACGGCTCGATCCGCAGCCCGCCGAAGCTGGGCCAGCGCCGCATCCGCTGCCACAGGATCAGCCGCAGCAGCACGTAGCAGACGCCGTACAGCGGCCCGCTGGACCCGAAGGCGTCCGGCACCGCCACCGCCATGCCCAGGCCGCAGGCGGCCAGCGCGAAGACCAGCAGGCGGCCGTGGACGCCGTCGAGGTTGGAGCCGCTGGTGTTGCCCAGCAGCGCCGCGCCCACCCAGCCCATCCAGAGCGGTAGGAAGAGCAGGATCGCGGCGCCGGCGTCCAGCAGCGAGTGCGAGTGGGCCAGCAGGACCGAGATCTGGGTGATGGCGAACACCCAGACCAGGTCGAAGAACAACTCGGCCCAGGTGACCCGCTGTTCCTGGGTCTCCGCGGCCTCCACGTCGGTGGTCATGCGCCGTCCCCGCCCTCGATGTGGCGGTGGGCGCCGACCTCCAGGCCGTCGGTCAGACGGCCCGCCTCGCCGTAGACGAAGCCCTTCATGGACTTGATGAAGTCGGCCGGGAAGCCGAGCGGCACCTCGCTGGCGCGGTTGAGCCGCTCGACCGCCTCGTCCGGTAGCCGGACGTCGACGGCGGCCAGGTTGTCCTGCAGTTGCTCCAGCTTCCGGGCGCCGATCACCGGGTGGACGTGGCTGCCGTGCCGCATGATCCAGGCCAGTGCCACCTGGGAGGAGGAGACGCCGAGTTCGTCCGCGACGGCGTCCACCTCCTTGGCCACCGCGAGGTCCCGGGCCGAGATGTCGTGCTGGTTCACCCGGGTCCGGCCGGTGGCCCGGCCGCGGCTGAACTTGCCGGAGAGCAGGCCCCCGGAGAGCGGCGACCAGGCCGCCACCGAGAGGCCCATCGCCTCGACCATCGGCATGATCTCCCGGTCGGCGTCCCGCTTGACCAGGCTGAACGGCACCTGGACGCCCACGAAGGGGGTCCAACCGCGCCATTCGGCCAGGGTGTTGGCCCGTGCGACCACCCAGGCCGGGGAGTCCGAGATGCCGATGTACTGCACCTTGCCGGCCCGGACCTGGTCGTCCAGGGCCCGCATGGTCTCCTCGATCGGCGTGCCCGGGTCCCAGATGTGCACCCAGAGCAGGTCGATCCGGTCGGTGTTCAGCCGCTTGAGGCTCTGGTCCAGCGAACGGACCAGGTTCTTGCGGTGGTTGCCCGAGGCGTTCGGGTCGGTGCCGTCATCGGTGAGGGTGTACTTGGTGGCCAGCACGAAGCGGTCGCGGTCCGCCCCGAGCAGCTCTCCGAGGATCTTCTCGCTGGTGCCCTCGGTGTAGCGGTTGGCGGTGTCGATCACGTTCCCGCCGGCCTCGGCGTACGCCTCGAAGAGCTTGCGGCTCTCCTCGACGGAGGCGCCGAAGCCCCAGTCCTCGCCGAAGGTCATGGTGCCGAGGAACAGCTCGGAGACCCTCAGACCACTGCGTCCCAGAAGTCGGTAACGCATCTCGGTAATCCCTCCCCTGATGTTGGCCCGTCGCGGCCGGGTCAGTGCGCGTGCGTGTGCGCGTGCGCGTGGGCCGACGGATCGTCCCGGTAGCCCTCGCTGACCTCGACCACCACCCCGTCCGGGTCGGTCAGCCAGATGCTGCGCCATCCGGGGATGAAGTCGTCGAAGGAGAGCGGGCCCAGGGAGACCGGCACGTCCTCGTCCAGCCCGGACAGGAACTCTGTCAGGTCCTCGGTCTGGAAGGCCAGGTGTCTCACCGTTCCGGCCGTGGAAGGGCCGTCCTTCGTTACGTCGAGCGGCTCGCCGGCTCCCGCCGCGAACAGTTCGAGGTAGACCTGACCCTGCTTCAGGAAGACGATCTGCTGGTCGCCCAGGTCCACCGTGCGGGCCCGCTCGAAGCCGAACCAGCGGTGGTAGAACTCCTCGGTCGCCTTCTGGTCCGCGCAGTTGAGCGCCGCGTGGGACCAGCGCAGCCCGGCACTCACGACGCGCTCCGGCGGCTGGTCAGGATGTCGATGATCTGACGGGCGAACAGGTGGGCGTGCTGCCCGGTCCGCCCGGTCACCAGGTCGTCGCCGTCCAGCACCACGTCGGAGTCCACGTACTCGGCGCCCATGTTCCGGACGTCGCCGACCAGGTTGTTGTGGCAGACCACCTTGCGGCCCCGGATGGTCTCCGGGACGGTGGCGAGCAGCCAGAAGCCGTGGCAGATGATGCCCTTGAGCACCGAGGGCTCGTCGAAGGCGCGCTTGACGAACTCGGCCGCCGGGGCCAGCACGTCCACGTCCTCGGTGTAGCGCAGCCGGTCCGAGACCATGCCGGAGGGCACGATGACGGCGGCGTAGGAGCGCAGCTCCTCGTCGCTCAGGCCCTCGAAGGACTCGGTCGCGGTGAACGGCACCCGCCACTCGTGGCCGGTGAAGGTGATCGCGTCCTGGCCCCACAGCCGGGTGAGGAAGTGGACCTCGGCGCCCTCCTCGGCGAAGCGCCGCTGGTAGTAGTGGATCTCGGGCTCGAAGTAGTCGCTCTCGATCAGCACGGCGATCTTCGTGCCGGTCAGCGGGCCCTCGCGGAGCACCAGGTCACCCACGGCGCGCCTCCTTGATCAGGTCGGACGCGCGCTCGGCGATGGCGACGATCGCGCTGTGGCAGTTGCCGGACGGGACGGCCGGCATCACGCTGGCGTCCACCACCCGGACGCCCTCGACGCCGCGCACCCGCAGCTGCGGGTCGACCACGGCCAGGTCGTCGATGCCCATCCGGCAGGAGCCGGCCTGGTGGTGGTAGCAGTCGGCGCGGTCGCGGACGAACTGCTCGATCTCCTTGTCGGTGCGCACGTCCGGGCCGGGCAGCAGCTCGCCCTTGAGGTGGCCCTTGAACTCCGGCGCGGCGAAGATGTCGCGGGCCAGCTTGAAGCCCTGGACCATCCGGTCCACGTCCGAGCGGTCGCCCAGGTAGTTGGGGTCGACCAGCGGCTTGGCGAACGGGTCGTCACTGGCCAGCCGGACCGAGCCGCGCGAGGTCGGGCGGACCACGCCGGGCAGGATGGAGACCGCGTTCGGGTGGCCGGCGCCCACGATGATGTCGAACGACACGTGCACGAAGGCGAGTTGCAGGTCCGGCGCGATCATGCCGGGCTGCGAGACCGCGAACAGCGCGGACTCGGAGAGGTTCTGGTGCCCCTCCCGGGGCGGCGCCACCGTCTCCGCGATCAGGCCGGTGAGCACGTGGTTGTGGAAGTTCTCGCCCACGCCCGGCAGGTCGGCGACGACCTGGATGCCGTGCTCGGCCAGCAGCTTGGCCGGGCCGAGCCCGGAGAGCTGGAGCAGCTTGGGGGACTCGATGGCGCCCTGGCAGACGATCACCTCGCGGGTGGCCCGCACGGTGTGCACGCCGGGCTCCGCCTGGGTGGCGGCGGAGAGCAGCCGGCCCTCGCCCTCGGGGGCCTTCTCGGCCTCCTGACGGTACGTCACGCCGACGCAGCGGGTGCCCTCGAAGACCAGGTTCATCGCCGTGGCCGAGGTGCGCAGGGTCAGGTTGGGGCGGGGCAGGGCCGGCTCCAGGAAGGACTGGAGGGCGCCCTTGCGGCGGCCGTTCTCCACGTCGATGTGGTGCCAGCCGGTGCCGATCATCTCGGGGCCGTTGAAGTCGTCCACCTCGCGGTGGCCGAGCCCCTTGGCGGCGTCGATGAAGGTCCGCGACAGCGGGTGGGGGTCGCCGTCGGCCGCGGAGGTGACGGTCTGGAGCTCCTTGAGCTTGGCGAAGTACGGCTTGAGGTCCGCGTAGGACCAGCCGGCCGCGCCCTGGTAGGCCCAGTTGTCGAAGTCCGAGGGGTGACCCTCGATGTGCATCATGATGTAGAGGTTGCTGGAGCCGCCGGGCAGCTTGCCGCGCGGCTCGTAGACCGTCCGGCCGTTCAACCCGGCCTGTGGCACGGTCTGGTAGCCCCAGTCCACCGGGGACCCGAGCAGTGTGTACCACAGTGGTGCGGCGTCCACGTTGGCCGGGACGAACGCGCCGCCGGCCTCCAGCACCAGGACCTTGACGTCCGGGTCCTCGGACAGCCGGTTGGCGACCACCGACCCGGCGGTGCCACCGCCGACGACGATGTAGTCGTACTCCACCGGGGCGCTCATGACGCACCGTCCGGGGAGCCGAGGACGGCGCGGAAGGGCACCGTGTCGTGGAAGTTGGCCATGTAGGTGATCAGGCCGTCCACCACCTGGAAGTAGTTGACGACGTTCGCCTCGACCCGGCCGCCGGCCGGCGTCTCGGCGGTGATCCTCGAGACCACGGCCGCCTGCTCGCCGTCCACCACGAAGTGGGCGGGAACGTTCTGGAACGAGGCGTACATCTCCGGGAAGCCCTTCATCATCTCCCGGAGCGTCTCCCGCCCCTCGACGTGCCCTGCGAGCTGCTCGTCCATCACCTGGTCCACCGCGAACAGGTCGCACCAGGCGTCCCAGTCCCCGGCGTTCGCAAGCTGGTAGTACGAGGTCACTACTTCCCTGGTGTCCACCACGGTGCCCTTCCGCATCTGTGTGAGCCCGAACCGGGCCTGTAGTACCCGGCGCTCAGACGCGCACGGCGTTGGTCGCGAGCTGCGACCAGAACTGGTTGAACTGGGTGGTGCCGTCGCCGAAGATGGCGCCGCGGCCCTCGACGACCTTGCCGTTCTCCCACTTGAGCAGGTGGATGACGTCGATCTCCAGGCGGTCGTACGGGGAGAGGCTCCCCTCCTCCGCGGTGACCCGGGTGCCCAGGTTGTAGGAGACGTCGGCCGACCAGCCGGGCGCGGTGCAGATGGCGCTGCGGGTCATGATGAAACTGCCGCCGGAGAGCTCGCCGACCCGGGTCATGAAGTCGAAGAAGCCGTCCAGGCCCTCCCACCAGCCGGCCAGCTGGTGGTTGCCGGGGACCAGCCAGCGCATGGACTCGTCCCAGTACTTCTCGATCTGGCCGCGGTCGCCGGTGGCGAGCGCCTCGTAGGCCGCGTTGACCAGCTCGGGGGTGACGTCGTCCGCCATGGTTCAGCCCGCCAGACGGGCGGCGATGCCCTTGAGCTGGAAGCGGCTCCACATGTAGCGGTCCACGCCGTGCTGGTCGGCGGTGTGCACCTGGACCTCGCGGATCTTGCCGTCCTCGATGCCGTAGGTGGTGCAGGTCGGGAAGAGGTACTGGACGCCCTCGGACTCGCCGTGGCCACTGTGCTTCTCCACGACGGTGCCGTTGTCCAGCTCGCCGAAGTGCACGTTGTCGACCGAGATGCCGGCCTGGAAGAGGTCGGCGAAGAAGGCGATGACCTCGTCGGCGCCCTTCATCGAACCGGACAGCGGGTGGTGGCCCGGCATGTTCCAGACGATCTCCTCGTGGAAGAGCTCGTTCTTGATCTTGTCCATGTCGCCGGTGCCGAAGTACTCGTACATCTTCAGGACGATGTCGGTGTTGGACATGTGACTGCCTCTCAGTTCGGTTGTGCAACAAGGGTGTTGGAGCGAGGAGGGACTCTCAGAGCGAGGCCGAGCCCGGCATCGGGTCGAGGGAGTCCACGATGTAGGTCTTGATCTGCGGGGCGCCGTCCGGGCCGACCGAGACCACCCAGGTCTGGTAGGCGTCGAAGCCCAGCCAAGCGCTCTTCGGGCCCGGGGCGTCCCAGATCTTGGCCTGCCAGTTGACGACCACCTTGACGTCGGCGGAGGTCTCGGTCAGGTTGCTCACCTCGGTCGAGGTGACGGTGTGCACCTCGTCGAAGAAGCGGTTGGTGACGGCCTTGTACCAGTCGGCGAAGCCGGCGTGGCCCCGGGAGGTGGTCTCCGGGAAGCGCATCTCCAGGCCCTCGTCGACCAGGTAGGTCAGCGCGGTCTCCAGCGGCACGTGCTGGTCCAGCGCGCGGTACCAGTCGGCGACCATGGTCTTGATCGCCGTCTCGGTCAGTGCCATTTCTTCTCCTGCTGCGAAGGACTGCCGGTCAGCGGGTGACGGTCAGCGGGTGTCGTCGGTGAGCAGCTCGACCAGCAGCGGACGACGGGTCGTCAGCATCCGCTCCACCACGTCGTCGATCTGGTCCGGCTTGTCCAGCCGGACGGCGTCGGCGCCCAGCGAGCGGGCCAGGCCGACGAAGTCGATCTCGGGGTGGGAGAGGTCGAAGGAGTGCGGGAAATCGTGCTTGGCGATGTCCCGCTCGACCCAGTACTGGTCGATGTTCTTGTTCAGCAGCTCGTACCGGTGGTTGTTGCAGACCACGAAGACGGCCGGCACGTCGTGCCGGGCGGCGGTCCACAGCGCCTGGTAGGTGTACATCGAGCCGCCGTCGCCGGTGAAGCCGATGACGGTCTTCTCCGGGTGGGCGATCTTCATGCCGACCGCGCCCGGGATGCCCACGCCCAGCGAACCGCCGCGGGTGGCGAAGTAGTGCCCGGGCAGGCGCGGGTTGAGGTACCGGGTGATGTACGGCGAGGCGGTCAGCGCCTCGTCGAAGACCATCAGGTCCTCCGGGGCCCGCTCGCCCAGCTTCGCCAGGAAGGCACCGATCAGGGTGTCGTCCGGAGCCGCCGCGCGCTCGGCCTGCTCGGCCCGCCGCTTCTCGATGAACTCCTGTGCCGCAGCGTCCTGTTCGGGCGTGCGCAGCCCGTCCAGCGCGGTGGCCAGGGCGTCCAGGGTGAGCTTCGGGTCGGCGACCAGGCCCAGCGTGACGGGGTGGTTCTTGGCGATCTCGTAGTCGTCGAGGTCGACGTGCACGATCGCCGCGTCCTCGGCGAACGGGGTGACCAGGTCCGGGAAGACCTCGGGGAAGACGTACGTCCCCACGATCAGCACCGCGTCCGCCTCGCGCACCGCCGCCCGGCTGACCATGCCGAACATGTGGCCGATGGCGCCGCGGGCCAGCGGGTGGTCGGCCGGCAGGTGCGCCTCCGAGGAGTCCACGAACCACACGTCGGCGCCCAACTTCTCGGCGACGCGCAGCAGTTCGGGCTCCGCCCCGGAGACGGAGATCCCGTCGCCGACCAGCAGCAGCGGACGCTCGGCCGGCGCCAGCAGCGCCGCCGCCTCGGCCACCAGGGCCGGGGCCGGCAGCGTCCGACGGTCGGGGATGACCGTCGGGACGACCGGCTCGTCGTTCGGCGCGTCCAGGATGTCCATCGGCAGCGAGACGAAGACCGGGCCGCGCGGCTCGGTCATCGCGGTCTTCACCGCACGGCGGAGCACCCGCAGCAGGGACCGCGGATCGACCACCCTGGTCGCCCACTTGGTCACCGGCCTGGCCATCGCGACCAGGTCGGCGGCCATCTGGGCGTCCATCGCGTCGTACTCGATGCCCGACTCGCCGGCGATGACCACCAGCGGCGCGTGACCGCGCTTGGACTGGTACATCATGCCGATGCCGTTGCCGAGGCCGACCCCGCTGTGCAGCTGGAGCAGCGCCGGGCCACCGGTCGCCCGGGCGAACCCGTCGGCGATGCCGGCCGCCACCGTCTCCTGCAGCGTCAGGATGTACTGGAAGTCGGGGTACTCCTCCAGGGCGTCCAGGAAGCCCTGCTCCACCGTGCCGGGGTTGCCGAACATGTGGGTGATGCCGTCGGCGAGCAGCTGCTCGATGACGGCGTTCTTGCCGAGCCTGGTCACAGGAGCTCCCTTACCAGCCGTAGCGGGTCAGGCCGTCTTCCAGGACCTCGACCATCTTCTCGCCGGTGCGGTAGGAGTCCGGGGTCGAACGGCCCGTGATGAACGGGTAGTCGACGATCACCGAGATCTCCTTGCCGAAGTTGCCGTGGTAGCGGCCCTCGGGGGCGGTGGCGTCGCGGAGGATGTACTCCAGCGGGTACGGCGGCGGGCCCATCACGAAGTCGGTGCCGAGGAAGCCGGTGCCGTCCTTGTAGTCGTACTCCTTGCAGTGCCCGGTGACGTGCTTGCCGGAGATGATGCTCTTCCGGTCCTCCCAGTCACGGGCGAACGCGAGGCAGGCCACGCCGTAGCACTCGGCGCCGATCGGCTTGTCCGCGCGCAGGAAGCTCAGGATCACGTCGTGCACCCGGCCGTTGTTGGCGAGGTCCACGATCGGGCCGCTGCCGCCGACGATGAGCAGTGCGTCGTACTCGGCCAGACGCTCCGTCAGGTCGTCGCCGACCGCGTTGTTGTAGGCCTCCAGCTTGCGGAGGTAGTCCTCGTCGCTGGTGTAGGGCCGGGTCGGGATCCAGGAGGAGAGGTCCTCCGGGCTGTCCAGCCGGTCCGAGGCCTCCAGGTCCACGACCACCTTGGCGACCTCGGCGGAGACCACGCTGCGGCCGAGCGGCGGGTCGACGAAACCCGGGTCCATGCTCGGCGGCAGGGCGTGCGCCCGCTTGCCGGTGGGGGTCGCGAAGGTCACCTCGTAACCCTGCTTGTCGAATGCGTACAGCGGGCCGACGAGTTCCTCGCCCCAATAGCCGTACTCCGACAGGAGTACGAGAACTTTCTTCGTCATGGCTACTCCGTTTTCGAGGCTTGTCACTGCCTGCCCTCAGAGACTGGGGCAGGCCGGGGGCCGGGTCAACGGACCGACGGGCCGGTCGGCACTCCCCCCGGAATGGCCCGGCGCATTACGTCAAGTCCCTTGTGCCGCATTGTCGGAGTGCACTTTTTCCACCCGGAAAACTCCCCACGGAATGCCCCGGGCTGCGAGAATTCCGGAGTGTCGCCGACCAAAGGAATTGCCGTGCTTCAGTCAATCGCCGCGCCTGAGGAGCGGCCGGCTTCCGGGCCCGGCCCGCTCGACCTGCACCTGCTCGCCGAGGGGAAGCACCAGCGCCTCTGGGAGGTGCTCGGCGCCCACCCCGGCACCGACGCCACCGGCCGCCCCGGGGTCTCCTTCACCCTCTGGGCCCCGCGCGCCCACCAGGTCGCGGTGGCCGGCCAGGTGACCGGCGGCCGGGCCGCCGTCCCGCTGCACCGGATCGGCACCACCGACTACTGGACCGCCTTCGTCCCCGGCGCCGAGGCCGGCCAGCGCTACCGCTTCGAACTCCTCGGCGCCGACGGCGTCCGCCGCGCCAAGGCCGACCCGTGCGCCCGCTCCGCCCCGCTCCCGCCCGGCCCGGACAGCGTGGTGTACGCCTCCGGGTACCGCTGGGGCGACCGCGAGTGGATGATCCGCCGCGCCGCCGCCGACCCGCGCCGCCGCCCGCTCAGCGTCTACGAGGTCCACCTCGGCTCCTGGCGGCCCGGCCTGAGCTACCGTCAGCTCGCCGTCCAGCTCACCGCCTACGTGCGCGAGCAGGGCTTCACCCACGTCGAGCTGCTCCCCGTCATGGAGCACCCCTACGGCGGCTCCTGGGGCTACCAGGTCACCGGCTTCTACGCCCCCAGCTCCCGCTTCGGCTCCCCCGACGACTTCCGCTACCTGGTCGACACGCTGCACCGGGCCGGCATCGGCGTCATCCTCGACTGGGTCCCCGCCCACTTCCCCCGCGACGACTTCGCCCTCGGCCGCTTCGACGGCCACCCGCTCTACGAGCACCCCGACCCGCGCCGCGGCGAGCACCCCGACTGGGGCACCCTGGTCTTCGACTACGGCCGCCCCGAGGTCGCCAACTTCCTGATCGCCAACGCCCTCTACTGGTGCGAGGAGTTCCACGTCGACGGCCTGCGGGTGGACGCGGTCGCCTCCATGCTCTACCTCGACTACTCCCGGCCGCACGGCACCTGGGAGCCCAACCGGGAGGGCGGCCGGGAGAACCTCGAAGCCGTCGCCTTCCTCCGCTCCCTCAACGAGACCGTGCACGGCCGCTTCCCCGGCGTCCTCACCATCGCCGAGGAGTCCACCACCTGGCCCGGCGTCACCGCCCCGCTGCGCGACGGCGGCCTGGGCTTCGACTTCAAGTGGAACCTCGGCTGGATGCACGACACCCTCGACTACTTCCGGCAGGACCCGGTCCACCGCGAGCACCACCACCACGGCATCACCTTCTCCACCACCTACGCCTGGACGGAGAACTTCGTCCTCCCCCTCAGCCACGACGAGGTGGTGCACGGCAAGGGCTCGCTCCGCAGCCGGATGCCCGGCGACGAGGCGGCCCAACTCGCCAACGTGCGCGCCATGTTCGGGTTGATGTGGGCACTCCCCGGGAAGAACCTGCTCTTCATGGGCGGCGAGAACGGCGACCAGGGCGAGTGGAGCGAGGCCTACGGGCTCCAGTGGCCCGGCCCCGAGGAGACCGGCCGACTGGGCATCCGCCGGCTGGTCGCCTCCCTGAACCGCACGTACGCCGCCACCCCCGCCCTCTGGGCCCAGGACCCGGTGCTCGAGGGCTTCCAGTGGCTCGACGCCGACGACGCCGGCCACAACGTGTACGCCTTCCTCCGTCGCGCCCCCGACGGCACCCCGCTGGTCTGCGTCGCCAACCTCTCCGGCGCCACCTGGGACTCCCTCCGCATCGGCCTCCCCCGCCCCGGCCGCTGGCACGTCCTCCTCGACACCGACGCCACCCCCACCCGCCCCCTCAGCGTCCGCGCCACCCCCACCCCCCACCACGGCCAACCCTGGTCCGCCGAGCTCCACCTGCCGGCCTTGAGCACCTGCTGGCTCGTGTCGGCGTAAGTGGCTACGCCTCGGGGGCGCGGGGAACTGCGCGCGGGGGAACGGCAACACCTGCAACTGGCTCGCATGCCCCGATCTAGCACTGGTCCGCCTTCCGAACTCGCGCAGTTCCCCGCGCCCCCGGCATCACCAACTAGGAGTTGACCTACATGAAGCGCATCCTCGTCACCGGCTCCGCCGACGGCATCGGCCGTCAGACCGCCACCATGCTCGTCGCCCAGGGCCACGCAGTGGTGCTGCACGCCCGCAACGCCCAGCGCGCCGAGGACGCCCGCCGGGCCGTCCCCGGTGCCGCGGACGTGGTGGTCGGCGACCTCGCCTCCCTCTCCCAGACCGTCGAACTCGCCAAGCAGGCCACCGCCCTGGGCCCGTTCGACGCGATCGTCCACAACGCCGGGATCTCCCGCACCGGCAGCCCCCGCCAGGCCTCCGAGGACGGCCTGGAGACCACCTTCCAGGTCAACGTCCTCGCCCCCTACGTGCTCACCGCGCTGATCCCGCTGCCGCGGCGCCTGGTCTACCTCTCCTCCGGGATGTCCGACGGCGGCACCATCGACCTCGCCGACCTCCAGCGCACCCGCCGCCGCTGGGACGGCACCGGCGCCTACTGCGACTCCAAGCTGGCCGACCTGGCGCTGGCCTTCGCGGTGGCCCGCCGCCACCCCGAGGTCCACAGCAACGCCGTCTGCCCGGGCTGGGTCCGCTCCCGGATGGGCGGCAGCTCGGCGCCGACCGACCTGGCGACCGGCGCCGCCACCCAGGTCTGGCTGGCCGGCTCGGACGACCCGGCCGCCCAGGTCTCCAGCAGCTACCTGCGCCACATGCGCTTCCTCGACGAGGCGAAGCCCGAGACCAGGGACCCGGAGGTCCAGGAGGCCCTGCTGGCCGCCTGTGCCGCGCTGAGCGGCATCCGACTCCCCTGAGAACCAAAGGAGAAGGGCCCCGGTACCGAGGTACCGGGGCCCTTCTCCTGGCGTGCCGTCAGGCCGCCGCCTCACCGTCGTCGTGGCCGGTGAGCTCCAGGCCGCGCTGGAAGCCGGCCAGCCGGAGCGTGCGCCCGACCGGCTCCTGCACCCCGGCGAGCGCGATCGACACCGGCTCCGGGAAGCGCTGGCGCAGGTAGAGCAGCGAGCGCAGCCCGGCCGAGGAGAGGTAGCGGACGGTGCTCAGGTCGAGCACCAGCCGTCCGATCTCCCGGCGTTGGGCCAGGGTGTCGAGCTGGCGGCGGAACCCGGGCGTGCCGAGCGCGTCCAGTTCGCCGCCGACCCTGATCCTCACCGTGCTGCCGCCGTGCCGTCTCGGACCGGCCGCCTCACCGTTCGTCGTCGTCATGGTCATCCCCCTTCTCCCCCCGTGCCGCGCTCAGCCGTCGTTCCGGCGGCCGACCAGGACCACCGCGGAACGCGGGCCGATCGGGTAGCGCAGCTGGTCCTCCAGGACGGGCTCGGCGCCCGGCGCGCTGATGTCCTCGGGCTCCTCGGCCGAGGTGTCGGCCGCCCGGTGCCAGCGCATGTCGCCCGGCAGGTCCGGGAGTTCGAGCTCCAGGCCCTCCCAGTGGGCGTTGGCGGCGACGTAGACGAAGTCGGCGGAGCCGTCCTCGTGCTCGCCGCAGCGCATCACCGCGAGCACCCGGTCGCCCTCGGACCAGTCCGGCTGCCAGGCCCGGGTGCCGTGCCAGCTGACGTCGGGGTAGCCGGGGACGGCGTCGGCGCCGGTCGGGTGGGTGGCCCGGCGGAGCACCTCGTGCTCCTGCCGGAAGCGGATCAACTGGGTGGTGAAGCGCCGGAGTTCGTCGGCCTCGTCGGTCTTCGGCCAGGTCAGCCAGGAGATCTCGCTGTCCTGGCAGTAGGCGTTGTTGTTGCCGCCCTGGGTGTTCCCGAACTCGTCGCCGGCCAGGATCATCGGGATGCCCTGGCTGGTGAGCAGCAGCACCATGGCGTTCTTGGCCTGCCGCCGCCGCAGCGCCAGCACCTCCGGATCGTCGGTCGGCCCTTCGGCCCCCGAGTTCCAGGAGTCGTTGTCGCTGTTGCCGTCCCGGTTGTACTCGCCGT
Organism: Kitasatospora sp. NPDC051853; assembly: GCF_044452665.1. Lineage (NCBI taxonomy): Bacteria > Bacillati > Actinomycetota > Actinomycetes > Kitasatosporales > Streptomycetaceae > Kitasatospora > Kitasatospora sp. NPDC051853. The sequence continues at coordinate 137,416 of NZ_JBITBY010000008.1, read as the reverse complement.
TGGCCTCGTTGTGCCGCTCGTTGTACGAGAACAGGTCGTTGAGGGTGAAGCCGTCGTGGCAGGTGACGAAGTTGACCGAGGCGGTGGTGCCGCGGGTGCCGTAGAGGTCGGGCGAGCCGACCAGGCGGGTGGCGAGCTCACCGACGGTGCCGGGCTCGCCCTTGAGGAAGCGCCGCAGCACGTCCCGGTACTTGCCGTTCCACTCCGCCCAGCGGCCGTAGTTGGGGAAGGCACCGACCTGGTAGAGGCCGCCGGCGTCCCAGGCCTCGGCGATCAGCACGCAGTCCTTGAGCAGCGGGTCGTAGGAGAGCGCCTCCAGCAGCGGCGGGTTCTCCAGCGGGGCGCCGTCCTCGCCGCGGTCCAGGATGGAGGCCAGGTCGAAGCGGAAGCCGTCGACGTGGTACTCGCTGGCCCAGTACCGCAGGCAGGACAGGATGTAGTCGCGGACCACCGGGTTGTTGCAGTTGAAGGTGTTCCCGGTGCCGCTGAAGTTCTGGTAGTAGCCCTCCGGGGTGAGCTGGTAGTAGGTGCTGTTGTCCAGCCCCCGGAAGTGGATGGTCGGGCCGTGCTCGTTGCCCTCGGCGGTGTGGTTGAAGACCACGTCCAGGATCACCTGGATGCCGTTGGCGTGCAGGTCCCGGACCAGCTCCTTGAACTCCTCGCGCTGGCGCCCGGCGGCGCCGCCGGCCGCGTAGCCGGCCTTGGGGGCGAAGAAGCCCACCGTGGAGTAGCCCCAGTAGTTGAGCAGCAGGTCGCCGGTGGTCGGGCTGGTCCGGCTGTTCTCGAACTCGTCGAACTCGAAGACCGGCATCAACTCGACGCAGTTGACCCCGAGTTCCTTGAGGTAGGGGATCTTCTCGCGCAGGCCGGCGAAGGTGCCGGGCGCGGCCACTCCGGCCGACTCGTGCCGGGTGAAGCCGCGCACGTGCAGCTCGTAGACCACCAGGTCCTTGGCGGGCAGCCGGAGCGGGTGGTCGCCCTGCCAGTCGAAGTGGTCGGCGGTCAGCCGGGCCCGGTACTGGTTGGGGCTGTTCCAGTCCGGCTCCTCGCCCCAGGTGTCCCGGCCGGTGACGGCCTTGGCGTACGGGTCGAGCAGGACGGCGGCCGGGTCGAAGCGGTCGCCGGGGGCCGGCTGCGGCGGGCCGAACACCCGGTAGCCGTAGTCCACGTCGCCCTCGCCGATGCGCAGCACGGTGATCGCCCAGACCCCGCCGACCCGGAACTCGTCCGGGATCGGGATCTCGGCGACCGGTACGGAGTCGCCCGGCTTGAAGAGCACCAGCGAGACGTCGTCCGCCCGGCTGGAGTAGACCGAGAAGTTCACCCCGCCCGGCACGTAGGTCGCGCCGAAGGGATAGGGGGTGCCGGGGCGTACGTCGTACCCCGCGATCCGATCGGTGGCGAACTCCTCCGCCGCCACCGTCCCTCTGTCATCCGTGTCCACGTCCGGTCCCTCCCAGAGCCTTTGTCGTGTCCTCGCCGAACTGTTCCGAAGAAGCGTCAGGGGCTGTCGTTCCCGGGGCCCGCATGCCCCGGGAGCGACAGCCCCTGACGAGTACTCAGCCGACCGGGGTCAGCTCCACCTTCACCGTGAGCGAGTAGGCCGAGTCGGGCAGTTCGACGGTGAGGTTCTTGGCGTCGAACCTGTCCCACTCCTTGCCCTCGATCTCGACCCGGGTCAGCTCGACCCGGCCGGCCGGCAGCAGGTCCGGCGACACCCGCAGGGTGCGGTCGGCATCGGGCCGCGGCTTGAACCAGAGGTTCAGCGGCTGACCGGTGTTGAGCAGGTTGGTGTACACCGCGGCGAGGTAGCAGAGCTCCGCCGAGTGGTACATGCTCATCGAGTGGCTGCCCTTGAGGCGCTCGGTGCCGAGCAGGTAGGGCAGGCCGTTGGCCAGCACGTTGAAGTAGACCGCGCCCTCGTCGTGGTCGAGGAAGTTGGTGTTGTAGAAGCCGGTCGCCTGGCGGGCCTCCTCGCGGTAGGCGTCACCGCCGACCGTGCCGCTCAGGATCAGGTAGGCCAGGATCGCCTGCTCCTGCTGCCACCAGGCCTTGCGGTCGTGCCAGGCGAAGCGGTGGAACTCCTGGCCGTCGGCCAGCTTGCGCTCGACCACGTCGTACCAGCCGCCGCGCTGCTGGTCGCTGCCGACCGCCGGCATGATCCGGCCGATCTTCTCGGCCAGCTCCTTGTAGGAGTCCTTGTCCTTGTAGGAGTTCATCCGCATCAGGTTCCAGGCGATCTTCAGGTTGTGCCCGACGACCGCGCGGTCCTGCTGCCAGGTGTGACCGAGGTCCTGGGACCAGTCGGTGTTGAACCGCTCGTTGACGAACGGGCTGGCCTGGTAGTCCGGGAAGTGCTCGACGATGGTGTCGAAGGTGCGCTCCAGCATTTCCGCGTGGCGCTCGTCGCCGGTGGCCAGCAGGAGGTTGATCAGGTACGCCGGGGCGTGGTCGCCGACCGAGTTCCAGTTCTTCCGCGACTTGTTGAACTTCAGCGAGTCGTGGTGGGGGGAGAGCAGGACCGGGTCGATGTGCGAGAAGTAGCCGCCGCCCTCGTAGTCGCGGTAGTACTGCTCGAACAGCCGCATGGTGGAGTCGATGTCCGAGGCGATCCGGCGGTCGCCGGTGACCCGGAAGGTCTGGGTGGGGCCGGCCAGCGCGTAGATCTGCTCGTACATCGGGATCGCGTCGTAGTCGTCGTCGAACTCCGAGGTGAGCAGCTTCTTCTCGTAGTCGCCCTCGACCTTGATGCCGTGGTACCAGTACACGACGTTGGAGTCGCGGTCCACGAAGCGCATGTGGTCGCGCAGGTACTTGGTGCCGAGCTCGGCGACCTCGAGGTAGTCCTCGTTGCCGGTCAGCATGTAGGCCGAGGCCATGCCGTAGACCATCCGGGAGATGGTGTCGGTCTCCTGGACGTGGCTGGCGGCCTTGTCGCCGCCGAGGCGGATGTTGGTGCGGTAGTCCTTGTAGTCGATCTTGCCGTCGCCGAACTGCGCGCGCCGGTAGAACCGGGCCAGCGAGTCGATCTGGTTGATCCACCAGTTGGACTTCTCGTAGCTGTAGTCGTCCGGGCCGCGGCCGACGAAGGTCAGCTTCTTGGCCTCGTAGTTGTACTCGCCGCCCTCGGGGTAGAAGACGCCGTAGACGAAGACCTGCTGGCCGGGCTTGAGCAGGTCGTCGACGTGGCCGCCGGCGTCCGCGTAGGGCTCGTCCAGGTTGCGCAGGAGCTCCGCCGACATCCCGTCACTGAGCTTGACGTCGAAATCGCGGCCGTCGATGGTCTTCAGCGTGAAGACCCGGTCCTCCGAACGGAATTCGACCACTCGTCCGGCGATGGCGTCCATGAACGTGAAACGCATGACCTCGGACTTCACGTGCAACCTCCATGTCGATGGCACCGGGATACCGGCGGACAGCTTGACCGAATTCATCATCCCCATCGGAATTCTGTTCGGTCAATCACGTTGCGAGCCCGGGGAATTCACCCCGGACTCGAACGTGAATGTCCGTCAAGTCGCCTTCTTCACTCCATTGGCCGCGGCGAAGTCGAGCAGGTCGACCAGCGTGAAACCGTCCCCGCCGAAGGGCAGCGTGGGCTGCCAGCCCGGGTCCGCCGCGAGGTAGGACTCGCCGTCCGCGCGGAGCAGCCCGATCAGCACCTCGCCGACGATCCGGCCGCCCACCTCGCCGAGGCGGTCGCCCTCGTGGCGCACCTGCGCCTCCTTGAGGATGTAGAGCCACAGCGGCGTGCCGCCGGCCCACTCCGGCCCGACCTCCTCGGAGGTCAGCACCTGCACGCCGAACTGCTCGGCCACCGACTCCCCGGAGGGCAGCGCGGTGGCCTGCCCGCGCAGCAGGTCGCGGACGGCCAGCGAGCGCAGCTCGGCCTGGTCCACCTCGCCGGTGATGTCCTCCGGCAGCGAGATCAGACTGGTCGGCAGCCCGCCGTCGATCCGCTTGGCCCGCTGGGCCGGCGGCGCGCCGGGGACGTCGAAGAGCATCGACCAGTCGACCACGTGCTCCGGCGGGATCGGCCCGTGGCCGAACAGGTGCGGGAACAGCGGGTACTGCAGCCCGTCCCTGGTCATCCGGTAGCGGTGCCGGATCTGGCCGTGCCCGTAGCGGAACGCGGCGTCCGCGAACTCCAGCGGAATGAAGGCCTCGCCCGGCGCCGGCGCGAAGAACTTCGGCCCCCCGTCCAGGATCTGACGGGTCAGCTCGGCGCCGATCAGCCGCGGCAGGTAGTCGTGGACGACGATCCACTGGTAGTGCCAGGTGAGCGCGCGGCGGGCCTCGTCGAACAGCTCGGCCTCCGGCACCCCGTCCTCGCGCAGCCGGTCCACCAGCCCGTTGTGCGCGTTCAGGAAGGCCAGGTGGAGCTGGGCGGCGAACCGGTGCACGTCGTTGCGCGGGTCGCCGATCAGCGCGGTGCCCTGCCAGTTGCGCGGCACGTCGGTGCCGTCCCGGGAGGTGATCAGCTTCGCCGGGTCGGCCGCGTCGTACAGGTACGGCGAGCCCACCGGGCCGTCCGCGTGCACCAGTTCGAGGTTGAGCTTGGGCGAGCGGACGTTGCGCAGCGCCGCCACGTCGGCCTGGGCCGAGATCGGCGAACGGTCCGCGGTGATGTCGTGCGCGATGAACTGCCCGAAGAACGGCCAGCCGGCCGCACCGGCCGCGTCGTCCACCCCGGCCCGCAGCGGGAACCGGGCGGCGTCGCAGACGCCGCCCGGGGAGCCGGCCCGGAACAGCTCCTCCGGACGGGAGTCGAGCGCGGGGAGCTCCGGCAGCATCCTGCTGTACCGGGCACCGCTCGGCGGCGCGTCCACCGGACGGCCGGGCGCGAGGCAGTGGTCCCTGACCACCTGGTGCTTGCTCATGCCAGCTCGGCGGGGAGCAGGAAGAGCGAGTCGGGGTAGCACCAGGCCCAGTCCTCGTCCGGCTGGAACGAACGGACCAGCGGGTGCTTGGTGGCGTGCCAGTGCGCGGTGGCGTGCCGGCGCGGCGACTGGTCGCAGCAGCCGACGTGGCCGCAGACCAGGCACTCGCGCAGGTGCAGCCAGCGGGTGCCCTCGCGCAGGCAGTCCTCACAGCCCTCCAGGGTCGAGGGCTTGACGTCGGCCGCCTCGCCCAGGTGCCCGCAGGTGGCGGTGGTGGGGTAGCCGTTGGAGTCCCCCACCACGGTCCAGTCGGTCATCTCGGTTTCCTTCCACATCACTTGAGCCGGCCGCCCGGATTCGGGCGGCCGGTCCTACGTCCGCGCGGCCTGACGGCCCGTCAGTCCGCCTTCAGCTCCGGCGGGTACAGGAAGTAGTTGGCCGCCGAGGCCGCCTGGGCGCCCTCGTGGACGGCGGCGGTCACCTGGTGGGAGTGCAGCGCGGTGACGTCACCGGCCGCGTACACCCCGGCCACCGAGGTCTTCTGCTCGGTGTCCACGGCGATGTAGCCGCTGGGGGCGAAGTCGATGCCGAGCTGGTGGGCCAGCTTGGTCTCCGGGTTGGCGCCCTGGATGGAGAAGAGCGCGTCCAGCGGGAGGCGGCGGCCGCCCTTGGTGAAGACCGCGGTCATCTGCCCGTCCTGGCCCTCGACCTTGTCGATCCGGTCGTCGATCACCGGGATGCCCGCCGCGGCCAGCCGGGCGGCGAACTTCGGGCTGATGTCGTTGCTGTTGCTGTTCAGCAGCAGCTGGACCTGGTCGGTCAGGCCGTGCAGCTGCATCGCCTCGCCGGCCGCCGCGTCGGTGTGGCCGACCACCAGGATGCGCTTGCCCCGGTTCTCGTAGCCGTCGCAGGTGATGCACCAGAACATGGACCGGCCGACGTACTCCTCCCAGCCCTCGAAGTGCGGGAAGTGGTCGAGCACGCCGGTCGCCAGCACGATCACCTTGCCGTGCCAACTGCCGCCCTGCGCCTTGACGGTGAAGCCGATGTCGCCGTTGCCGGAGACCTCGTTGATGGTGTGGTGGACGATCCGCACCTGCTCGTACGGCTCCAGCTGACGCCGCGCCAGCTCGCGCAGCTCCACGGTGGCGATGCCGTTCGGGAAGCCGAGGTAGTTGTGGTTGGTCTGGTGGTGGGTCGACCGGCCGTGACCGCTGTCGAAGACCAGCACCGAGCGGTTGTAGCGCGCCAGGTACAGCGCGGCCGAGAGCCCGGCGGGCCCGCCGCCGACCACGATGGCGTCGGCGGCGTGTGCGGGACCTGTCATGTGAAAACCTCCCGTGTGGCACGGCTCCGCACGCCGTCCCAGTCGAAATGCGGCTTGTCCAGAGCGCAGGCTAGCCAGCGCTCCCGGCCCCTTTACGGGGCCGGACACCCCCCTGACGCACTGCGTCAGGTCAACGGACGAGTTCGGTGAGCTCGGGGGCCGGACTCTCCTCGAATTCGTCCCGCCCCAGGTGGGCGCCGTTGAGAATGTCGTAATCGAGCGCGGCGCTCACCATCGTGGCGTGGTGGTGCCAGCCGTTGAACGTGCGGCCCTCGTAGTCGAACAGGCCGTAACCGGAAGCGAGTTCCGCCGCTTGCGGGGTGGCGGTGGACACCTGCTTGGCCAACCGGACCAATTCGCGCAGCGACGCGCCCCGGATGTTGGTGAGCCAGTAACCCCGCGGGCTCGGCTTGCCGAGCGGCCATTCCACGATCAGCAGCCTATTCGCCAGCAGCGCCTTGCTTCCGGCCGGCCGGCCGCTGCCGACCAGGACCTGGACCGGAATGACCAGGAATTGCGAGCGCAGCGTGTGGCCGCCGGCGTCGCGCCAGTAGAGGGTCTCGGGGGTGACGTTGCCGACCCCGGCCGCGATGTCGGCCACCGTCCGGGCCCGGGCGCGGGCGCCCTGGCTGTTGACGATCCGTCCGCTGCCGCGGGCCCAGCTGGCGTCAGCGGGCTGCACCAGTTCGTTCGGGCTCACCTGGGCGAGGTAGGTCTGGGCCCGCATCTCCAGTGCGGCCAGGTACCACTCCAGCGGGCGGTGCCGGGCGTCCAGCAGGATCGGCGCCTCGGGAACGCCCCAGTCCAGGGCCATGTCGTCGAGCAGTTCGACGTGGTACTGCCAGTAGGGACGGGGCAGCTCACTGTCGGGCACCTTCGCCCGGGAGCGCCGCTCGTCGTCCTGCCCCCACTGCTCGGGGATGGTCAGGCTCCAGTTCACCGGGACGGTGACGCCGTCGACCTGCATGCCGACCATGATCGCCAGCTGGCAGTTGCGGACCCGTCCGTGCGAGTGGACGTACTGCCGCTCCACCGCCGCCGAGTACCGGCCGTGCTTCGGGAAGGCCAATTCGCCGACCACCCAGGCCTCCGGACGGAAATCGCGGACCATGCGTTCCGCCAGCCATTTCCGGACCGGACCGTGCTCCCACGGGCTCTGGTTGATGAACTGCTGGAGCGACTGCTCGCTCCGGCCGGGCGACGCCACTGCCAGCCGCGGGATCGTCTTCCGCCCGTCGCAGTGCAGCAGGCCCCGGACATAGGTTTCCGCCGCGTTCCGCTGATCGGCCCGGCCGAGCGAGGCGAAGGCCTCCGAACAGAATTCCGGCAGCCCCGTGCAATCGACCTGACCGACTCGTTCCTGTGCCATTTTCTCATCCCCCGTCCGGGTTCATTGCGGATCAGCAGCAGCCGGGGTCGCCCGGGTCCGCGAGGTAGACCGGAGCCTTGACTTCGAGCCCGTCATAAGAAGCGGCATACATGGCACTGACGGCGATTATCAACATGCAAATGAGCGCAGTGAACCGAAGGCCGAAGCGGGCCATTTGTTTCCCCCAGGAAGGTGACGAATCTGCGTTCGTTCTCTGTCAGATTCAATGGTGCCGCCCCTGGTCACACGGAGGCAACGAAACCCGGGGACATGATCACGCCCTGTCGCAAAGACGACACGTTGGGCGGCGGCGTCCTCGCCGGTGCACGGTCAAAGACTAATCCGATCTTTCGCCGAGTGAAGCCTCTTCCGCAGAATTCCCATGGAATAGTAAAATGACCGCGCCCGGTCAATACCCCCGGGGCTACCTCACCGGGTCCATTCGCACAGGTGGATGAGTACGCGGGCCGGGCCCCCGGCCCGTGGGCGGCGGGCCTCCCGCCCGGCTACGGTCCCGGCCATGACCACACCCCGCAGAGGAATCAGCAAGGCGGTCATCCCCGCCGCCGGGCTGGGCACCCGCTTCCTGCCCGCCACCAAGGCCACCCCCAAGGAGATGCTGCCGGTCGTGGACCGGCCGGCCATCCAGTACGTGGTGGAGGAGGTGGTGGACGCCGGCATCCACGACGTCCTGATGATCACCGGCCGGAACAAGCGCCCGCTGGAGGACCACTTCGACCGGAACTGGGAGTTGGAGGAGGCGCTCCGGCACAAGGGCGACCTCGGCCGGCTGGCCCAGGTCCAGCGCGCCACCTCCCCCGCCGCCATCCACTACGTCCGCCAGGGCGACCCGCGCGGCCTGGGCCACGCCGTGCTCTGCGCGGCCCCGCACGTGGGGAACGAGCCCTTCGCCGTCCTGCTCGGCGACGACCTGATCGACCCGCGGGACCCGCTGCTCAGCCGCATGGTCGACGTCCAGGCCGAGCACGGCGGCAGCGTGGTGGCCCTGATGGAGGTGGACGAGAGCCAGATCGGCCTCTACGGCTGCGCCGCCGTCCACGGCACCGGCCAGGCCGACGTGCTCCGGGTGGACCGCCTGGTGGAGAAGCCGGCCCCCGGCGAGGCCCCCAGCAACTACGCGGTGATCGGCCGTTACGTGCTCGACCCGGCGGTCTTCGACGTGCTGGCCAGGACCGAGCCCGGCCGGGGCGGCGAGGTGCAGCTCACCGACGCCCTCCAGCAGCTCGCCGCCGACCCCTCGATCGGCGGCCCGGTGCACGGCGTGGTCTTCCGCGGCCGCCGCTACGACACCGGCGACCGGCTGGAGTACCTCCGGGCCGTCGTCCAACTCGCCTGCGAGCGCGAGGACTTGGGCGACCCGTTCCGCCGCTGGCTGCAGGAGTACGTCACCGCCTCGATGCCCTTCTATGCGGACGACGCCGTACCGGTTTAGCCCCAGAAGAGCGTATTCCGACCCCCTGGCGCTATTTGCGACAGCTCACCCCGCGATAGGGACCGCGAGATTTTCCGGTCACCTAGGCATATCCCTCGGACACTCTCCGTCGCGCTATCCTGACCGGCGGGAGGACGATAGAGACTGGGGGAACGGTGAATACGGAGTCGGTCAGAGAGAAGAGCGGCAGGGCCCCGCGGAGCGGCAGAACAGACAAGGAAATCGCCGCAAGCATTTACGGCGCCATGGAGCAGCGCGGCTCCTGGCAGATCCAGCAGGCGGCCGAGGCCGTCGGCCTGGAACCGGAGGACGCCCGCCGGGGGATCGACTACCTGGCCTCGCTCGGGCTGGTGGAATTCCCTTCCGAGGAGACCCCCGAGTTCGTGCTGCTCGGCTCGCAGGTCGCCGCCATGCGGCTGATCAACGACGCCGAACGCGAACTCGCCGCCAACCTGGAACAGATGGCCGTGGCCCGGGCCGGTCTGGCCGAGATCCTCAGCAGCTTCATGCCGCTGAACTTCTGGTCACCCGGCCCGGTCGCCGTCGAGATGCTGACCGACCTGCGCAGCGTCGCGGTCTACCTCAACAAGGCCACCGAGCTGGCCCGCGAGCAGATCCTCACCATGCACCCCGCCCCCGCCATGGCCCCGGCCCAGTCCGCCGAAGCCGCCACCCGGACCAAGAGCCTGGTGGACCGCGGGCTGGACCTGCGCACCATCTACCAGCAGAGCCTGGCCGGCGTGCCGAGGATCGCCAAGCACCTGACCGACATCCGGATGGCCGGCTACGAGGTCAGGCTCTCGCCCACCGTGCCGTTCCGGATGATCATCTTCGACCGGCGCCGGGTGATCATCCCGATCGACCCGAACAACGGCAAGGCCGGCGCGATGGCGATCGAGGGCGAGGCGCTGGTACGCGCCCTGATCTCGGTCTTCGAGTACTGCTGGCAGCACTCCAGCTACGAGGAGGCCGGCACCATCACCGCCGAGCTCAACCTCGGCCCGCAGGAGCAGGCGGTGCTCCGGATGCTGGCCACCGGCGCCACCGACGAGACCATCGCGCGCAACCTCACCGTCTCGCTGCGCACGGTCAACCGGGTGGTCTGCCGGATCATGAAGGCGATCGGGGCGGACAGCCGCTTCCAGGCCGGAATGATCGCCGCCCGGCTCGGCCTCATCCACTGAGGCCGGCCGGGCGGCGTTCTGAGCGGCCGGGAAGGGCCCTGACGTACCGTCAGCCCAGGCCGAGGGCCGGCATCAGGTAGTAGAAGGCGAAGACGCCGGCCACCGCGTAGAGCGCCACCGGCACCTCGCGGCCGCGGCCGGTCGCCGCGCGCAGCACGCAGAAGGCGATGAAGCCGAAGCCGATCCCGTTGGTGATGCTGTAGGTGAACGGCATCATGACCATGGTCAGGAAGGCCGGGATCGCGATGGTGAAGTCCGACCAGTCGATGTCCCGGACCGAGTTGGCCAGGATCAGGAAGCCGACCGTGACCAGCGCGGGGGTGGCCGCCTGGGCCGGGACCATGGTGGCCAGCGGGGTCAGGAAGAGCGCCACCAGGAAGAGCGCACCGGTGACGATCGAGGCGAAGCCGGTCCGGGCCCCCTCGCCGACGCCCGCGGTGGACTCGACGAAGCAGGTGTTGGCGGAGGAGGAGGTCGCACCGCCGGCCGCGGTGGCGATGCCGTCCACCATCAGCACCTTGTTGATGCCGGGCAGGTCGCCCTTCTCGTCCAGCAGGTGGGCCTCGTCGGCCACGCCGAGGATGGTGCCCATCGCGTCGAAGAAGCAGGACATCAGCACGGTGAAGACGAACAGACTGCCCGTCAGGACGCCGACCTTCGAGAAGCCGCCGAACAGGCTGACCTGGCCGACCAGCCCGAAGTCGGGCGCGGCCACCGGGTTGCCCGGCCAGCTCGGCACCGTCAGGCCCCAGTTCATCGGCGCGATGGTGGCGGCCTCGTTGATGACCACGGCCACGCCGGTCATCACCACGATGGAGATCAGGATGGCGCCCGGCACCTTGCGGACCACCAGCACCAGGGTGAGCAGCAGGCCGAGGATGAAGACCAGCACCGGCCAGCCGTTGAGGTGACCGTTGCTCCCCAGCTGGAGCGGGACGGTGGTGTGCGCGGCGTCCGGGATGCGGCTGACGAAGCCAGCGTCCACCAGGCCGACCAGGCTGATGAAGAGGCCGATGCCGATCGCGATGGCCTTGCGCAGGCCGAGCGGCACCGCGTTCATCACCCGCTCGCGCAGGCCGGTGGCGACCAGGATCATGATCGCGAAGCCCGCCAGCACCACCATGCCCATGGCCTCCGGCCAGGTCATCCGGGGCGCGAGCTGGAGGGCCACGATGGTGTTCACCCCGAGGCCGGCCGCCAGGCCGATCGGCACGTTGCCGATCACGCCCATCAGCAGGGTGGTCAGACCGGCGGTGAGCGCGGTCGCGGTGACCAGCTGGGCGCTGTCCAGGTGCGTCCCGTTCATGTCCACGGCGCTGGCCAGGATGATCGGGTTGAGCACCAGGATGTAGGCCATGGTGAAGAAGGTGGCGACGCCGCCACGGACCTCGCGGGCGAGCGTGGAGCCCCGCTCGGAGATCTTGAAGAAACGGTCCAGCGGGCCGCTGGGCTGCGGCGTCGTGGACGGCTCGGGCGACACGGCGGTCGGCTGGGCCTGCGGAGACATCGGGGGGCCTCGTCAGATGTGGGGGAGGTGAGGAGGCCACAAGTATGTGTTTCTCGGTCGTGCACGCGCCATCTCCGCGCGTAGAAAGCGACCATGACGAGCACACTTCGACGGGTTTTGTTTGGAGCTTCCTCCAGGCGCGGACCCGGAGCGAGGCGCACCCCTTACCCTGGGCCGCATGCCGAAGACCGCTGTCCGCCCCTCTCCGCCGCCCCTGGAAGCCAACGACGTCGCGATCGTCGGCGGCGGCACGGCGCTCTGGTTCCTCGCCTTCCTGGTACTCCTCCCCTTCCACTCCACGCTGGAGCAGAACGGCCACGGCCGCTGGCCGTGGATCTGCCTGGCCGGCGCCGGCCTCGGGCTGATCGGCCTCTGGTACTGCCGGGCCCGCCGCGACGCCATCCGCCGGGCCCGTGCGGCGGAGGCGGCGGAGGCGGAGACGGACCCCGCCACTCGGACGGACTGAATGGCCCCTCAGGAGGGCGCACCGGACAAATCGCCCACCTAGAGTCGGTCCCATGACCCATCCCGCGGAGAACACGGCGACCGACCCCGGTGGGGACGCCCGGCCTGAAGGTGCGTCAGCGATCGGCGGCGGCCCGGCCCGCCGGGGCGGTCTGAGCTCCGCCGAGGTCGCCGAGCGGGTGGCCCGCGGCCAGGTCAACGACGTACCGGTGCGCTCCAGCCGGTCCGTCAGGGAGATCGTCCGGGCCAACGTCTTCACCCGGTTCAACGCGATCATCGGGATCATGTTCGGCATCATCCTGGTGGTGGGGCCGATCCAGGACGGACTGTTCGGCCTGGTCATCGTGGCCAACACGGCGATCGGCATCATCCAGGAGCTGCGCGCCAAGAAGACCCTCGACGGGCTGGCGCTGATCGGCGAGGCCAAGCCGCAGGTCCGCCGGGACGGCACCGCCCAGCAGGTCCCGGTGGCCGGCATCGTGCTGGACGACACCGTGCTGCTCGGCATCGGCGGCAAGGTGATCGTGGACGGCGTGGTCACCGAGGCCGACGGCCTGGAGATCGACGAGTCGCTGCTCACCGGCGAGCCCGACCCGGTGCTCAAGCAGCCCGGCGCCCAGGTGATGTCCGGCAGCTTCGTGGTGGCCGGGGCCGGCGCCTTCACCGCCACCAAGGTCGGCCGGGAGGCCTACGCGGCCCAGCTGGCCGAGGAGGCCAGCCGGTTCACCCTGGTGAAGTCGGAGCTGCGCAGCGGCATCGACTCCATCCTCAAGTTCATCACCTGGCTGCTGGTGCCCACCGCGATCGGCCTGATCGTCAGTCAGCTCGCGGTGGAGAAGAACGACTGGCGCGAGGCGGTCCGGCGGATGGTGGCCGGCATCGTGCCGATGGTGCCCGAGGGGCTGGTGCTGCTCACCTCGGTGGCCTTCGCGATCGGCGTGATCCGGCTCGGCCGCAAGCAGTGCCTGGTGCAGGAGCTGCCCGCGATCGAGGGGCTGGCCCGGGTGGACACCGTCTGCCTGGACAAGACCGGCACCCTCACCGAGGGCGGCATGGACGTGGTCGAGCTGCGCACCCTGGACGGCGCCGCCCCGCACCTGAGCCCCGGGGCCCCGCTCGCCAACCACCTGCTGGGCGACCCGGCGGTGCTGAAGCAGGCGCTCGGCGCGATGGGCGGCGCGGACGCCCGGCCCAACCCCAGCATGCAGGCGGTGATCGACGCCTACGGCGACGGCAGCGCGGGCGAGCGCTGGCGGGTGCTGGAGGCGGTGCCGTTCTCCTCGGCCCGCAAGTGGAGCGGGGTGCGGCTGCTGGAGCCGGCCGGCACCGAGGCCAGCTGGCTGCTCGGCGCCCCGGACGTACTGCTGCCCACCGGGCACCCGGCGCTGACCGAGGTGGACGAGCTGGGCTCGCGCGGACTGCGGGTGCTGCTGCTCGGCCGCAGCGAAGCCCCGCTGGAGGACGACCCGGCGGCCTCCCTGCAGCCGCTCGGCCTGGTGGTGCTCCAGCAGCGGCTGCGCGGCGACGCCGCCGACACCCTGCGGTACTTCGAGAGCCAGAAGGTCGAGGCCAAGGTCATCTCCGGCGACAGCGCCGTCTCGGTCGGCGCGGTCGCCGCCCACCTCGGACTCCCGGGCGCGGAAAGGCCGTTGGACGCCCGGACGCTGCCGACCGACCCGGAGGAGCTGGCCGAGGTCGCCGAGCACACCACCGTGTACGGGCGGGTGACGCCCCAGCAGAAGCGCGAACTGGTCGGCGCCATGCAGTCCCGCGGCCACACCGTGGCGATGACCGGCGACGGCGTCAACGACGTGCTGGCGCTCAAGGACGCCGACATCGGCGTGGCGATGGGCTCCGGCAGCGAGGCCACCCGCGCGGTGGCCCAGATCGTGCTGCTGAACGACTCCTTCGCCACCCTGCCCTCGGTGGTGGCCGAGGGCCGCCGGGTGATCGGCAACATCGAGCGGGTGGCCAACCTCTTCCTGGTGAAGACGGTCTACTCGGTGCTGCTGGCCCTGCTGGTGGTCCTCACCCACGTGCCGTACCCGTTCCTGCCCCGGCACTCCACCGTGCTCTCCTCGCTGACCATCGGCATCCCGGCCTTCTTCCTGGCGCTGGCCCCCAACAACGAACGGGCCAGGACCGGCTTCGTCCGCCGGGTGCTGCGCCTGGCCGTCCCGGGCGGGGCGATCGCCGGGACGGCCACCTTCACCGCCTACATGCTGGCCCGGGCCAACCACGCCACCGACCTCAAGGCCGACACCAGCGTGGCCACCCTGACCCTCTTCCTGGTCGCCATCTGGGTGCTGGCCATCGTGGCCCGCCCCTACACCTGGTGGCGGCTGGCACTGATCGGCACCATGGGCGGCGCCTTCGCGCTCGTCCTGGTGGTGCCCTGGCTCTCCGACTTCTTCCAGCTCTCGCTGGCCGGGACGCGTGACCCGTGGATCGGCGTCGGCATCGCGGTGGCGGCCGGGCTGCTGCTGGAGGTGGTCTGGCGGGTGATCGTCAAGCGCACCGGCGAGGCCAGCTAACCCTCACCGAGCACCGCCGCGAGCTTCTCCTCCTCCCCCAACCGTCCCGCCAGGTCGGTGAGTTCGGCCACCACGGCGGCCCGCAGCTCCGCTTCGGCACCGGCCGCGTGCCGCCGGTAGGCGGAGCAGAGCGCCCGGAAGGCGGCCCGGTCGTCGTTCTTGAACTCGACCAGGATCCGGGCGTTGTCCAAAGCCTTGGCCACGCCGGTGAGTTCGGACGATCCGCCGTACTCCAGCTCCATCGGCTCGTCCCGCTGGACGAAGATCAGCGAGTTCCCCGACGGATCGACCAGGGTGAAGCGGCTGGCGCCCTCCCGGTAGCGGGTGATCCGGGGCAGCCCGGCCGAGGGCACCCGACCGTAGCGCTCCTTCAGCCCGGCCTTGAACTCGGCGTGGTACGGGGCCACCCGGTCCACGAAGACCAGGCAGGCACCGCCGTCCTCGGCGGCCGGGTCGTGGCCCTGCGGCGGCTTGGCGTAGTGCAGGTGGACGCCGCCCCGGCCGAAGGCCAGGTAGAGGTACGGGCGGGTCTGGCGGTACGTCACCTCGAAGCCGAGGGCTTCCAGGAACTCCACCGTCTCGTCGACGGCGGCGCAGGGGAGGATGGGGACGGTCGTCTCGTTCGCGCTCGTCATGCCCGCGAAGCTAGCCCAACCGTCCCCCTCGGCGCACATGAAGGTTCGTGCGCGCACTCCCCTCACTCGTAGTCGCGCGCCGCCAGCAGCTCGTACGCCCGGTCCGGCTCGGTCAGCGCGGCGAGCACCTCGAAACGGCGGTGCCACTGGCCGACCGACCAGGCCAGGCCCGCCGCCAGGCCCTCGGGGGTGGCGGCGTGCAACAGGCCGGGCACCGGCGGGACCTCGAACTCGTCGTCCTCGTCGCCGGCTTCGGCCTCCTCGGGGTCGTACGGCAGCTCCGGCGCCTGGGCGGCCGTGTCCCAACGCCAGCCGACCGCGGCCTCGCCGCCGTCCGGGCCGACCACCAGGAGCTCGTCATGCTCCTCGTAGACGGCCGGGCAGCCGGGCAGCAACTCCCGCACCACGGCCGGGGTCCGGTGCAGGGTGCCCTCGGAGAGCACCCGGCCGCCGGCCACCTCGCTGGCCAGCGAGACGTGCAGCCGCTCGGCCAACTCCGGTGCCAGCGACGGCTCCACCGGCAGCAGCGGGTGGTCGTGCAGCAGCTCCACCAGGTCCGGGGCGTCCGCCACCACCGCCTCGGTGGCGTCCACCAGCACGGTGTCGTCCGGGCGGCGGCCGGTCTCCGGGTCCATCGGCGGGACGGCCCGCACGGTGTGCAGCGGCTCGATCCGCTCGACCGCGACGGCGGCCAGGGCCGTGTGGATGCCGTGCAGTTGACGGTGGCTCACGAAGGAGGCCGGATCGGTCAGCCGGTCCAGCAGCTCCTCCGGACCGTGCGGCTCGGCCAGCAGCGCGGCCAGCGTGGTGCGCACCCCGAGCGCGTGCAGGAAGGTCTCGTCCAGCGTGGTGCGGGCCTCGTCGTAGAGACCGCGCAGCAGCGGGTCGGCCCCGGCCGCGCGCAGCCCGGCGGGCTCCCGGCCGTCCAGCACCGGGTGGTCGCGCAGCCACCAGGCGGTGTACGGCGGCAGGTCCACGTACCGGCCGTCCGGCAGCAGGGTCCGCACCGGGTTGACCACCGCGTCCCGGTACGGCGGGCGGGCCAGCAGGGCCAGCGCCTCGGGCCAGGCCGCGTCGTCCACCAGGTCCAGGTCCCGCACCGCGAGCAGCTCGGCGGCCACCGGCGGCACCCCCAACTCCCCGCTGTCGTCGGCGTGCAGGGCCTCCAGGGCGTCCTCGCACCACTCGGCCAGACCGTCCGGGGCCTCGTCCAGCAGGCCGGTCGGACGGCCGCCGGCCGCGCGGTCGGCGGGGGCGGTCGGGTCCAGCCGCTCCAGGTCGTCCGGGTCCAGCACCACGTCCTCGGCCCGGACCAGCACGAAGGCGCTCAACGCGCCCGCGGCGGCCAGTACGTCGGGGCCCCAGCGCTCCAGCAGGTCCTCGTCCACGTACCCGGCGTCCTCCTCCCGGGCCAGCGCGGCCAGCGCGGAGTCCGGCAGGATCAGCTCGCCCGCCCGGGAGAGCTCGCCCTCGTCGTCCGGCAGCGCCAGCCGGGCCAGCCACGGGTGCTCGCCCGGAGTGGCCCCGGCCGCCTTCACCAGGGCCAGCACCGCGTCGGCCAGGTCCACCGCGGCCTCGAAGTCGTCCTCGCCCAGCTCCAGCGAACGGGCCACCGCGGCCCGCACCTCGGGGGTGTCCAGCACCCCGGCCGGAGTGGCCGTGCCGGCCCCCAGCTTGGCCAGCAGCGGGTGCGCGGCCTCCGGGTGGGCCAGCCGCAGGTCCAGCAGGCCGAGCGCCTCGGCCAGCGTCTCCGGGTAGCCCTCGTAACCCTCCCAGTCGGCCGCGTCCGAGGGCAGCAGCACCCGGCGCGGCCCGGTCACCGTCCGGCCGTCCGCCAGCGGCACCGGCAGTGCGCCCAGCGCCTCCGGGTCGGCCCCGCCGAGCGCCGCGTAGAGGTTGCGCCACCAGGCCGGCTCGCGCTCCAGCCCGCCGAGCTGGTCCACCACCTCGGCCAGCGGCACCCGGCGCACCTCCAGCACCCGCAGCTCGGTCCGGCGCTCCAGGCCGGCCGGCAGCAGGCCCGGGAAGATCGGTGCCAGCGCCTCCACCACACTGCGGTCGGCGCCCTCCAGCACCGTCGCGTCCCGCGGGCGCAGCGCCGGGGTGCCCTCCTCCACCGGAGCCGGGTGCGGCAGGAACGGCGTGGCCGGCAGCCGCCGCAGGATCGCCGCCCGCAGCCCGTTGTCCAGCGCGCCCTGGCCCAGCGGGCCCGGCACCAGGCCCAGCGAGCCGAGGTCGCCGCCGCGGGCCCGGAGCAGGTCGGCGTAGGCGTCGGCGGCCCGCTCGGTCAGGAAGTCGGTGAGCGGGCCCGGCGCGACGTGCCGGCGGGTCGAGTCCAGCGGGTACCCGGCGATCAGCAGCGCGGGCACCCCGAGCGGCTCGTCGCTCGGGGTCGGCGCGTGCACCACCGGGGCCGTGGTCAGCGGCTGCGGGACACCCGCCGCGTCCACCGGCACCGCCCAGGTCACCGACCAGAACGGGCGGGCCCGCTCCTCGGTCGGACGGTCCGTCAGCAGCTCGGGCGCGGTCGCCCCCGACAGGGTGACGGTCTGCCAGGTGGTGGTGCGGTCGCCGTCGGCCAGCGTGACGGTGCCGATGCCCTCCGGCTGCTGCTCGTCCGCCTCCCGGGTCAGCCGGCGGACGCCCTCCGGCGTCTCCACGGTCACCTCGGCCAGCCCCGGCAGCGTGAGCAGCAGCGCCTCGTCGACCCCGGCCAGCAGACGGCGGGTCAGGTCCTCGGCGGCGGCGTCCCGCAGCGGCAGCACCACCACCGTGTCGTACCCGGACGGCGCCGCGCCCTCGGCCGGGAACGGCAGCCGCAGCAGCGGGACGTGGCCCTCCCGGCGGCGCAGCTCCTCCACCAGCTCGGGCCGGGCCTCGGTGAGCGCCTGCGCCTCCGCGAGGTCCCAGCGGACGCCGCCGTGCGAACCCAGCACCGCCGGCGCGTCGGTGACGGCCAGGACGGCGGAGAAACCGACGCCGAAGCGGCCGACGGTGGGGGCCTCGTCCGAACGCTTCGAGGAGGCCCGGAGGGTGGAGAGCGACTCCACCGCGGCGGCGTCCAGGGGCGCCCCGGTGTTGGCCGCCGCCAGCACCCCGTCGCGGAGGGCCAGCCGGAGGCGGCCGGGGCCATGGCCGGCGCGGGCCGCCGCGTCGGCGGCGTTCTGCGCCAACTCCACGATCAGCCGGTCCCGGTAGCCCCCGAGCGCCAGCTCCTCCTCGGCGTTCGCGTCCTCCCGGAAGCGGGCCGGGGCGGCCGTCCAGGCGTCCAGCACCCGGCGCCGCAGGGTGGCCGTGTCGAAGGGATCGGCCGCCTGCCCGTCGCTGCCGCCGCCGATGATCCGAGGCTCCACTGCACTGCCGCCTTCCCCTGGACTGCTGTAGGGAGGCATTCTCCCCCGCCCGGGAGCACTCGGCGCACGGCAGTGGTGATACCGGGGGCGCGAGGAACTGCGCGCGGGGGAACGGCAGCACCTGCAACCGGCTGACGTGCCCTCAGTTGCAGGTGGGCCGCCTTCCGACCCGCGCAGTTCCCCGCGCCCCTGAGGTCGCTGCCCTTCCGGGCGTGCGTCAGGAGTGGCCGAGTTCCTCGGTGGGGGCGTCGGGCTCGACGGAGCCGCTGGTGCGGTCGGGGTGGAGGTGGAGCGGCTCGACCTGGAGCTCGTCGAGGATGAGCTCGGCGGGGGCCGGCGGGGCCGGGATGACGGCGGCCTCGGAGTGGCCGCCGCAGCCGTAGGCGAGGGAGACGACCTGGCCGTCGGCGGGGCCGAACTCGTTGCCGCAGATGCCGAAGGCCTGCCCGAGCGAGCCGCCGATCGGGATCAGGAAGCCGCAGCTGGTGCAGTTCGCGGGGGCGGCCTGCGCCATCGGGGTCTGCGGGCCGTGGGCGGTCTCCCAGCGGTCGGCCGCCTGGTGCAGGCCGAGCCGGGAGAGGACCCGGGAGCGGCCGAGGCCGAGCTCCTCGGCGAGCGCGCCGATGCTGCCGCGGGCCGGGGTGACCGTGGCCTCGGCGGGGCTGACCAGCAGGTCCTCGGTGGCGTCGAGGGCGGCGACCGAGTTGGGGGCCGGCTCGTCCTCGCCGGTCCAGCCGGGCTCCAGGCGGAGGTCGTCCGCGTCGGTGGGCAGCAGGTCGCCGGGGCCCATGTCGCCGGGCCGCAGCCGCTCGCTCCACGGCACCCACTGCGGTGCGAGCACCGCGTCGGGGCCGGGCAGCAGCACGGTCTCGTCCAGGGTGACGTTCTTGGCGCGCGGGGCGCGGGCCACCGTCACGGCCCAGTGCCAGCCGCGGTAGGCCGCGTCCAGGCACTCGAAGGTGTGGGTGACGACCCGCTCGCCGTCGGCGCGGGCGCCCAGGTGGGCCCCGACGCTCTCCGGGCCGACCGTGTCGACGGCGGACTGGCGGGCGAGTTCGACGGCCTCGGCACAGAGCCGGTCGGGGGTACGGCTTCGCATCGCAGCACTCACGGCGTCGATTCTCTCCCAAGTTCTGTGGCCTGCGGCCCATTTGCCCACGGTCTGTCGGCGCCGCCCCGTACGGGTCGGCCTGCCGGGAGACCCGGCCGCACGGGCACCGTCACCCTTATTCTGCGCGACCCGCTTCCTTCCGGTGACCGGCCGCGCCGCCCACCGGGCAGTGCACGCGCGTAGTGCAGGCTACCCGCCGGTCGGCCACCCGGGACAGTCCGGCTCCGCGTCCGGACCCGACGGAGCCCCGTTGATCTCCGTGGCGCCCCGCGTCACCGGGCGCATTCTCGGGCAGGATGGGCTGTGTGGCGGACGAGACCCCACCGATACCCGTCCCGCCGGCCGGCGACAGCGGGTCGCCGTCGGAGGGTGGACCGAAGACGCCCCGGCGCGGTCTGCTGGTGCGCGGTGCCTCCGCGGCCGGGGCCCGGACGGGCCGGGTGGTGCACGGCACCGGGCGGCGGATCCGCCGGGCCACCTCCGCCGAGGGCGCGGGCGAGTCGGGCCTGGCCAAGCTGATCGAGCTGCACGCGCTGAACTCCTTCGGCGACATGCTGATCGCCATCGCGCTGGCCTCCACCGTCTTCTTCTCGGTGCCGACCGGGGAGGCCCGCGGCCGGGTCGCCCTCTACCTGCTGGTCACCATGGCCCCGTTCGCGCTGCTCGCCCCGGTGATCGGCCCGCTGCTGGACCGGATGCCGCACGGCCGCCGCTCCGCGATGGCGATGTCGATGCTGGCCCGGGCGGTGCTCTCGTGGACCATGGCCGGGCCGGTGATCAGCGGCAGCCTCACCCTGTACCCCGCCGCGCTCGGGGTGCTGGTCGCCTCCAAGGCGTACGGGGTGGTGCGCAGCGTGGTGGTGCCCCGGCTGCAGCCACCGGGGCTCTCGCTGGTGAAGGCCAACTCCCGGGTGACCCTGGCCGGGCTGATGGCCGGGATGCTGGGCGCGGGGGTGGGCGGGCTGCTCCACCTGATCGGGCCGGCCTGGCCGCTGCGCGGGGCCTTCCTGGTCTTCGTGGTGGGCACCCTGATGGCCTTTCACCTGCCGCACGCGGTGGACTCGGCCAAGGGCGAGCAGCGGGCCGTGCTGCACTCCCCCGAGCACGCCCCGCGCAAGGCCCGGCTGCGCACGGTCGGCCCCTCGGTGATCCTGGCGCTGCGCGCGGTCTCCTCGCTGCGGGCGCTGGTCGGCTTCCTGGTGATGTTCCTGGCCTTCCTGCTGCGCAGCGACCCGGTGGCCGGGCTGCGGCCGACGGTGGCGATCGGGGTGGTGGCGGCCTGCGCCGGGGCGGGCAACGCGCTCGGCTCGGCGCTGGGCTCCTGGCTGCGCACCCGGCGCTCGGAGGCGATCGTCACGGTCGCGCTGCTGCTGGCCACCGCGGCGGCCTTCACGGCGGCCCTCTGGTACGGGCTGCTGACGGTGGCCCTGGTGGCCGCGACCGCCGGGGCGGCCGCCTCGCTGGGCAAGCTGGCGCTGGACGCGCTGATCCAGCGGGACGTGCCGGAGGCGGTGCGGACCTCGGCGTTCGCCCGTTCGGAGACGGTGCTCCAGCTCAGCTGGGTGGCGGGCGGCGGGCTGGGCATCACCCTTCCGTTGGACGGTTCGCTCGGACTGGGGGTGGCGGCCGCCCTCCTGACGGTCTCGCTGCTCTGGACGCTCTGGTCCCTGACGAGGCTGGGAAGGTCCTCGCCGCACCCGTCGGCCCGCCCCCGCTCGGTGGGCTGACGGTCCGGCAGGCGGCGGCCCGTTCCTGATGTTGTGCTCGCCGTTCGGGCGACCCGGACGTTCGCCGGGAGGGTGTGGCCGGTAGTCTTCGGCCCATGAGCCTCAGCACCCGTGTCATCGCCGCCCTCGGCGCCGTGGTCGTGATCGGCGCCGGCACGGTCGGCGGTTCGATCGCCTACGCCTCCGGCGAGAACAAGCCCGCCGAGCCCAAGGCCACCCTGGTCGTCGGCCGCTCCTCCATCGAGGCCGGCCCGCTCTGCTACAACGACGGCAAGCCGCTGGACGAGGCCGCCCAGACCAAGTGCCAGGCCGCCGCCCTGAAGGCCAAGGCCAAGGGCGAGCTGCCGGTCTCGGACGTCACCTTCGCCGACAAGATCGGCGTCGGCGTCGCCCCCGAGGTGGCCGAGAAGGGCTGGTTCGCCTTCACCGACGGCGGCCAGCAGCAGCGCGCCACCCTGGCGGCGAGCCGCACCGGCTCCACCTACTCGGGCTCGCTCCCGGCCGTGGGCCTGCTCTCCTCCGGCGAGAAGACCCTGGTCACCGTGGTCGAGGCCAGCGAGAAGACCGGCGACATCCTGGGCGTCTGGTACTTCCAGCTCAAGAACAAGGACGCCGCGGGCGCCCCGGCCGGCGGCGGCGCCGAGCAGCCGGACGCCGGCACCGAGCAGTGACGAGTCCTCACGAAGACGGCGGCCGGCGGCCGGGTACCCCCCGGCTGCTGGTCGCCGTCGCCGTTGCGGCGGAGGCCGAGGCGGTGCTGCGCGGGCTGCGCGACGGCGCCCGGCCGGTCCCCCTGGAGGGGCCGGCGTCGGCCGGCGAACTGCGCCGCAGCGAGCACGCGAGCGGCACCGAGGTGGACGTGCTGGTGGCCGGGGTCGGCCCGGTCGCGGCCGCCGTCTCGGTGGCCGCCGTGCTGGCCGCGCACCCCTACGACCTGGTGATCTCGGCCGGGATCGCCGGCGGCTTCGCGCCCCGGGCCCCGATCGGCTCGATCGTGCTGGCCGAGGAGATCGTGGCCGGCGACCTGGGGGCCGAGACCCCGGAGGGCTTCCGCAGCGTCGCCGAGCTGGGCTTCGGGGCCGTCCGGCACCTGCCCCCGGCGGGCGCCGTCCGGCTGGCCGCCGACGCGCTGGACGCCGCCACCGGCACCGTGCTGACCGTCTCCACGGTGACCGGCACCGCCGAGCGGGCGGCCGCGCTGAGTGCCCGTCACCCGCACGCGGTGGCCGAGGCGATGGAGGGTCACGGCGTGGCCGAGGCCGCCGCCCGCTACGGAGTGCCGGTGCTGGAGCTGCGCACCGTCTCCAACGCGGTCGGCCCCCGGGACCGCGGGGCCTGGCGGATCGGCGAGGCGCTCGGCGCCCTGGAGCGCGCCTTCCTGCACCTGCCGTACCGCGCCCTGATCGAGGAGGCCCAGCGGTGACCCTGCGCGTCGCGTACTCGCCCTGCCCGAACGACACCTTCGTCTTCCACGCCTGGGCCCACGGCCTGGTGCCCGGCGCCGAGGCGCCGGAGGTGACCTTCGCGGACATCGACGTCACCAACGGGATGGCCGAGCGCGGGGAGCTGGACGTCCTCAAGATCAGCTACGGCCAGCTGCCCTGGGTGCTGGACGAGTACGCCCTGCTGCCCTGCGGCGGCGCGCTGGGCCGGGGCTGCGGCCCGCTGGTGCTCACCGCCGGGGAACTGACGCCGGAGCAGCTGACGGGCCGTACGGTGGCGGTGCCGAGCGAGCGCTCGACCGCCTACCTGCTGTTCCGGCTCTGGGCCGCGCAGGCGGTGCCGGGCGGCTTCGGCGAGATCGTGGTGCTGCCGTTCCACGAGATCATGCCCGCCGTCCGGGACGGCAAGGTGGACGCCGGCCTGGTGATCCACGAGGCCCGCTTCACCTACCGGGACTACGGGCTGCACAAGGTGGCCGACATGGGCGAGGCCTGGGAGCTGGCCACCGGCCTGCCGATCCCGCTGGGCGCCATCGTGGCCCGCCGCTCGCTCGGCGCGCAGCGGCTGGCGGAGCTGGCGGGGACGATCCGCAGCTCGGTCCGGATGGCCTGGGACGACCCCGAGGCCTCCCGGGAGTACGTGCTGGCGCACGCCCAGGAGATGGACCCGGCGGTGGCGGACCAGCACATCGGGCTCTACGTCAACGAGTTCACCGCCGACCTGGGCGAGGCCGGCTACGCCGCGGTGCGCGGCCTGCTCACCCGGGCCGCCGCCGAGGGGTTGGTCCCCGCCGTCGGCCCGGGTGCGCTGGACTTCTGACCGAAGGTCACACGTCGAACTGGTCGGCCACCGCCCGCAGCAGCACGGCCAGCTTCTGGCCGGTCGGCTTGGCCGGGTAGCGGCCGTGCTGGAGGCCGGGCAGCACCGCGTCCAGGGTGGTGATCAGGTCCTGGACGATCGGCGCCATGTCGTCCGCGCTCTTGCGCTGGGCGGCGGCCACCGAGGGCAGCGCCTCCAGCAGCTGGACCGCCATGGCCTGGTCGCCGCGGTGGCCGGCCACCACGCCGAACTCGACCCGCTGCCCCGGCCGCAGCGCCGTCACCCCGGCGGGGAGCGCCTTGGTGTGGACGAACACGTCCCCGCCGTCGTCGCGCGACAGGAAGCCGAAGCCCTTCGTCTCGTTGAACCACTTCACCTGGCCGGTGGGCATCTCGAAAAGTCCTCGTGTGGGTACGGGGAGGCCCCGGCGAGAGCCGGGGTCCCGGGGTGGATGGCGGGCCGACCGTGCCGAACGCGTCAGGCGTGCCCGGTCAGCATGCTAATGATCCGTCAGCTGCTCAGCAGCGCGCAGCCGGTTTCCGGTACGCGGATCTGACGGGGCGGCCGCCGGGCCTGGCACGGCCAGGGCGCGACTGAGCGCTCTCCACTGGCGGACACCCCCGGTCGGGACGGCGGGGCGCCGGACCGGCCCCGTGCGAGTGCTGCATACCCGGCCCACCAGCGGCCCGAAACACTCCGTCTCCGGAGAACTGCGGTGGGTGACGGCCCGTCAGGTCACGGACCGCCGCCCCCGCCCCTCGCCGGGCCTGGCGGCTGCCACACTGGGAGGGCCCGCCGGCCGTCCCCCGGACCGGCCGCACCCCCGTCGAGGAGCCCCCGTGAGCAGCAGCACCACCACCGACCGAGGCGACGTCCTGGTGAAGGCCGGCGCCGTCGTCTTCCTGATCGGCGCGGCGGCCACCCTGGCGACCTTCGTGCCGCTCTTCCTGCACCTCACCCCGCTGCCGACGGCCGCCTACTGGGTCTCGATGCTGATGCCGCTCGGCCTGGCGCTGGCCCTGACCGGCATGTTCCGCGAGTCCCGCGCGAAGCGGCCGGCCAAGTCCTAGCCGCGGTCGAGGTGGGCGGCGAGCCAGTCCGGGAAGGCCGTCAGGTCGTCCAGGACCACGTCCGCCCCGGCGTCGCGCAGCTCGGCCGCCGTGTACGGGCCGGTGGCGACGGCCACCGCGACCGCGCCGGCTGCCCGGGCGCCGCGGATGTCGCCGTAGTGGTCGCCGACGTAGACGGTGGCACCGTGCTCGCGCAGCGCGTCGCCCTTGGTCTCGGCCCAGGTGTCGCCGACCAGCACGTCCACGACCAGGCCGACGTGGTCCAGCTGGAGCCGGGCGTTGGGCTCGTACTTGCCGGTGACCACGGCCACCCGGCCGCCGGCCGCCCGGACCGCCGCCAGGGACTCGCCCGCGCCCGGGAGGACCAGGGTGCCGGGCAGTGCGTACTCCCGGTACAGGCCGCGGTAGAGGGTGGCCGTCTCGGCGACCACCTCGGCGGGGAACCAGTTGGCGATCTCCCGCTCCAGCGGCGGGCCGAGCCGGGTGACCACCAGGTCGCTGTCGATCGCCACACCGGTCAGGGCCGAGAGGGCGTCGTACGTGGCCTTGATGCCGGGCCGGGTGTCCAGCAGCGTCATGTCGAGGTCGAATCCCACGGTGAGTGCCATGGCCCCACCCTAGGCACCCCGGGGAACGGCCCCGCGAACTGTCCGCCACGCTTGCGGACTGACGGCCTTTCACCGCCGCCATTTCCGGCATTTCGGACATAATCGGCTGCGATCCCCACTGCCGACCCGCCCGAGGTGTCCCGATGCCACGTCAGCTCACCCGCCGCGCCGCCCTCGCCGGGCTCGGGGCGGTCCTGCTGACCGGCTGCACCGACGACCGGCCGGACGACCCCTCCGCCGGCCCCGTCATCGAGATCTCCCCCTCCCCCACCCCGCCCGTCACCGTGGACACCCCGAACGGGCCGGTCGTGGTGCCCGGCGGACCGACCAGGCTGGTGGTGCTGGACACCGCGGAGCTCGACTCCGCCTTCACCCTCGGCGTCCCCCCGCTCGCCGCCTCCCGCCCCGCGGCCGACCCCGGCCCGCCCGACTACTTCCCCGCCGCCTGGCTGGCACCGGTCCGCTCGGCCGGAACGGTCGGCAGCCCCGACTACGCGGCGATCCGGGCCGAGCGGCCCGAGCTGCTGCTCGGCAACCAGACCCGGGACGCCGCCCACTACGAGGAGCTCCGGGAGATCGCCCCCACCGTGCTCACCGCCACCACCGGCTACCCCTGGAAGGACAACTTCCGGGTGCACGCCCGCGCCCTCGGCCGCGAGCAGCAGGCCGACGCGGTGGCCGCCGAGTACGTGCGGCACGCCGGCCGGGCCGCCGAGGCGATCGGCGCGGCCGGGAACGGCGGCGCCCGGATCAGCCTGGTCCGCTTCGTCGAGGGCTCGCCGACCGTCCGGCTCTACGGACGGCAGAACTTCCCCGGCACCCTGCTCACCGACCTGCGGCTCGGCCGCCCGGCGGCCCAGGACGTGGACGCCTTCGACGTGGAGGTGACGCCCGACCGGATCGACCTGGCCGACGGCGACTTCCTCTTCCACGCCACCTACGGCGACCCCGCCAAGGCCGGCACCGACGCCGTCCTGGCCTCCCCCGCCTGGCAGTCCCTCGGCGCCGTCCGGGCCCACCGCGCCTTCCCCGTGGACGACCGCCTCTGGTACCAGGGCATCGGCTACACCGGCGCCAACCTGATCCTCGCCGAACTCCAACGCTTCCTCACCGGCTGACGCCGCACCCGGGCCGGGAGCTCAGGTGGTTACCCCGGGGAATCGGTCACCCCGGGGGCGCGAGGAACTGCGCGAATCGGAAGACGGCTCACCGGCAACTGAACCGCCGTCAGCCAGTTGCACGTGCTGCCGTACCCCCGCGCGCAGTTCCTCGCGCCCCCGGGGTAACCACGTACGTCCTCGCGCCCCGGGGGTGGCCGCCTCTCGGCTAGCCCGCGTCCTCGGGCTTGCGGCGGCGCATGGTGACCACCAGCAGGAAGACCGCGGTGAGGACGCCGGCCAGGCGCAGGACGCCCGGGGCGCCGTCCCAGACGGCGCGGCCGAGTTCCTCGGCCGGGGCCGGAGTGCCCCAGCGGCCCTGGGTGCGGCCCCACTGCCAGACCGAGGCGGCCGTCATGGTGGCCAGCGGGATGCCCAGGGCGGCGAACTTGCGGGTGAGCGGGCCGAGGCGCGGGGCGATGTAGGCCAGGCCCCAGCCCGCGAGCAGGGCCAGCAGCTGGCCGGTGACGACACCGGCCACCAGTACCGCGACGACCAGCAGCACCAGCGGCGAGGGCCGACGGCCCGTCAGGAAGGAGCGCCGGGGGGCGGCCGGCTCCTCGGGGCCGGGCGCGGCGGTGAGGTCCGGTTCCGCCGTCCGCTGCTCGGGGACGGCCGGGGCGGCCGGGGCGGGTGCGGCCGCCTGCTCCCCCTGGAAGTCGAAGGTCACGCTGTCCCACCCGGGGAAGTCCGCCGAGCTCAGCGGCGGCCCGCCCGGCTCGGCCCGGGCGATCAGCCAGGCGCTCTGCCCCGGGGCGGCGGGCGGTTCGGAGGGACGCGGCGGCACCGACGGAGGCGTCACCGACCCGGCCGGCACCTCGGGCGCGTACACCGAATCGGAGTCCACGCCGGCCGCGGCACCGGCCGCGGCACCGGACGGCCCGTCAGGACCCGTACTCCCCACGGGCTCCCCCGAGCGCTGCCTGCCGAGCACCCGCCAGGGCCCGTCCACCCGCCACCACTCACCATCCGCCACAGGGCAGACCGTACCCCCGGCGCCGCCGATCAGTCAGCGGGTCGGCCTCCCGGGTGGGATTGTCCCCAGCCTGTGGACAACGGGGCGCCGCCCGGCCCCCGCACCGGCCGTGCGACCGCCGTTTCTGTCCTCTTAACCCGGGGCCGACTAGTCTGGGTCGGATGACCGGTCAGCAGAGCAAGGCGCCCCGCACCCTCGCCGAGGAGCTGCGCGCCCGCAGCGACGAGGCCCTGGCCGCGCTGCTGCACGCCCGCCCCGACCTGCTCAACCCGGTGCCCACCGACCTCACCCAGCTCTCCGCCCGGCTCTCCTCCCGGGCCTCCGCGCTGCGCGCGCTGGAGCGGCTGGACCGTTTCACCCTGCAGACCGCCGAGGCGCTGGCCGCCGCCCCCGACGGCTGCCCGGAGGCGACGCTCCGTCAGCTGCTGGCCGGCCCCTCCCGGGTGAAGCCGCACCCGGGCGCCGCCCCGGCCGACCGCGCCGCGATCACCGCCGCACTGCCCGCCGCCCTGGAGACGCTGCGTTCCCAGGCCCTGCTCTGGGGCCCGGACTCGGGGCTGCGCCTGGTGATCGCGGTCCGCGAGGCGCTCGCCCCCTCGGCCGCCAACCCGGGCCGCACCGGCCTGGGCCCGACCCTGGCCGACGCCACCGTCGGGATGTCCCCGGCCCGGTTGCAGCAGCTGCTGCACGGCGCCGGGCTGCCGGCCACCGCCGACCCGGTCACCGCCGTGGCCGCGCTCACCGCGCTGCTCCAGGACCGCAAGCGCTGCGCCGCCCTGCTGGAGCAGGCCCCGCCCGGCGCGCTCGCCCTGTTGGAGAAGCTGGTCTGGGGCCCGCCCACCGGCACCGTGCCGGACGCCGCCCGGCAGGTCACCGCCGAGGAGGCCCGCAGCCCGGTGGAGTGGCTGCTGGCCCGCGGCCTGCTGCTGCCGACCAGCCCCGGTTCGGTGGTGCTGCCGCGGGAGTTGGCGCTGCACCTGCGCGGCGGCCGGAGCCACCGCGAGGTCGAGCCGGCCCCGCCGGTGCTCACCGCCACCGCCGAGCGCGATCCACAGGCTGTGGACGGCACCGCGGCCGGGCAGGCGTACACCGCCGTGCGCACCGTCGAGGAGCTGCTGGAGGCCTGGGGCCTGCAGTCCCCGCCCACCCTGCGCGCGGGCGGGCTCGGCGTCCGGGACCTCAAGCGGGCCGCGCTGCTGCTGGACTGCCCGGAGACCACCGCCGCCTTCTGGCTCGAACTCGCCCACACCTCCGGCCTGCTGGCCCCGGACGGGGAGGCGGACGAGCGCTGGGCGCCGACCCCCGCCTACGACCTCTGGCTCCAGCAGCCGGTCGCCGAGCGCTGGACCGTGCTGGCCCGCGGCTGGCTGGCCGCCACCCGGGTGGCCGGGCTGACCGGCACCCCCGACGGCAAGGGCAAGACCCGGGCCGCCCTCGGCCCCGAGCTGGACCGCACCCTGGCCCCCTCGGTGCGCCGGGCCGTGCTCACCGCGCTGGCCTCGCTGCCGCCCGGCGCGGTGGCCGACGCCGCGGCCCTGCTGCCGCTGCTGCGCTGGCAGCGCCCGCTGCGCGGCGGCCCGGCCGGCCCCGACGGGCGGGACCTCCGCGACCACCTGACCGGCTGGGCGCTCCAGGAGGCCGAGCTGCTCGGCGTCACCGGCCGGGGCGCACTCGGCTCCCCCGCCCGCGCGCTGCTCGCCGGGGCCGACCCGGAGCCGGTCCTGGAGCCGCTGCTGCCGCAGCCGCTGGACCACGTGATCCTGCAGCCCGACCTGACCGCGATCGCCCCCGGCCCGCTGCTCACCCCGCTGGCCCAGGCGCTGGCGCTCTGCGCCGAGATCGAGTCCAAGGGCGGCGCCACCGTCTACCGCTTCACCACCGAGTCGGTCCGCCGCGCCCTGGACGCCGGGCGGACCGCCAACGACCTGCACGCCTTCCTGACCCAGCACTCCCGCACCCCCGTGCCGCAGCCACTCAGCTACCTGATCGACGACGTGGCCCGGCGGCACGGCGTGCTCCGGGTCGGCGGCGCCTCCTCCTACCTGCGCTGCGACGACCCCGGCCTGCTCGCCGAGGTGCTGGCCGACCGGCGGGCCGGCGAACTCCGGCTGCGGCTGCTGGCCCCCACCGTGCTGGCCGCCCAGGCGGGTCCGGAGACGCTGCTCTCGGTGCTCCGCTCGATGGGCTACGCCCCGACCGCCGAGTCCGCCGAGGGCGACGTGCTGCTGACCCACCCCGACAGCCACCGCACCCCGCCGCGCTCCGCGCCCGTACCGGTGCCGGACGGGCCGCCCACCCCCGACGAGGTGCTGCTCACCGCCGCCGTCCGGGCGGTCCGGGCCGGCGACCTGGCCGCCACCGCCGTCCGCCGCGAGACCGTCGCCGGCCCCGCCGCCGGGCAGCCGCAGACCGGCCCGGCCCGCACCGACCTGCGCCAACTCCCGCGCACCGCCGCGGCGGACACGCTGGCCGCGCTGCAGACCGCGGTGCTGCTCGGCGAGCGGATGTGGATCGGCTACGTCAACGCCGAGGGCCTGGCCTCCCAGCGGGTGGTCGACCCGGTCAAGGTGGAGGGCGGGTACGTCACGGTGTACGACCACCTCAGCGACGAGGTCCGCACCTTCGCGCTGCACCGGATCACCGGCGTGGCCGAGCTCGCCGACCAGTAACCCACCGAACGCCAGGAGACCGGACATGGACCAGCTCGCCCCCGGCATCAGCTACGCCGTGATGGACCGTCACGGCGGTGTCAGCCCGGCCCCGTTCGACTCCCGCAACCTCGGCGGCCGCACCGCCGACGACCCGGAGAACGTCCGCCGCAACCGCGAGCTGACCGCCCGCGAGCTCGGCCTGGACCCGGCCCGGGTGGTGATGATGCGCCAGGTGCACGGCACCGAGGTCGCCTACGTCACCCAGCCCTACGACCCGCGCACCGCACCGCCGTTGGACGGCATCGTCACCGACCGGCCGGGCCTCGGCCTGGTCGCGCTGGCCGCCGACTGCGCGCCGGTGCTGATCGGCGACCCGGTCCGCCGCCTGGTCGGCGCCGCGCACTCCGGCCGGGCCGGCACGGTGGCGGGCATGGCCCCCGCGCTGGTCGCCGCGATGACGGAGCGCGGCAGCGACCCGGCCGACCTGGTCGCCCTGGTCGGCCCGCTCGCCTGCGGCCGCTGCTACGAGGTGCCGCAGGCGATGCAGGACGAGGCCTGCGAGGCGCTCCCCGAACTGCGCTCCACCACCCGCCGGGGCACCCCCGCCCTGGACGTCCGGGCCGGCATCACCGCCCAGCTCACCAGGGCCGGGGTCGGCGAGATCCGGCACGACGACCGCTGCACCATCGAGGACGAGGACTTCTTCTCGCACCGCCGGGAGCGGGAGACCGGCCGGTTCGCCGCCTACGTCTGGCTCGACTGAGCTACTTCTGCTGCTGCGCGTCCCGCTCGGCGGCCTGCTGCTTCGCCTGCTCCATCAGCGTCTCCGGGTCCGGCGGGGTCGGGTCCACACCGGTCAGCAGCTCGGTACCGGTGAACGCCACCAGCCCGAACACCCCGCCGGCCTTGGAGATGTCCGGCATCCCGGCGGGCGCCGCCGCCGAGGCGGGAGCGGCGGCAGCGGCCAGTGCGGCCCCGGAGAGCGCGACGGCGGCGAACAGACGATTCGTCTTCTTCATGCCCTGCCCAACGATCCCCCCCGCGTGAGGTCACCCAACACCCGCCCTGCATAAGGGGAAGACGGCGACCGGGTGTAGAACGTACTCTCGACCGGCCGCAACGGCCGACCCGTTCGTGCGCACCGCACGGGCGGCATCAACGGGGGGAACACACGCATGTCCGACGGAACCTTCAGACGCAGACTCCTCGCCCTGACCGGCGCCGCCGCGCTCGCCGCCGGCGCCCTGCTCACGGCCGGCGCCCCGGCGCAGGCCGCCAACACCTACTGCGCCGAGCCGGTCCAGCCCGGGGCCGCCCGGCTCGGCGCCGGCCAGACGCTGACGGCCGGTCAGTCCGTGAACGTGGCCGGCGAGACCCTGGTCATGCAGCAGGACGGCAACCTGGTCCTGCGCCTCACCGCCCCCGGCAACCCGTCCGGGCCGCCGCTCTGGCACTCCAACACCTGGGGCAACGACGGCGCGTACGCCACCATGCAGGCCGACGGCAACTTCGTCGTCTACCGCCAGAACGGCACCGCCCTCTGGTCCAGCGGCACCTACGGCCACCCCGGCTCCTGCCTCGACGTCTCCCCGCGGGGCGACGTCCAGGTCACCGCGCCGGACCTCAACTACGCCCCGTGGCGCCTGGACTCCGGCTACTGCTACTGCAACCCGGACCCGTACGGCCCGAAGGACCGCTGGTACGCCCAGGGCGTCCTCCGCCGCGCCAACTGGATGGAGTCGAACACCGTCTGGCTGGTCATCCCGCCCTCCGGTGACCTCACCCTGTACCGCAAGCGCGACAACGCCGTGCTCTGGCACAGCAACACCCCGAACCCCGACGGCGCCATGAGCACCGCGATCCTCCAGGAGGACGGCAACCTCGTGCTCTGGGAGGTCCCCCCGGTCGGCAGCCCGCGCCACGTCGGCCACACCGCCACCTGGGGCAACCCGGGCGCCTACGCCCACCTCCAGGACGACGGCAACTTCGTGCTCTACCGCCAGGACGGCGTCCCGCTCTGGTCCACCGGCACCTACGGCCAGGTCTGACCGACGGCGGCACCGACGGGTGTCCGGAGCCCTGCTCCGGGCACCCGTCCCCCGTTCCCGCACGCATGCGGGACACTGGAAGGTCTGCGCCCGACAACCGGAGGACTGCCCGCGTGAACGACGGACCGCTCATCGTCCAGAGCGACAAGACGCTGCTGCTGGAGATCGACCACCCGAAGGCCGCCGACTGCCGACGGGCCATCGCGCCGTTCGCCGAGCTGGAGCGGGCGCCGGAGCACGTGCACACCTACCGGGTGACGCCGCTGGGCCTGTGGAACGCACGGGCCGCCGGGCACGACGCCGAGCAGGTGGTGGACGCGCTGGTGACGTACTCGCGCTACCCGGTGCCGCACGCGCTGCTGGTGGACGTGGCGGACACCATGGCCCGGTACGGGCGGCTGCAGCTGTCCAAGCACCCGGTGCACGGGCTGGTGCTGACCACCACCGACCGGCCGGTGCTGGAGGAGGTGCTCAAGTCGAAGAAGATCGCCCCGCTGGTGGGCGCGCGGCTCGACCCGGACACCGTGATCGTGCACCCCTCGGAGCGCGGTCAGATCAAGCAGGTGCTGCTGAAGCTGGGCTGGCCGGCCGAGGACCACGCCGGGTACGTGGACGGCGAGGCGCACCCGATCCACCTGGAGCAGGACGGCTGGGAGCTGCGGCCGTACCAGCAGCAGGCGGTGGAGGGCTTCTGGCACGGCGGCAGCGGCGTCGTGGTGCTGCCCTGCGGCGCGGGCAAGACGCTGGTCGGCGCGGCGGCGATGGCGGAGGCCAAGTCGACCACCCTGATCCTGGTGACCAACACCGTCTCGGCCCGGCAGTGGAAGCACGAGCTGGTGAAGCGCACCTCGCTGACCGAGGACGAGATCGGCGAGTACAGCGGGACGAAGAAGGAGATCCGCCCGGTCACCATCGCCACGTACCAGGTGATGACGACCAAGCGGAAGGGCGTGTACGCGCACCTGGAGCTGTTCGACGCGCGGAACTGGGGCCTGGTGGTCTACGACGAGGTGCACCTGCTGCCCGCGCCGGTCTTCAAGTTCACCGCCGACCTGCAGGCCCGGCGGCGGCTGGGGCTGACCGCGACCCTGGTGCGGGAGGACGGCCGGGAGGGGGACGTCTTCAGCCTGATCGGGCCGAAGCGCTTCGACGCCCCGTGGAAGGAGATCGAGGCGCAGGGCTACATCGCCCCGGCCGACTGCTGCGAGGTCCGGGTGACGCTGACCGACTCGGAGCGGCTGGCGTACGCGACCGCCGAGCCGGAGGAGCGGTACCGCTTCTGCGCGACCACCGCGACCAAGCGGCGGGTGGTGGAGGCGCTGGTGAAGAAGCACGAGAAGGACCAGACGCTGATCATCGGTCAGTACATCGACCAGCTGGACGAGTTGGGCGAGGTGCTCGGCGCACCGGTGATCAAGGGCGAGACCAGCAACGCGCAGCGGGAGAAGCTGTTCGACGCGTTCCGGTCCAAGGAGATCAGCGTGCTGGTGGTCTCCAAGGTGGCCAACTTCTCCATCGACCTGCCGGAGGCGACCGTCGCCATCCAGGTCTCCGGGACCTTCGGCTCCCGGCAGGAGGAGGCCCAGCGGCTGGGCCGGGTGCTGCGCCCGAAGGCGGACGGGCACTCCGCGCACTTCTACTCGGTGGTGGCGCGGGACACCGTGGACCAGGACTTCGCGGCGCACCGCCAGCGCTTCCTGGCCGAGCAGGGCTACGCGTACCGGATCGTGGACGCGGACGACGTGCTCTGAGCGGACCTCAGAACTTGACGCCGTCGCGCCCGAAGAAGACCACGCGCGCGGCGGTGTCGAGGGCGATCCCGACGTTGCGCACGGCGGTGGCGATCGGGCCGCGGCGGCGGGAGTGGGCGACGGGGCGGTGGGTGTGCGAGGTGGTGTTCATGCCTCCACGGTAGGTTCCGGTCCCCGCCCCGGGCGTCAGTCCGCAGGGCGCTCCGGTCTCGTCCTTCCGGCGTACCGGCCCCTGACTCAGGGGGGACCCTGCCCCGGGGTGAACCCGGAGGAAATGATTGGCGTCGCGCGCGGGGGCGGGTCTAGGATCTCCGGTCTTGCCCCCTCCCGAACCGTGGTGCCGTCGTCGCGGCAGCCGTGGGAGCCCGTCCCGGTCGGCAACCGGGCGGTCCACCGTGAGCCAACGACGATCCGCCGCCCCACGGGCGGCCGGGAAGGTTTGCCGTGCACACCGCCGCTTCACCCGGGGCCGCTCCCCTCGGGGCCGATCCGCTCCAGCTCGAACGCGACCACCTGGCCGCCTCCCGCGCGGCCCTGCGCGCGATGCGCGAGGACGCCGAATCGCTGGACCTGCGGGACGTGACGGGGACCTGGGTCTCCGCCGCCGTCCTCCAGCACCAGGTGGAGCAGCGCATCGCCGCGCTCGCCGACATGGCCCACACCCCGCTGTTCTTCGGCCGGTTGGACTACCTGCACGCGATCAGCGAGGACATCGCGGAGGGCGGGAAGGGCGAGCGGTTCTACATCGGGCGCCGGCACGTGCACGACGCCGAGGGCGACCCGATGGTGATCGACTGGCGCGCGCCGGTCTCCCAGCCCTTCTACCGGGCCAGCCGCACCGAGCCGCTGGACGTCGAGAAGCGGCGCCGGTTCGGTTACACCGGCGGGGAGTTGACCGCCTACGAGGACGAGAACCTGTCCGACCCGGCGGAGACCGACACCGCCTCCGCACTGCTCGCGGCCGAGATCGAGAAGCCCCGCGTCGGCCCGATGCGCGACATCGTGGCCACCATCCAGCCCGAGCAGGACGAGATCGTCCGGGCCGAGATCGGCGGCACCATCTGCGTCCAGGGGGCTCCCGGCACCGGGAAGACCGCGGTCGGCCTGCACCGGGTCGCCTACCTGCTCTACGCGCACCGGGAGCGGCTGGCCAAGTCCGGCACCCTGGTGGTCGGGCCGAACCGCTCCTTCCTCCACTACATCGAGCAGGTGCTGCCCGCGCTGGGCGAGTTGGACGTCGCCCAGGCCACCGTGCAGGAGCTGGTGAAGCACGTCGAGGTGCGCGGCGAGGACTCCGCCGAGGCCGCCTCGGTCAAGGGCGACGCCCGGATGGCCGAGGTGCTGCGGCGGGCCGTGCGCTCCGGCATCACGCTGCCCACCGAGCCGCTGGTGGTGCAGCGCGGCTCCCGGCGCTGGCGGGTTCCGACGTACGAACTGGTGGAGATCGTCGAGGAGTTGACGGGCCGGGAGATCCGCTACGGGGCGGCCGCCGAGGCGCTGCCGCAGCGGATCGCGCACGCCGTGCTGCTCAAGATGGAGCAGGGCGGCGAGGCCCCGGACGACCGGGTGCAGGACGCGGTGGCCCGCAACGCGCAGGTGAAGGCCGCGGTCAAGGCGTACTGGCCGCCGGTGGACCCGGCCAAGCTGGTGCACCGGCTGCTCTCCGACGCCGCCTTCCTGGCCGCCTGCGCCGAGGGGGTCCTCTCCGAGGAGGAGCAGGCGGCGGTGCTCTGGCCCAAGCCGGGGCGCTCGGTGCGGACCGCGCCGTGGACGGCCGCCGACGCGGTGCTGGTCGACGAGACCACCGACCTGGTGCGGCGCACGCCCTCGCTCGGCCACGTGGTGCTGGACGAGGCGCAGGACCTCTCCCCCATGCAGTACCGGGCGGTCGGGCGGCGCTGCTCCACCGGCTCGGCCACCGTGCTGGGCGACCTCGCCCAGGGCACCACCCCGTGGGCGACCGGGAGTTGGGCCGAGGCCCTGCACCACCTGGGCAAGGAGGGCGCCCACGTGGAGGAGCTCACCAAGGGCTTCCGGGTGCCCGAGGAGGTCATCGCCTACGCCTCCCGGCTGCTGCCCGCCATCGCCCCCGGCCTGGCCCCCGCCACCTCGGTCCGCGACGCCCCCGGCTCGCTGACGATCACCCATGTCCCCGACGGGGAGCGGGACTCCGCCGTGGTCGGGGCCTGCCGGGCCGCCCTGGAGCGGGAGGGCTCCACCGGCCTGATCGCCGCCGACGCCCGGATCGACGAGCTCGGCAAGCTGCTCACCGAGGCCGGCCTCCCCTTCCTCGACCCCGGCACGGAGACCAGTGCCGAGGCCCGGCTCACCCTCGTCCCGGCCTCACTGGCCAAGGGTCTGGAGTACGACTACGTGGTCCTCGACGAGCCCGCCGCCGTGGTGGCCGGCGAGCCCGACCTGCGGACCGGCCTGCGCCGCCTGTACGTCTCGCTCACCCGCGCCGTCTCCGGCCTCGCGGTGGTGCACGCCGAACCCCTCCCCGCCGAGCTGGGCTGACGCGTGCGAGGGGGCCCGGAGCGCGCTGCTCCGGGCCCCCTCGCACGTACGGGTCAGGCGTCGATCAGGGCCCGCCACTCGGCGACCTTGGCCTGGTCGACCGGGGTGTCCCAGCCGTTCACCCGGACCGGGCCGCCGACGTGGAAGGCGTCGAAGCCGGCCGCGCGCAGCCCCGGGACGTGCTCGGCGCGCAGACCGCCGCCGATCAGGATCCGCTGCCGGTAGCCCGGGTCCCCGGCCTTGGCGAGCTCGCCGGCCAGCACCTCCTGACCGGCCGTCACACCGGCCGCGGCGCCGGAGGTGAGGAAGGTGTCCAGGCCCGGCAGGTCGGCGACGGCGGCGCGCAGGGCGGCCCGGTCGGCGCTGTGGTCGATCGCCCGGTGGAAGGTCCAGCGGCAGCCGGCCACCGCCTCGGCCACCGTCCGGGTGGCGGCCAGGTCGACCGCGCCCCCGGCGTCCAGGAACCCGAGCACGAACTCCTCGGCGCCCTCGGCGCGCAGCGCGGCGGCCCGCTCGCACAGCTCGTCCACGCTGCCGGGGGTGAAGCCGTCGCGGATGCGGAGCATCACCCGCAGCGGGACGGAGACAGCCGCGCGGATGGCGGCGAAGTCGGCCAGGGCGGGGGTCAGACCGTCCGCGGCCATGTCGGCGACCAGTTCGAGCCGGTCGGCCCCGCCCGCCTCGGCCGCCTGGGCGTCCTGCACCGTCAGGGCGATCACTTCGAACATTGGTCTAGACATATCGCTAACCCTGCCACATCCGGAGGCCGCTGGGCGAGCCCCCTGCACGGGAAACGGAAGGGCCCGCCGGGCGGCGGACCTGGAACTCCAGCATCCGTACCACCCGGCGGGCCCGCATCCGGCGTCAGACCCCCGGCGCCCCGCTGCGCCGCCCGCCCGCGAGCAGCCGGGCCGCCAGCAGCAGGGTCGCGGCGACCAGCAGTGCGGCCGGGGCCAGCCGCCACATCCCGCCCACCTGCTCCCAGAGCGAGAACAGGCTGAACGCGGCGGTCAGCGGCAGCAGCGCCAGGCCGAGCGCGGCGGGCAGCAGCCGCTCCCGGGCGGCGAACAGCATCAGCACCAGCGGGACCAGCAGCAGGGCCACCGGCCACCAACCGTCCATCAGGTTGCGGGTGCTGTACCCGCCCTGGGCCCGGGTGACGGCGAACCCCGCGGCGGCACCGGCCAGGATCAGCAGCCGGTCGGCCCGGCCGCGCGGTTCCAGCAGCTCGGCCGGCGCGGCGGCCAGCAGCGCGCCGCCCACCAGGTACGGCACCACCGCGGTGGCGTCGCAGAAGAAGAGCCAGGCGTTCCAGCCGTCCGGGCCCTCCAGCCCGGCCGCGATGTCGGCGAGCCGGACCGCCGCCAGCAGCGCGACGCCCGCACCCAGCACCCGAGCCGCCCGCCAGGCACCGGAGGCGGCCGCCAGCGCGAGCAGCACCGGCACCACGGCCAGGCCCAGCAGGGCGAGGTTGCCGGCCAGTTCGCCCCAGGGCGCACCCAGGCCCGCCCGGGCCGCGTGCTTCACCTGGAACATCCGCTCGTCGCCCAGCCGGGGCAGCACGCTGAGCCCGACCAGCGTGCCGGCCAGCAGCGGGGCACCCACCGCCAGCAGCCGGCCGCCGAGCGCGGTGGCGGTCAGGCCGGTCCGCATCCGCAGGCCGTAGGCCGCCAGGTCCAGCGCCTCCCGGGCGGTGGCCAACCGCCCGGCCCCCGCCGTCACATCGGCGAACACCTCGGCGATCTCCTCCCCCCGGTCCCGCCGGTAACGGGCCGGGTAGAGCGCGAGGGCGGTGCGCAGGGCGACGCTCATGCCGTCGCCCCCTTCGGCCCGGCGACGCCGCCGAGGCGGCGACGCGCCTCGGCGGCGACGGTGTGCAGCCGCTCGGCCTCGGCGGCCAGCACGCCGCGGCCGCCCTCGGTGAGGGCGTAGGTGCGGCGGGCCCGGCCGTCGACGATCTCCTCCGCCGCGACCTCGATCAGGCCCTGCTGGAGCAGGCGGTCGAGCGCGCCGTAGAGGGTGCCGGTGCGCATCTTCACCCGGCCGCCGGAGATCGCCTCGACCTCCTGGATCAGCGCGTATCCGTGCCGGGGGGCGTCGGCGAGGGCGGTGAGCAGCAGCAGCGTCGGCTCCTGCATGGCACGTTCGGTCATGCACCTACATATATCGCCGGACTGCCTATCCGCGCCACCCCCACGCGCAGTGGTCACACCGGGGGCGCGAGGAACTGCGCGGGTCGGAAGGCGGCCCACCTGCAACTGAGGCTCCATCAGCCGGTTGCAGGTGCTGCCGTTCCCCTGCGCGCAGTTCCTCGCGCCCCTGCGGGGCGCTGCCTGCCGAAGCCAGGATCGTCAGGCGTCCCGGCGCATCGCTCCGAAGAGGCCCGCGAGCAGCGGCAGGGCCAGGGCCAGGACCGCGATGCCGGTCCACGGGACGTCGGCCGGGCTGAGGACGGGCGGGGCGCCCATCATGCCGGCGACCCGGGAGCGGAGCAGGGCGTAGGCC
Organism: Kitasatospora sp. NPDC051853; assembly: GCF_044452665.1. NCBI lineage: Bacteria > Bacillati > Actinomycetota > Actinomycetes > Kitasatosporales > Streptomycetaceae > Kitasatospora > Kitasatospora sp. NPDC051853. The sequence goes on along the minus strand of NZ_JBITBY010000008.1, from coordinate 98,326 downwards.
GGGACGAAGCCGCTGACGGTGCCGAGCAGGGCGCCGAGCAGGACGATCAGTCCGGCCTGGAGCCCGGCGATGGTGCGCCGGGTCCGGGGACGGGCCCCGATCGCGGCGAGCACCGCGCGCTCGCGGCGGGCGTCCGTCGCGGCCAGCGCCGTGGAGACCATGGCCGCACCGAGCACCACCACCGCGGCGAAGCCGGAGATCGCGATCTGCATCACGCCGTCCTTGGGCCGGAAGCCGCGCTCCACCACGAAGGTGGAGTGCGGGGCGAGCCGGGAGACGGTGGCGGCGGCCCGCTGTTCGGCGCGGTCGGCGACCGGGGCGGTGGGCAGCCAGATCACCCCGGTGGGCTGCACCGTCAGGCCGAGCTGACGGACCGTCCGCTCGCCGACCACCAGCGGCGCGTACCGCTGACCCGCCGGCAGCTGGACCAGCACGGCGTCCACCGTGTGGGTCCGCGGCTCCATGTTGGCGCCGTTCATCCGCAGGACGGCCTTGCCGTCGTGCAGGTACGCCGGGTCGGTCACCACCGCCTTGCCCTGGGCCAGGGCGGCCTCGGCGGCCGGGTCGCGCAGGGCCAGCAGGTTGTGCAGGACGGCCGCGTCGCCGACCACCGCCCGGGTGGACGCCGGCTCGCCGTACCGCCGGCCGCCCTCGGCCCACACCGCGGACGAGCAGCCCTTGCAGAACTCCCAGACCGCCTCGTAGAGGTCGGCGCGCTCGCCCAGTTCGGGCAGGTCCTGCGGCAGGGCGGCGCGCAGCTGCGGGACGGCCGCGCCGCCGCTGCCGTAGACGTCGACCCGGACGGCGTTGAGCGGCTGCTGCATCCGGTAGCCGGCCCGGTCCTGGGCCTCGGCGCCGGAGGTGTGCACGCCGACCGCGACCGCGCCGGCCACGGCGGCGAGCACCGCCGCGACGGCGGGGGCGGTCCGGGAGCGGTGGCGGGAGGCGTCGCGCAGGGCGAGCCGGGGGCCGACCGGGAGCAGCCGGGCCACCCGCCCGAGCCCGGCCAGCAGCAGCGGGGTGACCAGCAGCAGGCCCAGCTCGGCCAGCACGCCGCCGCCCAGCACCGTGAGCGAGCGGACCGAAAGCCCCGCCAGCACCGGCATCCCGCCGACCGGGGCGAGCACCGCGCCGCCCACCGCCAGTGCGGCACCGGTCAGGCCGAGCAGCAGGCCGGCCAGCGGCACCCAGCGGGCGGACCGGCGGACCGGGTCGCGGTCGGTCAGCCCGGCCAGCACCTCCCGGCGGCCGGCCTGGAGGGCGGGCTGCAGGGCGGCGGCCAGCGCGGTGACCACGCCGACCAGCAGGATCAGCAGCAGGTCGAACGGACGGAACGTCAGGGCGCCGAACCGGCTGCCGCCCCACTCCTCGATCCACGGGCGCAGCGCGGAGACCAGCAGGACGCCGAGCACCCCTCCGGTCGCGGCACCGACCGTGCCGAGCACCAGCCCGCCGCCGAGCACCACGGTGCGGACGTGGCCGGGGCGGCCGCCGGCCGCACCCAGCAGGGCGAGTTGGCGGCGGGCCCGGCGGGCGCCGACCGCGAAGGCCGGACCGGCCAGCAGGGCGACCTCCAGCAGGGCCATCGCGGCGGTGACGGCGATGGTCATCACCCGGCGCTCGCGCTCGCCCTCGGCGTCGACGGCCTCCTCCGCGGCCATCGCCCCGGCCGGCGGATCGGCCGCCACCTGACGGCTCGCCATGGTGTAGCCGTACTTGTTCAGTTGGGTGACCGCGTCCCAGCCGAGCTTCGCCCCGGTCGGCACCGTGACCAGCCAGGCGGCCTTCCGGGTGGCGGCCTGCTCGGCGTCCTCGGTCTTCGGAGCGGCCCCCGCCTTCGCCAGGGCCTCGTCCAGCGGCGCGTACAACTCGCCCGGGCGGGCGACGAGTTCGCTCTTCCTCAGGTCCTCGGGGTGCTCCACCGTGCCGGTCAGCGTGAACGGGGTGGACTCCAGGCCGCGCACCGTGACGGTGTCGCCGACCTTCTTGCCGGTGGCCTCCAGGAAGCCCGGGGTGGCGGCGGCCTCGTGGGCGGCGGCCGGGGCCCGGCCGGAGACCAGGTCGATCCGGCCCTGCCAGAGCCGCCCGGTCAGGTCCGCCTCGAAGGTCTCGACCGAGGCCATCCCGTCCGTGCTGCCCACCACCGCGACCGGACCGATCCGGGCCGGGGTGACCACGCTGCCCTGGGGCAGCAACTCGCGCAGCAGGTCGGCCGGTTCGGTCTCCACCGCGTGCCTCTGCTCCGGGGTGAGCGGGGCGTCGGCGCGCTGCGGAAGGGTGCGGACGCCGTCCTGCGGGAAGACCGCCTGCTGGAGCGGGCGCCCGGGTTCGTACGCGCCGACCAGCGCGTCGGCCCGGCCCATCAGCCGGTCCGACCGCTCGGCGGCGGTGAGCTGGGTGGAGCGGTGCACCACGTCGACGCCGGTGGCGCCGAGCACCGGCAGCGCGATCATCGCCGCCACCAGCGCGCTGCGGCCCTTGGACCGCAGCGCGTCCCGGCGGGCCATCCGCAGCAGCGGACGCCAGGCGCTCATCGGGCCGCCCCCGTCGCCAGCGGGGCGCGGTGGTTGACGGTCTCGTCGACGATCCGGCCGTCGCGCAGCGAGACCACCCGGTCCGCCCAGGCGGCGTGCGAGGGGTCGTGGGTGACCATCACGGCCACGGCGCCCGCGTCGCAGCGGGCCCGCAGCAGGGCCAGCACGGCGTCGCCGGTCGCGGTGTCCAGCGCGCCGGTCGGCTCGTCGGCCAGCACCAGGCGGCGCTCGCCGACCAGCGCGCGGCCGATCGCCACCCGCTGCTGCTGGCCGCCCGACATCTCCTCGGGGAAGCGGTCGGCGAGGTCGGCCAGGCCGAACTCCTCCAGCGCGACCAGCGCCTCGGCCCGGGCGGTGCGGGCCGGGACGCCGTCCAACTCCCGTGGCAGCGCGATGTTCTCGGCCGCGGTCAGGGACGGGATCAGGTTGTACGACTGGAACACGTAGCCCACCGAGCGGCGGCGCACGTCGGCCAGCCCGGCCCGGTTCAGCCCCTCCAGTGGCCGCCCCTCCACCAGCACCCGGCCGGTGGACGGCCGGTCCAGGCCGCCGGCCAGCGCCAGCAGCGTGGACTTCCCGGAGCCGGACGGCCCCATCACGGCCAGGAACTCCCCGGCCCGCACCTCCAGGTCGACCGGGTGCAGGGCGTGCACCTCGGCCGCGCCCTTGCCGTGCACGCGGCCGACGCCCTCCAGGCGCAGGACGGCCTGCGTGTGTGATCCGGACATGGCTCCCCCTCGGAACAGCGGAACGTCTTGCATACCGAGTATGTATAGCCGCCGCGCGCCGACTACTCAAGTCTGCGACATAAGTCGGCCAACGGCATATAGTCTGGATCACAGCGACGGAGAAGGAGCAGAATGACCGTCATGACCGCCTCGCTGTCCGCCCGCTGGCACGACCTGCTCACCCGCTGCGGCGCCACCGCCGACCCGGCCCCGTACGCCGAGGACCTGCTCGGCCGCTGGGCCGAGCCGCAGCGCCGCTACCACACCACCGCGCACCTGGCGGCGGTGCTGGACGTGGTCGACGAACTGGCCGGGCACGCCGAGGACGCCGACGCCGTCCGGCTGGCCGCCTGGTTCCACGACGCGGTGTACCGGCCGGACCGCTCCGAGAACGAGGAACGGTCCGCCGCGCTGGCCGTCCGGGCACTCCACGAGGCGGGCCTGGCACCGGAGTTGGCGTCGGAGGTGGCCCGCCTGGTCCGCCTGACGGTCGGCCACCACCCCGCCGAGGGGGACCGCAACGGCGAGGTGCTCTGCGACGCCGACCTGGCGGTGCTCGGCGGCATGCCCGAGCAGTACGCGGCCTACGCGGCCGCCGTCCGCGAGGAGTACGCCTTCGTCCCGGAGGACGCCTTCCGGGCCGGCCGGGCGGCGATCCTGCGCCAACTCCTCGACCTGCCCGCGCTCTACCGCACCCCCGAGGCACGGGAACGCTACGACGCCGCCGCCCGCCGCAACCTCGCGGGCGAACTCCTGCTCCTGGGCGGCTGACCCCCCGGACACCGGGCCCCGGACGCCCGGACGTGGCGCCGACGGACCGTCAGGCGGAGGACCGCCCGGCGGCCCGCACGTCCGCCTTGCGGCGGCGCAACCCCGCGGCGCTGAGCCGGGCGACCAGCTCCTTGCTGCCGACCGGCTCCGCGCCGAGCGCCACCGCCTTCTCGTACCAGTGCGCGGGGATGTCGTAGTGGTCCCGCTCGAAGCCCTTCGCGGGCGCGCCCAGGCGCTCCGCGAAGGCGTGCAGCTCCGCGTACGAGACGTCGCTCACCAGGTGCGACCAGTACTTCCCGTGCCCCGGCCAGGTCGGCGGGTCGATCAGGATCACGTCAGCGACCCCACCGGGGCCACCACCGCGCCCTCCTTGCCGCACACCCAGTGCGGCTCCGGGCCCAACTCCGGCTCCACCGACAGCGCGTGCGGATCCCCGTCGGCCGCGCACGACCGGCAGACCGGCCACCGCCCGTACCCCTCCAGCAGCGCGTCCTGCACGTCCTGCGCCACCAGCCCGGCCACGTAGTCGACCCCGTCCGGCCACTGCTCCACCCACCACCGCCGCTTGGTGAGCACCTCCTCCACCAGCGACACCACCTGCGGGTCGGCCACGTCACGCGCCGTCAGATCGGCCAGGATCAGCGCCCGCGCGGCGTGCAGCGCGCCTTCGATGCCATCAGAACTCATCCCCCCATTGTCCCCTCCCCCACCCGCCTCAGGAACCGGACCGGGCGACTGACCGGGCGGCTCTCCGCCGGGTCCGTCCGTCCGGGGCCGCGGTCCACGTGGCGGTGGAACGCCGCAGGGCGGCCTCCCCGGTGAGGGGAGACCGCCCTGACGGACGTTCCGGAACTACCGATCCTCGGGAGGATCAGAAGTCCATGTCACCGCCCGGCATGCCGCCGCCGGCGGCCGCGGCGGCCTTCTCCGGCTTGTCGGCGATGACGGCCTCGGTGGTGAGGAAGAGCGCCGCGATGGAGGCGGCGTTCTGCAGCGCGGAGCGGGTGACCTTGGCCGGGTCGATGATGCCGGCGGCGATCAGGTCGACGTACTCGTTGGTCGCGGCGTTGAGGCCCCAACCGGACTCGAGGTTGCGGACCTTCTCCACGACGACGCCACCCTCGAGGCCGGCGTTGGTGGCGATCTGCTTGATCGGGGCCTCGAGCGCGACGCGCACGATGTTGGCACCGGTGGCCTCGTCGCCGGTCAGCTCCAGCTTGTCGAAGGCGACACCGGCCTGCAGCAGCGCGACGCCACCACCGGCGACGATGCCCTCCTCGACGGCGGCCTTCGCGTTGCGGACGGCGTCCTCGATGCGGTGCTTGCGCTCCTTGAGCTCGACCTCGGTCGCGGCACCGGCCTTGATGACGGCGACGCCACCGGCGAGCTTGGCCAGGCGCTCCTGGAGCTTCTCGCGGTCGTAGTCCGAGTCGGAGTTCTCGATCTCGGCGCGGATCTGGTTCACGCGGCCGGCGACCTGGTCGCTGTCGCCGCCACCGTCGACGATGGTGGTCTCGTCCTTGGTGATGACCACCTTGCGGGCGGTGCCCAGCAGGTCGAGACCGGCGTTCTCCAGCTTGAGGCCGACCTCCTCGGAGATGACGGTGCCACCAGTGAGGATGGCGATGTCGCCGAGCATGGCCTTGCGGCGGTCACCGAAGCCCGGGGCCTTGACGGCAACGGACTTGAAGGTGCCACGGATCTTGTTCACGACCAGGGTCGACAGGGCCTCGCCCTCGACGTCCTCGGCGATGATGACGAGCGGCTTGCCGCTCTGCATGACCTTCTCCAGCAGCGGGAGCAGGTCCTTGACCGAGCCGATCTTGGAGTTGGCGATCAGGATGTACGGGTCCTCGAAGGAGGACTCCATCCGCTCCAGGTCGGTGGCGAAGTAGGCGGAGATGTAGCCCTTGTCGAAGCGCATGCCCTCGGTGAGCTCGAGCTCCAGACCGAAGGTGTTGCTCTCCTCGACGGTGATGACGCCTTCCTTGCCGACCTTGTCCATGGCCTCGGCGATGAGCTCGCCGATCTGGGTGTCGGCGGCCGAGATGGAGGCGGTGGAGGCGATCTGCTCCTTGGTCTCCACGTCCTTGGCCTGGGCCAGCAGCTGGTCGGAGACGGCGGCGACGGCCTTCTCGATGCCGCGCTTCAGGGCCATCGGGTTGGCGCCGGCAGCGACGTTGCGCAGACCCTCGCGGACGAGCGCCTGGGCGAGCACGGTGGCGGTGGTGGTGCCGTCACCCGCGACGTCGTCGGTCTTCTTGGCGACCTCCTTGACGAGCTCCGCGCCGATCTTCTCGTACGGGTCCTCGAGCTCGATCTCCTTGGCGATGGAGACACCGTCGTTGGTGATCGTGGGGGCGCCCCACTTCTTCTCAAGGACGACGTTGCGGCCCTTGGGGCCCAGCGTCACCTTGACGGCGTCGGCAAGCTGGTTCATGCCGCGCTCGAGTCCGCGGCGAGCTTCCTCGTCAAAAGCGATGATCTTGGCCATCGGAAGTGGTCCTCCAGGACACGTCGACTGCGCCGGACCGGAGGGCGCCCGCGACGGACGGCCCTGGTGTGCGGGGGTCTTGTCCCCTACCGCTCCCGGGGGCCTCACCGACCCGGTCCGTTGTCACTCTCATGCTGTGAGTGCTAACGCCAATGATTAGCACTCTCGGGTATCGAGTGCAAGCCCAATCGTGATACGCGCACCCGCGCCGGAGACGACGACAGGCCCGTACGACGTGGTGTCGTACGGGCCTGCCGGCGAAGCGTGGAGACTGCCAGCCCGAAGCCGAGCCGAGGTCCGCAGGTGCGGAAGGTCAGACCGCCGCGCGGACCATGTCCGCCTGCGGGCCCTTCTGCCCCTGGGAGATCTCGAACTCGACCCGCTGGCCCTCCTCGAGGGTGCGGTAGCCGTCCATCTGGATCGCGCTGTAGTGGACGAACACGTCCGCACCACCGTCGACCGCGATGAAGCCGTAGCCCTTCTCCGCGTTGAACCACTTGACGGTGCCCTGAGCCATTCCGAACTCCCCTTGTGCTGTGCTGGCCCTTCGCGGGTCCACAGGATGCGGACCCAGGTCTGTACCGGCACACGCCCGAGGGAACCCCCCCTGGGCGTAGCCGCGGTCAACACTCGAACGCGTCGACCGCCGCTGAATGTATCCGGACAGACGCCCTCTGCAACAGGGTCAACTTCGCCGAATTCGCCGTGTGACGAAAGGGATGTGACGGGAGGAATGCCTCAGGGAGTGGCTATTCGCTCCGGGCATAGCGGACCTAACGGGATAAAACTCCGTCAGATTCCTGACGCTGGCCTGTCAGTTCCCGTCTCAGCGCGACCGCCCCACGTCTCAACGGACGGACGGGCCCTGCGTGCACGACCCAGCCGTACCGCCGGGCCGGATTCGAAACATCCGATCCGAATCCGCACTCTACCGTCTGCCACCTGACGGAATTTCACCGCGGCGCGCGGCGGGCCGCCACCGAATGACCGGAATCATTCGTTCCGGTCGCGGTGGCGGCCCGTCGATTGCGCCCGTCGGCCGTCTGCCGGTTCAGCAGCCCCCGGCCACGGCCGGAATGATCGAGATGCTGGTGCCGTCCTTGATCTCGGTCTCCAGGCCCTCGGCGAAGCGCACGTCGTCGTCGTTCACGTAGACGTTCACGAAGCGGCGCAGCTTGCCGGCGTCGTCCAGCACCCGGGCGGCGATGCCGGCGTGGTTGGCGTCCAGGTCGGCGATCACGGCAGCCAGGGTGGCGCCCTCGGCGGTCACCTCGGCGGCGCCGCCGGTGTAGGTGCGCAGGATGGTCGGGATGCGGACGGTAGCGCTCATGGGGGTACTCCTAAACCAGTGCTGAGGGGGGATCAGGCGGAGGCCAGGCCCGCGGCCCGGAAGGACTCCAGGGTCGGGCGGATGGTGGCGGTCAGACCGGCGTCGGCGACGGCGTCCAGGGTCTTCAGGCCGTCACCGGTGTTGATCGCCACGGTCTCCTTGGCCGGGTCGAGCTGCCCGGTCTCCACCAGCTTCTTCAGCACGCCGATGGTCACGCCGCCCGCGGTCTCGGCGAAGATGCCCTCGGTGCGGGCCAGCAGCTTGATGGCCTCGACCACCTCGGCGTCGGTGACGTCCTCGACCGCGCCGCCGGTGCGGCGGGCGATGTCCAGCACGTACGGGCCGTCGGCCGGGTTGCCGATCGCCAGCGACTTGGCGATGGTGTCCGGCTTGACCGGCTTGATCACGTCACGGCCGGCCTTGAACGCGGCGGAGACCGGGGAGCAGCCCTCGGCCTGGGCGCCGAAGATCTTGTAGGGCTTGTCCTCGACCAGGCCGAGCTTGATCAGCTCCTGCAGGCCCTTGTCGATCTTGGTGAGCTGGGAGCCCGAGGCGATCGGGATGACGATCTGCTCCGGCAGGCGCCAGCCGAGCTGCTCGCAGATCTCGTACGCCAGGGTCTTGGAGCCCTCGCCGTAGTACGGACGGAGGTTGACGTTGACGAAGCCCCAGCCCTCGCCGGCCGGGTCGCCGATCAGCTCGGAGCAGAAGCGGTTCACGTCGTCGTAGTTGCCCTCGATGCCGACCAGCTCGCCGCCGTAGACACCGGCCATCACGACCTTGCCCTGCTCCAGGTCGTGCGGGATGAAGACGCAGGACTTGAAGCCGGCCCGGGCGGCCGCGGCGCCCACCGCACCGGCCAGGTTGCCGGTGGAGGAGCAGGACAGGGTGGTGAAGTTGAAGGCGCGCGCCGCCTCGATGGCGCAGGCCACCACGCGGTCCTTGAAGGAGTGGGTCGGGTTGCCCGAGTCGTCCTTGACGTGCAGCTGGGCGGTGAAGCCGAGCTCGCGGCCGAGGTTGTCGGCCTTCACCAGCGGGGTCCAGCCCGGGTTCAGGTTGGGCTTGGAGGCCACGTCGGCCGGGACGGGCAGCAGCGGGGCGTAGCGCCAGATGGAGGCCGGGCCGGCTTCGATCCTCTTGCGCAGCTCCTCGGCGTCCGCGGAGCCGAAGTCGTAGGCGATCTCCAGCGGGCCGAAGCACTCCAGGCAGGCGAAGCTGGGGCCGAGCGGGAACTTGGTACCGCACTCGCGACAGGACAGCTGGTCGGCGGGGCCGAGGTCGACGGCGGGTGCGGCGGAAACAGCGGTAGCCATGGTGGCGGAGGCCTCTCTCCTCATCTTCCCCGTGACGCGGTCGCGCCACAGGCCGGAATTGGCACCTGTCCCGCCGTGGCCGCAGATGGGCCTGACCGCGCGAGAAGGTTGCCGGGACGTCAACGGGCCGTTCCCTCAGTCCCTCTGGATGAGCTCTGTGAAGTTGTGGTCCTGCGCTCCGGCCGACCCCGACGTGCGAAGGTCTGACCGCAGTACGAAGACTGTATCCGAAGGCGCCGGAGCGGGAACCGGCCGTCCGAGGTACGAGATGCGAAGCGCGAGGAGACGAGACAGTGCCCGAGCAGCCCCAGCCGTCCGACCCTGCCGAGGAGTTGCTGCCGGAGGTGTCCGACTGGCTGCGCCGGCGCTCCTGGACCGCGGCCGAGCGGCCGTTGGAGGCACTGCTGACCGCCAAGCGGGCGGCGGGCCCGGCCGGGACGATCAGCGTGGTGCTGCCCGCCCTGGACGAGGAGTCGACGGTCGGCGGCATCGTCCGGGTGATCCGCCGCGAGCTGATGGAGCGTCTGCCGCTGGTGGACGAGCTGGTGGTGCTGGACTCCGGCTCGGCCGACGGGACGGCCCGGATCGCGGCGGAGGCCGGCGCCCGGGTGGTGCACCGGGACGAGGTGCTGCCCCGGCTGCCCGCGGTGGCCGGCAAGGGCGAGGTGCTCTGGCGCTCGCTGCTGGCCACCTCCGGGGAGATCGTCTGCTTCGTGGACGCGGACCTGCGCGAGTTCGACCCGGCCTTCGTCTCCGGGATCGTCGGGCCGCTGCTCACCGACCCGTCCATCCACCTGGTGAAGGCGATGTACGACCGCCCGCTGGAGACGGACGGTGCGGTGGTACCGGCCGGCGGCGGCCGGGTCACCGAGCTGGTGGCGCGGCCGCTGCTGAACCTGCACTGGCCCCAACTGGCGGGATTCGTCCAGCCGTTGGGCGGCGAGTACGCGGCCCGCCGGTCGCTGCTGGAGCGGCTGCCGTTCCCCACCGGCTACGGGGTGGAGCTCGGCCTGCTGGTGGACGCGCTGGAGCTGGCCGGGCTGGACGCGCTGGCCCAGGTGGACGTCGGGGTGCGGCACCACCGGCACCAGGACGGCCAGGCGCTCGGGCGGATGGCGGCGACCATCTACCGCACCGCGCTGGAGCGGCTGGACCGGACCGGCCGGCTGAAGAGCGGTCAGGACCTGGTGCGCCCGCTGCTCACCCAGTTCACCCGGGACCCGGCCGGCCGGGAGTTCACCGCCCACACCCATCCGGTCGGTGCGCTGGAGCGGCCGCCGATGGTGACCGTGCCGGAGTACCACCGACGGTGAGCCCTGGGGGCTGTCTTCTTGGTGGGGCCGGGCGGCCGCCGCCGGGGCACGCCCATCCGACCCCACCGAGAAGACAGCCCCCGCGTGCGCCCCGTGTGCCGACTGGTTTGCCCCCCGGGGTGCGAGGCAAGGTTGGTGACATGGCCGATCTCGCGACCGAACGTTCGAATCAGACCGGGGCCGCCCCCATCCTGGTGGCCTCCAACCGGGGGCCGGTGTCCTTCACCGCCGAGGACGACGGTTCGCTGACCCTGCGCAGAGGCGGCGGCGGGCTGGTCTCCGGGCTCTCCGCGATCGACGACCCGTCCGCCGTCTGGGTCTGCGCCGCCCTCTCCGAGGCCGACCGCACCGCCGCCCGCCAGGCCCCCGACGGCCGGCTCGACCTGGCCGGGCACGAGGTCGGCGGGCAGGCCGTGCGGATGCTCGACATCGACCCCGGCACCTTCGCCCGGGCCTACAACGGGGTGGCCAACTCCACCCTCTGGTTCGTCCACCACCTGCTGTACGAGACCCCGGTGGCACCGGTCTTCGACGACCGCTTCCGCCGCGAGTGGGACTCCTACCAGGCCTACAACACCGCCTTCGCCGAGGCGCTGGCGGCCGAGGCCGCGCCGGGCGCCGCGGTTCTGGTGCAGGACTACCACCTCTCACTGGCCCCCGCCCTGCTCCGCGAGCTGCGACCCGACCTGAGGATCGGTCACTTCTCGCACACCCCGTGGGCCCCGCCCGAGTACTACCGGATGCTGCCCGACGACGTGGCGGCCGACGTGCTCGCCGGCATCCTCGGCGCCGACCGGGCGGGCTTCCTCACCCGGCGCTGGGCGCTGGCCTTCGCCGACTGCTGCGAGGCGGTGCTGGGCGCCGTCGTGGACCGCGGGGCGCTCACCGTCACCCACGCGGGGCGGACCACCGCGCTGGGCGTGCACGGGCTGGGCGCGGACGCCGACTTCCTCCGCGAGCGGGCCCACCGGCCGGACGTGGACGCCCGGTTGGCCACCCTGCGGGAAGCGGTGGGCGAGCGCCGCACCATCGTCCGGGTGGACCGCACCGAGCTCAGCAAGAACATCGTCCGCGGCCTGCTGGCCTACCGGCACCTGCTGCGCACCCGCCCCGAGTGGCAGGACCGGGTGGTGCACGTGGCCTTCGCCTACCCCTCCCGGCACGACCTGCCGGAGTACCGGGAGTACACCGCCGCCGTGCAGCGGATCGCCCAGGAGATCAACGACGAGTTCGGGACGGCGAGTTGGCAGCCGCTGATCCTGCACGTCAACGACGACTTCCCGCGCTCGCTGGCCGCCTACCGGCTGGCCGACGTGGCCCTGGTCAACCCGATCCGGGACGGGATGAACCTGGTCGCCAAGGAGGTCCCGGTGGTCTCCGACGCGGGCTGCGCCCTGGTGCTCTCCCGGGAGGCCGGCGCCCACGCCGAACTGGCCGAGGACTCGGTGGTGGTGAACCCCTACGACGTGATCGCCACCGCCGAGGCGCTGCACCGCGCCCTCACCATGCCGGAGGCCGAACGGGCCGACCGCACCAAGCGCCTGGCCGCCGCGGCCACCGCGCTGCCGCCGCAGCAGTGGTTCCTGGACCAGCTGCACGCGCTGCGGGGCGAGTGACGGGGGCGGGTGACCGGTCCGGGCCGGTGGGGGGCTGATCCCCACCGGCCCGGACGGTCCGTCAGACCGCGACCGAGACCGTCTGCCCCGCCGCCACCTTGACGGTGAGGTAGGTGTAGGTGACCCCGTGCTCGACCTTGGTCTGCGCCTGGCGCGCCACGCCGTCCACGGTCAGCGTCGGGTGGCTGCCGACGAAGCGGGCCTCCCAGGTGTAGGCGCGGCCGGTGGAGTGGTTGGTCAAGGTGGAGCGGCCGGCCCCGTCCTGGCGCAGGCCGATCCGGTCCTTGCCGACCGGGATGTCGTCCACCTGGAGCCAGTCCATCCCGGCGGGCAGCCCTGACCGGGTGGTGAGCCTGCGGTTCGGTGCGTCCGGCTCCAGGCCGAGCAGGCCGGAGACGGTCTGGCCGACCAGGGTGAAGGAGACCTCGGGGTAGTCGCCGTTCGGGCCCTGCGAGGCGTTCACGTGCTGGACGGCGCGCTGGTCGTAGACGTGGCGCATCCACTTCCACGCCTCGTCGTTGCGGTTGTTGGCGAAGAAGGTGTCCGGCAGGTAGGTGAACGCCTCGATGTTGGACGGCCCGTGCGGGCCGGCCGCCTGACGGTCGATGAAGTCCAGGTAGGCCTCGTTGCGCGGGCCGGCCTCGATGATCCGCTTCATCGGCATGAACCAGCTGTTCTCCAGCCCCCAGCCCTTGAACGCGGTGCCGTCCAGCGAGTACGCCCGGACCATGTCCGCGCCCGAACCGGTGCCGCTCCACTCGGAGTTGAAGTACTGCTTGAGGGCGGTCGCCTGCTGCTCCGCCTTGGCCGCGAGCTCGGCGTCGCCCTTGCCCCGGGCCAGCGCGGCCAGGCCCAGGTACGCCTGGTACTGGGCGGCGATGCCGTCGCCGGCCTCGGCCAGCTTCTCGTCGCCCTGCTCGTTGTAGCTGGCGGTGCCGGAGAAGATGCCCTTCCCGGTGCCCTCGGCGACGGCCACCGCGCCGTTCGGCTTCGCCTGGTTGTGCAGGGCGACGAACTCTTCGGTGGTGTGCCGGTAGAAGTCCCAGAACACCTCGTCCTCGACGTAGGCCTTGTCACCGCTCCAGCGGTAGGCCTGGGCGGCCTTCTCCACCAGCTCGAACGGGGCGGGCACCTCGCGGACGAACAGGTCGGGGCGGCGGTAGTCGATGCTCAGGTAGGTGCCGGTGTCGAAGTTGTGCGCCCAGACCGGGTAGTACTTGTGCGCCTCGGTCGCGGAGGCGGCGAAGGAGCGCAGCATGGTGCGGTTCTCGGCGGTCAGGCCGAGCACCTGGGCGCCGACCACCTGGTGGGCCGTGTCCCGGGAGTAGTAGCCGCTGCGGTTGGCGTAGCCGGCCCAGTAGGACGGGCCGTAGGTGGCGGTGCCGGTGCCGAAGCGGTTGTTCTCGTCGACGTTCACCGGGCCGGTCGAACCGGCCAGCAGCACCCAGGAGTTGGCCTTGCGCTTGGCCCAGTCGAACATCTCCACGACCCGCGGGTCGGAGGAGGTGGCGACCGGGTCGGCGGGGGCTGCCGGGGAGATCATCACGTCGTCGACGTTGAGCCAGGCGTCGCCGGACTCGAAGGCGATCTCCAGCCTGTCGCCCCGCTTCACCTCGATCCGGCTGACGGTGTGCCGGGAGTACTCGGTGCGGGCCGGGATGCCGGCCGCGCCGGCCTCGGCGCCGTTGACCTTCACGGCGAACCGGCCGTTCGGGCCGCCGGTGGCGATCCAGGCCGAGACGTCGTAGCGGCCGTCCACCGGGGCGGTCAGCGTCTGGCTGATCCGGTAGCCGGGGCCGCCGTCCAGGTAGGCCAACCTGGCGCCGCCGTGCGGGTAGTTGGTGGCCACCCCGGCTCCGGACGTGAAGTCCCAACCCCTGGTGCCGAGTTCGAAACCGGGGTTGACCACGGTCGGCACCTTGGCGGTGGCGGTGGCGGCCTCGGCCTGCGGGGCCAGTGGTGTCAGCAGTGCGAGAGCAGTGAGCAGCGGCAGTCGTGCGCGTCGCATCAGGTCTCCAGGTCTCCGTTGACGGTGCAGCGAAGCTAACAGCCCGCACCATCGCTTTCAATCCTCTTGCACGACAGCGGAGAAAGTTTTCATCACGCCATTGCAAGTGTGCTGGCCGCGTTGCTAACGTCCAGCCGTCACCCACCCTCGGAAGGCAGGACACACCATGGACCTCGACAGACGCGGACTGCTCAGACTCGGCGGCGCCCTCACCGTCGGCGCGGGGCTGACCGGCCTCACCACCGCGTGCTCCGGCACCGGCACCGGCACCGACGCCAAGGGCGGCGGCGCGGGCGACGCCAAGAAGGGCGAGATCTCGGTCTGGAGCTGGCAGGGCCCCGCCGCCCAGCTCAAGGCGCTCCTGCCGGCGTTCAACGCGGTCTACCCGGACATCAAGGTCACCGTCCAGGACATCGGCAACCCGGCCATCTGGGACAAGATCACCACCGGCATGGCGGCCGGCGGCGCCGGCCTGGCCGACGTCCTGCACATCGGCGTGGACTACCTGCCCAGCTACGTCGAGAAGTTCCCGAACGGCCTGGCCGACCTCGGCCCGCTCGGCGCCACCAAGTACCAGAACGCCTTCGCCGCCGGCCTGTGGGAGACCGTCGCCCCCAAGGGCCGGGTCAACGCCCTGCCGTGGGAGGCCAACTCGGGCGGCTTCTGGTACCGCGCCGACCTGTTCGAGCAGGCCGGGGTGGACGTCGAGGGGCTGCAGACCTGGGACGAGGTCATCGAGGCGGGCAAGAAGCTCAAGGAGAAGACCGGCAAGTACCTGCTGGGCATCGACAAGCCCGCCTCGCAGGCCGACGCCGCCAACTTCTTCCAGCTGCTGCTCCAGCTCCAGGGCGCCTTCTACTTCAACATGGACGGCGCGATCACGCTGGACTCGCCGCAGGCGGTCACCGCGATGACCATCATCAAGAAGCTGAACGACGCGGGCCTGGTCGCCGACCTGTCCGGCGGCTGGAGCGCGCTGGAGAACTCCATCAAGGACACCACCTCCGCCGTCCTGCCCTGGCCGACCTGGTTCGGCGGGATCATCGAGGGCCTGGTGCCGCAGGAAGCCGGCAAGTGGAAGGTCCGGCTCCCCCCGGCCGTCCGCCAGGGCGGCACCAACGCGGCCACCGTGAACTCGACCCACCTGGCCGTCTCCGGCTCCAGCAAGCAGCAGGCCGCCGCCTGGAGCTTCATCGAGTTCGTGCTGACCCGCCCGGCCTCCCAGGTCTCCATCTACAAGGGCAAGGGCATCGCCCCGGCCCTGATGGCCGCCTACGAGGACTCGGCCTTCCACACCCCGTCGCCGTTCTTCAGCGGCCAGAAGCAGGGCGAGATCTTCCTCAAGGCCCTGCAGACGCCGTCGCCGGCCACCAACTACTCGGCCGACTACGCCCGCGCGCTCAAGGTGGTGACGGACGCTCAGACCAAGGTCCTGCTCAAGGGTGCCGACCCGGCCGAGGTCCTGAAGCAGGCCGCCGACCAGCTCGCCCAGCAGACCGGGCGCAAGGTCGTTCGATGACCCCGGCGAGGCGGCGTGCGCTGCCGTACCTGTTCGTCCTCCCGGCGCTGCTGTTGTTCGCGGCTTTCAAGCTCTACCCGATCGCCGCCTCGTTCCGGCTCAGCCTGTACCGCTCCACCGGAGGCACCGAGACCTTCGCCGGCCTGGACAACTACACCAGGCTCATCGACGACCCGCTGTTCTGGACCTCCCTGAGCAACAGCGCGGTCATCCTGGCGATCCAGGTGCCGCTCATGCTGACCCTCGCGACCGGCCTCGCAGTGGCGCTCAACTCCTCGCTGCTGCGGGCCCGGTCCGTGTTCCGGCTGGGCTTCTTCCTGCCGATGATCACCGGCCTGGTGGCCTACGGGATCATCTTCTCCGTGCTGCTCAACCAGCAGTACGGCCTGGTCAACTGGCTGATCGGGACGGACGTCCCGTGGCTGACCGACCCGCTCTGGGCGAAGATCTCGCTCGGGCTGGCCCTGACCTGGCACTACACCGGTTACAACGCGGTCATCCTGCTGGCCCGCCTGCAGTCCGTCCCCGCCGAGCTGTACGACGCGGCGGCGGTGGACGGGGCGGGCGCCTGGAAGGCGTTCCGGCACGTGACCCTGCCCGGCCTCAAGCCGGCCCTGCTGCTGACCACGGTGCTCTCCACCATCGGCACGCTGCAGATCTTCGACGAGCCCTACGTCCTCACCGGCGGCGGGCCCGACAACGCGACCCTGACCATCGGCATGTACCTGTACCAGAACGCCTTCAAGTACTTCGACTTCGGCTACGCCTCGGCGATCGCGTACGCCCTCGCGCTGATCATCGGCGCCCTCGGCCTGATCCAGTTCAAGCTGCTGGGGGACAAGTCATGAGCACCCGCGTGAAGAACCGCACCGCCAAGTCGATCGGCCTGACCTGGTCGCTGGCCATCACCCTGGCCGCCGTCCTGGTGCCGTTCTACTGGCTGGTCATCGCCGCCACCCACAGCTCCAAGGAGATCTTCACCTCCCCGCCGCCGCTGCTGCCCGGCGGGCACCTCCTGGACAACCTGGGCTCACTCCAGGAGAAGGCCGACTTCGGCCGGGTGGTGCTCAACTCCCTCGGCATCGCGACCGTCTACACCCTGACCGCGGGCGTGATCTGCACCCTGGCCGGCTACGGCTTCGCCAAGTTCGACTTCAAGGGCAAGGAGGCGCTGTTCGGCCTCCTGATGCTGGGTCTGGTGATCCCGTCCCAGGTCACCCTGGTGCCGCTGTTCCGCCTGATGGCCGAGCTGACCTGGCTGGACACCTACCAGGCCGTCATCCTGCCCAACCTGGCGCTGCCGTTCGGCATCTTCCTGATGCGCCAGTCGATGAGCACCCTGCCGAACGAGCTGCTCGACTCCGGGCGGGTGGACGGCTGCGGCGAGCTGCGGCTGTTCCTGCGGGTGGCGCTGCCCCCGATGCGGCCCGCGCTGGCCGCGCTGGCCATCTTCCTCTTCCTCTTCCAGTGGAACGAGTTCATCTGGCCGCTCACGGTGCTGCGCAGCGAGAGCGCGCTCACCATCCCGGTCGCGCTCGCCTCGCTCCAGGGCGTGGACGACACCGACTACGGCGCCATCCTGGCCGGCACGGCCATCGCCGCGCTGCCGATGGCGGCGCTCTTCCTGGCACTCCAGAAGCACTTCGTCTCCGGACTCCTCGCAGGGGCGGTGAAGGAATGACCATCCATCAAGAGGCGGTCACCACCGCCGAGTTGGCTCCGGCCACGTTCGAGGCGCTGCTCGACCAGGTCTCGGTCGCGGTACCCGGCGGCCACTGGTCCAGCACCGAACTCCCCTCCGGGATCCGGATGGTGGCGGTCGGCTCGGCCGACGGCGGCCCCGTGGAAGTCCGGCTCTCGGTGCCGCTCGGCGACGCCGCCGGCTACTGGCACCCGCAGGGCGGCTGGCGCCGCACCCTGACCGCGGACTGGGAGGGGAAGGCCGCGGTCTCCCTGGTCGACTCGCTCGCCACCGGCTGCCTGTACGACCACGCCGGCACCACCATGCTCACCTTCGCGGCGGCCGACCCGGTGCCCGAGGCGCGGCTGCGGTTCGGGGTCTCCGAGGAGACCGACAGCTTCGTGGTGCAGCTGCTGCTGCCCGCCGCCCCCGGCGGCCACCGGCTGCTGTTCGTCCCGCGCTCGGCCACCGTGGCCACCGCGATGCGCACCCTGCGCGAGTGGTACGCCGCCGGGATCACCCCGATGCCGGTGCCGGACGGCGCCCGCACCCCGGTGTACTCCACCTGGTACGCCTTCAACCAGCAGGTGGACGCGGAGTCCGTGGCCGCCGAGGCCGCGCTGGCCGCCACCATGGGCTTCGGCGCGCTGATCCTGGACGACGGCTGGCAGCTCGGCGGCCACGGCCGCGGCTACGCCGGCTGCGGCGACTGGCTGCCCGACCCGGCCAAGTTCCCCGACCTGACCGCGCACGTCGCCGAGGTGCGCGGGCACGGCCTGCACTACCTGCTCTGGGTCGCCCCGCTGCTGGTCGGCCCGGACTCCGCGGCGTACCGGAGGTGGGCCCCCACCGTGCGGGCCGGCGTCCCCGGCGCCTACGTGCTGGACCCGCGGCTGCCCGAGGTCCGGGCCCACGTGGTCGAGCTCTGCGTCCGGCTGGTCCGCGACCACGGGCTCGACGGCCTCAAGCTGGACTTCCTGGACGAGGCGATGGCGCACGCCGGCGACGGCGGCCCCGACGTCGGCCTGGCCATGACCGAACTGCTGGCCGAGGTCCGGGCCGAACTGGAGAAGGTCCGCCCCGGCCTGCTGCTGGAGCTGCGCCAGCCGTACACCGGCCCCGGCATGGCCCCGTACGGGAACCTGCTGCGCTCCTTCGACTGCCCCGGCGACTCGGCCGCCAACCGGGTCCGCACCATCGACACCGCCTTCCTGGCGATCGGCGGCGCGGTCCACTCGGACATGCTGCTCTGGCACCCCGGGGCCCCCGCGCACAGCGTGGCCCGGCAACTGATCGGCGCCCTGCACTCCGTCCCGCAGGTCTCCGTGCGGCTCACCGGGGTCCCCGAGGAGCACCGGGCCGCGATCTCCTTCTGGCTCGGCCAGTGGACCAGGCTGCGCCCGGTCCTGCTGGACGGCGTGGTGGAGCCCGGCCGCCCGGACGAGCTCTACCCCGTGGTCCGCGCCGACCGGGGCGGCACCGGCCTGGTCAGCGTCCACTCCGAGCAGGTGGTCCCGCTGGACCTGACCTGGCGTCAGGAGCTGGTGCTGGTGAACGGTTCGGCCTCCGACCGGGTCTTCCTGGAGGTGGCCGAACCGGGAGGCGAGACCGAGCTGACCGCCTACGGACCGTCCGGCCGTATCATCGAGCGCAGGCTGCTGGGCCTGACGCCCGGCCTGCACGCGCTGCCGGTGCCGAGGTCCGGACTTGCCGTGCTCAGTGGCCCGGTGGGGGCCACCGAGGTGGAAGGGGCGGAATGAAGGTCGGCATCACCGAACTCGCGGCTCGCGCCGGTGTCAGCGAGGCGACCGTCAGCCGGGTGATCAACCGGCGGCAGGGCGTCGCCAAGAAGACCCGTGACGCGGTCGAGCGGGCGATGTCCGAGCTGGGCTACGAGCGTTCCACCCCGGGCCAGTTGGTCGCCGTGGTGACGGAGCGGGTGTCCAACCCGTTCTTCGCCGACGTGGCCGAGCGGATCGAGTCCGCGCTCGCCCCGCACGGTCTGAAGATGGTGCTCTGCCCCGCCTTCCCCGGCGGGGTGCAGGAGCGCGAGTTCGTCTCCTCGCTGGTCGACCGCGGCATCGCCGCGGTGGTCTTCCTCTCCGCCAGCAACACGGTGGAGGGCGCGGACGTCGAGACCTACGAGCTGCTCCGCGACCGCCGGGTGCCCTACCTGGGCATCAACGGCGAGTTCGCGGACGGGCACCCCGCGCCGGTGTTCTCCACCGACGACACGCTCGCCGCCGAACTCGCGGTCGACCACCTGTACCGGCTCGGCCACCGCCGGATCGGCATGGCCTCCGGCCCGGCCGGGAACCACCCGGCCGACCGCCGGGTGGAGGGCTTCCTCGCCGCCATGGAGCGGCGCGGACTGGCCGACGCCGAGAGCTGGGTCTTCCGCCAGTCGTACACCGTCGAGGGCGGCCAGGCGGCCGCCGCCGCCCTGCTCAGGCAGGGCGCCACCGCGATCGTCGCGGCCAGCGACTTCATGGCGCTCGGCGCGATCCGCGGACTGCGGCGGCACGGACTCTCCGTGCCGGACGACGTCTCGGTGGTCGGCTACGACGGCACCATCATCACGGAGTTCACCGACCCGCCGCTCACCACCGTCCGGCAGCCCGCCGACCGGCTGGCGCTGGAGGTCGGCCGCAGCGTCCTGGCCCTGGTGGCCGGACGGCCCGTCCCCACGGGCGAGTTGCTCTTCGACCCCGAGCTGGTGATCCGCTCCACCACGGCCGCCCCGCCGGCCTGACACCGCCCCGCCCTCGGCCCTCGCCGGGCCCGCTGCTACCGCAGCGCCCCGGCGAGGGCCTGCAGCAGTTCCGCGACCCCGGCCGGCCCCGGCACCAACAGGTCGGCGCGGTCGGCCAGTTCGGCCACCTGACGCTCCCCCGTGACCGCCGAACTGCAGACCAGCACGGCCGGGCCGCCGCCCTTGCGGCGCAGCTCCAGCGCCTCGTACGCGGGCAGGTCGCCGAGGTCGTCCCCGGCGTACAGCACCGCCGCGCCTGCCGGCCGCCCCGCCAGGTACTCCGTCAGCGCCCCGCCCTTGTCCACCCCCGGCGGGCGCAGCTCCAGCACGTACCGGCCCGGCTCCACCATCAGGCCGTGACGGGCCGCCAACTCCGCCAACGGGGCCCGCAGTTGCTCCAACAGCGCCTGCGGGTCGGCGGTCCGCCGGGTGTGCACCGCCAGCGCCCGCCCCTTGTCCTCCACCCAGGCCCCCGACTCCCCCAGCACAGCAGGCAGTTCGGCCCTCACGGCGGCCACCCCGGGCGGCGGCTCCGGCGCCGTCAGCACCCCGGCCTCCCAGCGCTCCGCCCCGTACTGCCCCAGTACCGTCAGCCCGAGGCCCTCGAACCCCCCGTACTCCACCGCCACCGCCGCCGGACGGCCCGTCACCACCACGACCCCGCCCACCAACGGCACCAACGCCCGCAGCGCCGCCACCGCGGCCGGCTCGGCCCGGGCAGCGGCCGGATCGGCCACGATCGGCGCCAACGTCCCGTCGAAGTCCAGGGCGACCACCGCACTCCGCGGCTCCGCAACCAGGGCTCGCAGCCCCACCCGCCCGGCGTCCGTACTCGGCTCAGGGATACCCATGGCCCCGACGATAGCTGGCGAACGAGGCTGCGCCACCAGGGGCGCGAGGAACTGCGCGAGTACGGAAGGCGGACCGGTGTGAGATCGGGGCAGGCTAGCCAGTTGCACGTGTTGCCGTTCCCCCGCGCGCAGTTCCCCGCGCCCCCGGGGTAACCACTATCGTTCCGCGCGTTTGGCGTCCCTGATGCGGCGCAGTCGGTGCACCAGCACGGGGTCGGCGGCCAAAGCTTCGGGGCGGTCGAGCAAGGCGTTCAGGAGCTGGTGGTAGCGGGTGGCCGAGAGGTCGAGCTCCTCCCGGACGGCGCGTTCCTTGGCACCGGCCGTGCGCCAGCCGCGGGCCTCCAGGGCGAGCACCGCGCGTTCGCGGTCGGTCAGGTCGGGCATGTCGGCCACCTCCACTTACGGGGTGTCATTCTGCCCGCCCACGGCGACACAGTCTGCTCCCCCGGCCGCCGCGCCGTCCGGGTTAGCGTCGACCCCATGGACCACAGCTTCGCTCTCAGCATCCCCGACGCCGACCTCGAACCCGACCCGCTCGACCCCGCCCAGATCGTCTCCGGCACCCCCGAGGTGACCGGCAGGCTGCTCTGGGAGTCGCCCGACGGCCGCCGCCTGCGCGGCATCTGGCAGATCACCCCGGGCGTGGTGACCGACACCGAGGCGGACGAGATGTTCGTGGTGGTGAGCGGCCGGGCCACCGTCGCGGTGGAGGGCGGGGAGACCCTGGAGCTGGCCCCCGGCACGGTCGGGTTCCTGCGCGAGGGCGACCGCACCACCTGGACGGTGCACGAGACCCTCCGCAAGGCCTACGCGATCGACCTGGGCCCCGAAGGGGCCTGACCGGCCGTCAGCCCCCCGAGGTGCGCCGGCTCTGCTCGGCGGCCTCCGCGGCGGCGCCCTGGAGACCGGACAGGACTCCCTGTCCGTCGTTCTTCACGGCGCCGCCGAGCTGCTTCTTGAGCAGCCCGCTGACCCGGTCCCAGGAGGTCTCGCCGTACGGGTAGAAGCGCGCGTTGGTGAGCGCGTCGAGGAAGGGCTTGATGTTGTGGCCCGAGGCGGCCATCTCCTCGCGCGCGTCCTGGGTCACCGGCAGGAGGTTGTACATCGACGCGAACTTGATGACGTTCTCCTTCTGGTAGACGTGGCTGAGGAACTTCTTGATCTCGGCCCGGTGCCCGTTCGCCTTGAAGGCCATCATCCAGTCGGCCACGCCCATCGAGGAGGCCTTGCCCTGGGCGTCCTTGCGCGGCAGCGGGGCGGTGCCGTACGGGACGTTCGCCTTGTCGGAGTTGAGGGCCAGCTGCGGGTGGCCGTTGAGCATCGCCACCTTGCCGGCCGCGAACTCCTCGAAGGCGGTGGCCCGGTTGACCGCGCCCGGGTCCTTGTAGGTGAGGCCCGGGTTGACCAGCGAGGTGCGCAGCCAGTCGAAGGTCTTCTGGTTGGCCTCGCTGTCGATGCTGTAGTTGCCGGCGTCGTCGGCGAAGCCGCCGCCCCCGGAGGTGGCCCACATCAGGCCCTCGGCCTGGGCCTCCTCGGGGCCGAGCGGCAGCCCGTACGGGGTCACGCCGGGCACCTTCTCCTTGATCTTCTTGGCCGCCTTGACCAGCTCGTCCCAGGTGGCGGGCGGGGCGGTGAGGCCCGCCTTCTCGAAGATCGCCTTGTTGTAGAAGAACAGCCGGGAGGAGGTGGTGAACGGGATGCCGTACTGGCTGCCGAGCACCTGCCCGGCCTGGGAGATGGACGCCAGCATGTTGGCCTGGGTCTCGATGGTCAGCACGTCCCCGGCGGGGTAGAGCCGGCCGGCCGCGACGTGGTCGGCGTAGCCGCCGGTCTGCACCAGGTCGGGGGACTTGCCGCTCTTGATCAGCTCGGCGACCCGGGTGTCGATGTCGGTCCACGGGACCACCTCGACCTCGACCTTGATGCCGGGGTTGGCCGTCTCGAAGCCCTTCGCCAGCTCCTGCCAGTACGGCTCGGTGCTGGTGGCCCGGTTGGTGCCGTAGTCCGGCGCGACCAGCTTGAGCGTGACGTCACCGTCCTCCCCCAGTCCGAGCGCCCCGCAGCCGCTGAGCAGCAGCGCGGCGGTGACGGCGAGGGCCGTCGAGGGGAGGAACGACCTGCGGGCGGCGCTGGACAACGGTGGACCAACCTTCGGGCGGAGACGGAGCGTCGCCACCTTTCCAGCCAGACCCTCAGTGGTCCAGACCTGTACACACGGTAGTTACCGAATCTCGGCTGACGTTGCATCAGGCGCAACGCGCTAACGGGTGAAGGCCGTTGGTACCGTGAGCAACCGCTCGTCAGACCGTGATCACCCGCACGCCGGCCTCCTCGAAGGCCGCGGCCAGCTCCGCCGGAACGCCGGCGTCGGTCACCAGGACCGAGATCCGCTCCGTCCCGCAGATCCGCGCGAAGGCGCGGTGGCCCAGCTTGGAGGAGTCGGCCGCCACCACCACCCGGCGGGCCCGCTCGGCGAGCAGCCGGTTGACGCTGGCCTCGCCCTCGTTGTGGGCGGTGGCACCGTACTCGGCGTCCAGCGCGTCCACGCCCAACACCGTGACGTCCAGGGTCAGTTCACCGAGCACCAGGGTGGCCAGCGGGCCGATCAGCTCGTAGGACTGCGGCCGGGCCACCCCGCCGGTGAGCACGATCTTCACCTGCGGACGGACCGTCAGCTCGTTGGCGATGTTCACCGCGTTGGTGACGATGGTGATCGCCTGGCCCGCCCCGCCGTCCGGCTCCGGGCGCACCGCCAGCGCGCGGGCCACCTCGGTGGTGGTGGTGCCGCCGTTCAGGCCGACCACCTCGCCGGGGGCGATCAGCTCGGCCACCGCGGCGCCGATCCGCTGCTTGGCGTCGGCGTTGCGGGCCGTCTTGTAGCGCAGCGGCAGGTCGTAGCTGACGTTGTGCGCCACCGCGCCGCCCCTGGTCCGGGTGACCATCTGCTGGCGGGCCAGCTGGTCCAGGTCGCGCCGGATGGTGGCGGCGGAGACGTCGAGCGCCTCGGCGGCCTCCTCGACCTCCAACTTGCCGTGCTCGTTGAGCAGTTCCAGCAGTGCGTTCCACCGCTCGTACCTGGACACGCTTGGTGTCGCCCCTCTCCCGCAGCGCCCGCGCCGGAGGTCTCCGGCACGGCTGGCTCAGCTTCCCACAGTTCACCTCGCGCGAGCGCTCTTGCGCAATCCTGCGCGAAACATCTATAAATCAATCAGCTTCACGCATCCATGCTAGGGATCCCCCGGAGGAGCCATACCCATGTCTTCCCTGACTGCCCAGGAACTGGCCACCCAGCCCGCCAACTGGCGGCAGGCCGCCGCCCTGGCCGCCGCCTCCTCCGCCGCCCTGCCGCAGCGCGGCGAGCGGGTCGCGGTGGTCGGCTGCGGCACCTCCTGGTTCATGGCGCAGGCCTACGCGGTCCTGCGCGAGAGCGGCGGGCACGGCGAGACCGACGCGCTGGCCGCCTCCGAGTTCCCGCTCGGGCGCCACTACGACCGGATCGTGGCGATCACCCGCTCGGGCACCACCACCGAGGTGATCGAGCTGCTCGACCGCCTCAAGACCCCCTCCACCGTGCTGACCGGCACCCCGGGCAGCCCGGTGCTGGAGGTGGCGGACCAGCACGTGATGCTGGAGTTCGCCGACGAGCACTCGGTGGTGCAGACCCGCTTCGCCACCACCGCGCTCGCCCTGCTCCGGGCCCACCTGGAGCTGGAGGAGGCGCTGCCGGCCGGCGTGGCCACGGTGGCGAAGGCCGCCGAGGACGCCGAGCGGGCACTGGCCTGGGAGCTGCCGGCCGCACTGGTCGCCGCCGAGCAGGTGAGCTTCCTCGGCCGCGGCTGGACGTACGGCCTGGCCCAGGAGGCCGGCCTGAAGATGCGCGAGGCGGCCGGCGCCTGGACCGAGTCCTACCCGGCGATGGAGTACCGGCACGGCCCGATCGCCATCGCCGCGCCCGGCCGCGCGGTCTGGGCCTTCGGCGGCCTGCCGGAGGGCCTGCCGGAGCAGATCGGGGCCACCGGCGCCGATCTGCTGGACGAGCCCGGCCTGGACCCGATGGCGGACCTGGTGCGGGCCCAGCGGCTCGCGGTGGCCACCGCCGAGGCGCGCGGTCTGAACCCTGACGAGCCGCGTGCGCTGACCCGCTCCATCATCCTGGTCTGATCCCGTTTCCTTCCCAACTCCCTTGCCCACAATAGGAAAGAAGGTTGCCAAAGCCCGAACAAAGGGCCTTAAGCCATCCTTAAAGGCGACAAACCTCACCACCATGGACCAGACCAATCACGCAACTGGACTAGACCTCTCCGACAAGTCCAAGGGAAACTGTCCCCCGTGAAGCACGTCATCGCACTCGATGTAGGCGGCACCGGCATGAAGGCCGCGCTGCTCGCCCAGGACGGCTCCGTGCTGTTCGAAGCACGCCGACCGACCGGGCGGGAGCACGGCACCGACGCCGTCGTCGCCACCATCCTCGACTTCGCCGCCGAGCTGGCGGAGGAGGGCCGCCGCCGCTTCGGCACCGGCCCCCTCGCGGCCGGCGTCGCGGTGCCGGGGACGATCGACGAGAAGAACGGGATCGCGGTCTTCTCCGCCAACCTCGGTTGGCGGGACCTGCCGATGCGCAAGCTGCTCGGCGAGCGCCTCGGCGGCCTGCCGGTCGCCCTCGGCCACGACGTCCGCTCCGGCGGGCTGGCCGAGGGCCGGATCGGCGCCGGGCAGGGCGTGGACCGCTTCCTCTTCATCGCGCTGGGCACCGGCATCGCCGGGGCGATCGGCATCCACGGGGCGATCGAGGCGGGCGCGCACGGCTACGGCGGCGAGATCGGCCACGTGGTGGTCCGCCCCGGCGGCCCCCAGTGCGGCTGCGGCGCCAAGGGCTGTCTGGAGACGCTGGCCTCGGCCGGCGCGGTCTCCCGGGCCTGGGCCGAGGCCACCGGTGACCCGGAGGCGGACGCGGCGGCCTGTGCCGCGGCGGTCGACGCCGGGGACCCGCGCGCCCTGGCGGTGTGGCGGACCGCGGTCGACGCGCTCGCCGACGGCATCGTGCTGGCCCAGAGCCTGCTCGACCCGTCGACGGTGATCGTCGGCGGCGGGCTGGCCGAAGCCGGTGACACGCTCTTCACGCCGTTGCGTGCGGCGGTCTCCGAGCGGCTGACCTTCCAGATGCCCCCGAAGGTCGTTCCCGCCATGCTCAAAGACACCGCCGCATCCCTGGGCGCGGGCCTGCTCGCCTGGGATCTGCTCTCCATGGAGGTGACCGCGTGAGCGCGGACCGAACTGCACTTGCCGGAGCCCGACTGGTCCTGCCGGGCGGTGTGATCGAGCACGGGCGGCTGTCCGTCGAGGGTTCGCGGATCGCGGGCCTCGGCGGGGAGACGGAGCCCGGCGACGTGGACCTCACCGGGTACACCGTCGTCCCCGGCTTCGTGGACCTGCACGTGCACGGCGGCGGCGGCGGCTCCTACGCCTCGGGGATCGCCGAGGAGGCGCTCACCGTGGCCCGCACCCACCTGGCCCACGGCACCACCACCACCATGGCCTCCACCGTCACCGGGGAGATCGACGAGCTCTGCCACCAGGCCGCCGTGCTCTCCGAGCTGGTCGAGGACGGCGTGCTGGCGGGCGTGCACTTCGAGGGCCCCTTCATCTCCCACAACCGGTGCGGCGCGCACCGCCCCGACCTGCTCCGCGACCCGGACCCGGCCCTGGTGCGCAAGCTGGTGGACGCCGCCCGCGGCACCGCGCGGATGTTCACCCTGGCGCCCGAGCTGGACGGCGGCCTGGAGTCGGTCCGGATGCTGGCCGACCTCGGCGTGATCGCGGCCGTCGGCCACACCGACTCCGACTACGACAAGACCCTGGAGGCCGTCGAGGCCGGGGCCACCGTCGCCACCCACCTGTTCAACGCGATGCCGGGCATCCAGCACCGCGCCCCGGGCCCGATCGTGGCCCTGCTCGAGGACGAGCGGGTCACCGTCGAGCTGATCAACGACGGCGTGCATCTGCACCCCTCGGTGCTCGACCTGGCCTACGGCACCGCCGGTGCCGAGCGGGTCGCGCTGATCACCGACGCGATGGGCGCGGCCGGCATGGGCGACGGCCTCTACCCGCTGGGCCCGCTCCAGGTCCGGGTGGAGAGCGGCGTCGCCCGCCTGGTCGAGGGCGGCTCCATCGCCGGCTCCACCCTCACCCTGGACGTCGCCTTCAAGCGCTCCGTCACCGTCAATGGCCTGTCCCTCAACCAGGCCGTCACCTCCCTGTCCACCGTCCCGGCCCGCCTGCTCGGCCTGGACGACACCATCGGCTCCCTGGAGGCCGGAAAGAACGCCGACCTGGTCGTGCTCGACTCCGACACCTACGACCTCGTCGCGGTGATGCGCCGCGGCGAGTGGATCGTCGGCGCGGACCGCTTCAGCAAGGCCCACGCGGCCTGAGGCTGAGCCGCCTTCCTGTCCCACCAGGAGGTGAGCAGCGGATCTGCGTCCCGCTGCTCACCTTCGTCCTGGGGGACACCCATGCCTCTCGCCCGTACGTCCGACCTGCTCGCCTCCGCCGTCGCCGACGGCCGCGGCCTGCCCGCCTTCAACGTGATCACCCTGGAGCACGCCGAGGCCATCGCCGCCGGCGCCGAACTGGCCGGCTGCCCGGTGATCCTGCAGATCAGCCAGAACGCCACCGCCTACCACGGCCACCGCCTGCTGCCGCTGGCCCGGGCCTGCGCCGAGGTGGCCGCCGCCGCCTCCGTGCCGGTCTCACTCCACCTGGACCACGTCGAGGACTTCGACCTGCTGCGCGCCTCGGCCGCGGCCGGGTTCAGCTCCGCCATGTTCGACGCCTCCGCCCTGCCGTACGCGGAGAACGTGAAGGCCACCGCCGAGGCCGCCGACTGGGCGCACCGGCACGGCCTGCACCTGGAGGCCGAGCTCGGCAAGGTGGGCGGCAAGGACGGCGAGCCGCCGCTCTCCCCGCACGCCCCCGGCGCCCGGACCGACCCGAACGAGGCCGTCGCCTACGTGGCCGACACCGGGGTGGACGCGCTGGCGGTGGCGGTCGGCAGCTCGCACGCGATGACCACCAGGACGGCCGCGCTGGACCACGCGCTGGTCCGCCGGCTGGCCGCCGCCGTGCCCGTCCCGCTGGTGCTGCACGGCAGCTCGGGCGTGCCGGACGAGGAGCTCGCGGCGGGCGTGGCGGCCGGGCTGGTGAAGATCAACATCGGGACGGCGCTCAACACCGCCTTCACCCGGGTGGTCCGCCAGCGGCTCGACGGTGACCCGGCCACGACCGACCCGCGCAGGTACCTGGGGCCCGCCCGGAGCGCGATGACGGAGACCGTCGCGCACCTGGCGGGGGTGGTCACAGGCCGGGATCGACTCCGTTCGGCGTGACGGCGATCTGGTCGAAGAGCACGGCGCCGGCCGGGCTCGACGGGAGCGACTCGATCGTTATCGTGTGCTCGCCCGCGCTGGGGATCTCGGCGCTTATCCAGGAGCCGAACCAGGCCTGCTCCGGCTGGAGGCCGGCCTTGTAGTTCCGCAGGTTGATCGGGGTGTAGGTGGGCTTGCCGTCCACCTTCACCACCGCCTGGGCGTCGGCACCGGTGTTGTTGAAACGGATCGACACCCGGTAGGTCGCCGCCTGCGGGACGGTGACCTTCCAGCTCACCACGGCGCTGCCGGCCAGGCCGGTGACGTAGCCGCCCTTGCCCTTGGCACCGCCGACCGAACCGGCCACCGCCGCGCCGCCGGAGAGCTGCAGGCCGCTGAAGTCGGCCACGCCCGTGCCGTTGACCAGCGGCGAGGCGGTCGTGCTCGGGGTGGGGGACGGCGACGGGCTCGCGCCCGGGGTGGTCGCGGCGGCGCTGCCGGTGGTGCCGGAGGCGGTCTTGGTGCCCTTGCCCGCGTCACCCATGGAGAGCGCCACCCCGGCGCCGATGGCGATCGCCGCCACCACCGCGATCGCGCCGATGACCACGCCCTTGCTCCGCCCGGGCGGAGCCTGCTCGCCCGGCTGCGGGCGGGAGTGCTCGGCGTACCGGGCGTGCTGCTGGCCCTGCGGGTGCGCCCCCTGCTGGTGCGGGAGGTGCTGCGTGGTCTGCTGGTACACGGCCTGGGGCTGCGGCGGCGGGTACTGGGCGCGGCCGACCTCGACCGGGCGCGAGTACTTCGCGTCCCTCGGCTGCTCGGCGGCGGACTCGCCGTCGGCAGGGCGGTAGAGGTACGCGAACGGGTCCTCCGCCGTCCGGTCCTCGGACGCTCCGTCACTTCCGGCCGTCGTCACGGTGGTCAACTCCCCATCGCGGCCCGGATCCGGCGGCCCGACGCCGCACGGGCGGGTGAACGCTCGTACCGGGGGAACCCTACCTGCCCGGCCCGACCCCGGGGAAAGCCGTCCACCGCCCGCGCACACGGTCGGGGGAACGGGTGGAGAAACGGTGCGCCTGACGTCCCGTCAGGGCGTACCCCCGGGCGGACGCCCGCCGTTCGGACCCACTCCGACCTGCGCTTTCACCCCGCGCGCCGGTGCGAGCGCTCACCCCGCGCGCCCCGCGGGCTGCCGCCGCGCGCCCGTTTCTCGTCGTACATCCGCTCGTCGGCGGCGTGCAGCACCTCTTCGATCGACATCCCGCAGCCGGCCCAGCCGATGCCCAGGCTGACGCCGACCCGGGTGGTGCGGTTGTCGATCCGCATCGGCGGGATGATCGCGTTGCGCAGCCGCCCGGCCAGGTCCTTGGCCTCCTCGCGGCCGATCCCGTCGGCCAGCACCACGAACTCGTCGCCGCCGAGCCGGGCCACCGTGTCGCCCTCCCGGACCACCTGCTGGAGCCGCCGGGCCACCTCGATCAGCACCCCGTCGCCCGCCTTGTGACCGAACCGGTCGTTGATCGACTTGAAGCCGTCCAGGTCGCAGAAGAGCACCGCCAGGCCCTTCTCCGCGGCCGGGCCGCGCGGGCCCGAGCCCCAGAGCTCGCCCCCGGTGGGCAGCTCGGCCGGGATCACCGTGTGCACGTGGTCGGCCGGCACCTCGACGTCCCGGACCCGCCCGAAGGGCTCCCGGTCCAGGCCGAAGGGCTCCCGCTCCAGCCCCCTGGCGGGCCCGTCAGCGGCCCCGTGGGCGTGCGGCAGGGCGGCCGGGCAGCCCCCCACCTCGAAGCCGCCGTAGGAGGCCACCTGACCGGCGTACGCGGGCTCGCCGTCCAGGCGCTCGGGGTCGGCCTGGTGCGCCCCCGCGCCGGTCGGGTCCAGCGGGCAGATCCGGCGCCCCAGCCGGGCCCGCAGCTCGGCGCTGTTCGGCAGCCCGGTGAGCGCGTCGTGGCTGGCCCGGTGGGCCAGCTGGAACTCGTGCCGCTTGCGCTCCTCGATGTCCTCGACGTGGGTCAGCAGGAAGCTCGGCCCCTCGGCCGCGTCCGCCACCACCGAGTTGCGCAGGCAGACCCACTGGTAGCCGCCGTCCCGCCGGGACAGCCGCAGCTCGGCCCGCCCGCCCTCGGCACTGGTGCGCTGCAGCAGCTCCAGGTCGTCCGGGTGCACCAGGTCGGCGAAGCGCTGCTGACGGAGCGTCGCCCGGGGCCGTCCGAGCAGTCGGCAGAGCGCGTCGTTCACCCTGGTCAGCTGGCCCATCGCGGCCCCGTGCAGCTCGGTGATGGCCATCCCGCTGGGCGCGTACTCGAAGGCCTGCCGGAAGCTCTCCTCGCTGGCCCGCAGCGCCTGCTGCTCCTTCTCCAGCCGGGCCAGCGCGCGCTGCATCTCGGCCCGCAGCCGGGCGTTGCCGATCGCGATCGAGGCCTGCAGGGAGAACATCTCCAGCGCCTCCCGGGTCCACGCCCCGGGCCGCTTGCCGCTGCGCGGCCGGTCCACCGAGAGCACGCCCAGCAGGTCTCCCCCGGCGCTGTACATCGGGGCCAGCAGCACGTCCTGCGGGTGCCAGTCGTTGACGTACACCGGCAGCGGGCCGTCCCCGGTCCAGCTCGGGATGTCGGTGCCGATCGCCCAGCCCCGGTCGTACGGCAGGAAGCGCAGGGTGCCCCAGTGGTCGCTGACGCTCAGCATCCGCTCCCAGGACTCCCGGGAACCGACCTGGCCGAGCAGCACCGCGGGCCCGCCGAAGGCGCTCTCCTCCAGCTCCCAGACCGCCGCCACCACCAGATCGCCGTCCGGCCGCACCAGGCTGACCGCCGCCGCGTCGAAGCCGAGCCCGTGCACCGCGCCCTCGACGACCGCCTGGAGCGTCCCCGCCAGGCTGCGGGCAGCGTTGAGGTCCGCCACGACCCGGTGCAAGGTGCGGAGGGTC
This sequence comes from Kitasatospora sp. NPDC051853, assembly GCF_044452665.1. NCBI lineage: Bacteria > Bacillati > Actinomycetota > Actinomycetes > Kitasatosporales > Streptomycetaceae > Kitasatospora > Kitasatospora sp. NPDC051853. Next base: position 67,129 of record NZ_JBITBY010000008.1, on the reverse strand, counting down.
GCGAGGCGGACGTAGGGCTCCGACTCGGCTTCCATGCGGGGGCTCCCCGGCTGCTTCGGATAGGTCTTGATGGTTATCGTCCGATTGCCAGAAGAACTGAATCACAGGGAGCACAACGTTCGGCACGCTCGGTCAACAATAGGTCACCACTTGTGACCCAAATCACACCGTGCTCATGCGCGAAAGCCCAGCTCACAGGCCCTTCGTGGAACATCACCGGACAATCCGGACCATTGGGTGGTCGGCCGTTCCCCGCCACCGCTGAAGCCCGCTGCCCGCCGGAGGGCCCCTCCCGCTCACCCCCAGGGGTGAGGGTCTGCGCCGCCCGGGACACCCGGTTCAGCCCTTCGGCCCAGCAGGTCCTAAGACCACTGCCCGATGCCGCTCACCTGGGCGGCCGACTACCGTGCGGTACGTGCAGACGTTCCCGCAGTCCACCGCCGCCCAGACCGCCACCCCCGACGAGTTCCGGGCCGCCCTCGGCCAGCTCGCCTCCGGCGTCACGCTGGTCACCGCCCACGACCCCGAGGACGGCGAGGACGCCGGCATGACGGCCACCTCGTTCCTCTCGGTCTCGCTGGAGCCCCCGCTGGTGCTGGTCTCGGTCCGCACCGACTCCCGGATGGACGAGCTGCTCGCCCGCACCGACCACTGGGCGGTCTCCCTGCTCGGCGAGGCGCACCGCACCGTCGCCTCCCGGTTCGCCATGAAGGGCCGGCTCGGCGACCGCCTGCTGTTCGCCGACACCCCGCACCACCGCGGCCCGCACTCCGGCGCCCCGCTGATCGACGGCGCCCTGGCCACCGTGGAGTGCCGCACCGTCCAGCGCGTCACCGCCGGCGACCACACCCTGCTGATCGGCCACGTCCTCGCCGCGGCCCTGCCCGCCCCCGGCGCCGCACCGCTGCTCTACCACCGCGGCGGCTACCGGCACCTCGCCTGAGGCCGCGTCAGCCGGACGGACCGTCAGTACTGCGGACGGGAACGGCCCTGCTTGAGCTCCGAACGGTGCCGCTTGTTCTCCAGCCGCCGCTCGACCATCCCCCGGGTCGGCTTGGTCCGGCGGCGCGCCTTCGGCGGCGGCGCGGTGGCCTCGCCGAGCAGCGCCGCCAGCCGGACCACGGCCATCTCGCGGTTGCGCAGCTGGGACCGGTGCTCGGACGCCTTCACCACCACGAACCGGCCGTCCACCAGCCGGCCCGCCAGGCGCTCCAGGGCGCGCTCCTTCCACACCGGCGGGAGCGCGGCCGACCCCGCCAGGTCGTAGCGGAGCTCCACCTGGGTGTCGGAGGTGTTCACGTGCTGCCCACCGGGGCCGGACGAACGGGAGAAGCGCCACATCAGCTCGGCGTCGGGCACGACCACCGATCCCCGGACGCGCAGAGGCTCAGGCATGCCGCCATCATCCCGCCCCGGCCCCCCTGTCGAAAGTGGTTATCCCCAGGGGCGCGGGGAACTGCGCGCGGGGGAACGGCAGCACGTGCAACCGGCTGACGTGCCCCGACCCCACGCCGGTCCGCCTTCCGGACTCGCGCAGTTCCCCGCGCCCCCGGGATCACCACGTACGTCCCTCGCGCCTCCGGCCGGGCCGCCTGGGGGAGAATGTCGGCGTGATCGAGCTCGGCTACTCCCTTTCCAACCGGTTCCCCGACCCGCCGCAGACGGACTACCGGACCGCACCGGTGCGGGCGCTGCGCCACGACCTGTTCTGCGGGGACGTGTACCTCGACGCCGACGGGGCCGAGTTCTCCACCAACTGGAGCTGGGTGCCGGTGCTGGACTTCGCCTGGGCGCTCTGCGACACCGTCGAGGAGCTCGACCGGGACCCGCGCGGCAGCCGGTCCGCGCTCGTCCAGACCTACGACCTGGACTTCACCCAGAACACCGAACTGCTCCGCTTCGCCCGCCGCTTCGGCCTGGTCGAGATCAGCGCCACCTGGCTGCCCGACGAGCCGCCCGCGGTGGTGCGGCACGAGGAGCTGCGCCGGGAGGCGCGGGACTTCCTCCAGGACGTGCTGGCCGACCTGTTCGACCTGCACGAGGGCCTGGCCGACAATCCGAACATCTGGACCGTCCAGGGCCGCTTCCCGCGGATCTGACGCGCCGTCGCCCCGCGCCGTGAGATATTCGCCGCGCGGCCGGAACCACCACCCCCGCCGCCCGCGTTCTCACGGACAGAAGCGACGAAGGGACACCGAAACCATGCCAGTCAGCCTCTCCAAGGGCGGCAACGTCTCGCTGACCAAGGAGGCCCCGGGCCTGACCGCGGTCAACGTCGGCCTCGGGTGGGACGTCCGGACCACCACGGGTGCCGAGTTCGACCTGGACGCCAGCGCCATCGTGCTGAACGCGGAGGGCCGGGTGCTCTCCAACGGGCACTTCGTCTTCTTCAACAACACCAGCTCCCCGGACGGCACCGTGGTGCACACCGGTGACAACCGCAGCGGCGAGGGCGCCGGCGACGACGAGCAGATCTCCGTCAACCTGGCCAACCTCCCGGCCGAGGCGGCCCGGATCACCTTCCCGGTCTCGATCTACGACGCCGACAACCGCAGGCAGAGCTTCGGCCAGGTCCGCAACGCGTACATCCGGGTGCTCAACTCGGCCGGCGGCAGCGAGATCGCCCGCTACGACCTCTCCGAGGACGCGGCCACCGAGACCGCGATGGTCTTCGGCGAGCTGTACCGCAACGGCGCCGAGTGGAAGTTCCGCGCCGTCGGCCAGGGCTACGCCTCCGGCCTGGCCGGCATCGCCCAGGACTTCGGCGTCCAGATCTGAGACGCGGTCAAGAACGAAGGGGCGCCCCCGAGGGGGCGCCCCTTCCGCGTGTGCGCGCGGCCTACCGGAACTCCGCCCGGAGCTCGGCGACCGAGATCACCTCGGTGTCGTCGTGCGGCGTCAGGTCGACCACCTCGGGCCGCCCGTGGGCGTCCGCGACCTCCTCCGCCGGGGCGGCCGTCAGCGGCTGCTCCACGGAGGGCTGCGGGGCCGCGTAGCGCACGCTCTCGGCCACCGCCTCGTCGCCCACCACGTCCGCCAGGTCGTCGCCGGCCGCCGGGGCCTTGGCGGCCAGCTCGGTCACGCTGCCCACCGAGGGCGCCGGGGCGGCGGCCCGCACGGCGGCACCGGCCGCGCCGGGGCGGCCGAAGAAGCTGAAGTTCTGCCCCCGGGCGGCCGGGCGCGGCCGCTGCCGCACCACCGGGGCCGCGGCAGCGGCGCCCTCCGCGGCACCCGGCGCGGCGAGCACCGGACGCTCGGGCACCGCGCCGAGTTGACGGACCGTCGCCTGCACCGGCGCGGCGGCGGGCGCCGGCGCGGCACCGGCCGGCAGCGCGGGCGGACGCACCACGACGGCGGCCCGCTCGGCGGCGGCCCGGCGCTCCTCGGCCCGGACGGCCTCCCGCTCCAGCTGCCGCAGCACCGAGGCGGCGCGGACGTACGCGGCCGGCGAGGCGGGGTACTTGGGGCGCGCGGCGGCCAGGGCGCGCTGGTGCGCCTCGGCCTCCTTGAGGGCCTGCTCGGCGACCAGCACGGCGCGCTCGCGGAGCAGCCGGGCGATCTCGGTCTCGGCCTTGGCCAGCCGGGACTTCTCGGCCGTCAGCCGGCGGCCGAAGCGGGTGGCCCGCTCCTCGGCGACCTCGGCGGCGTACTCGGCCTCGGCGAGCTGCTCCTCGAAGCGCTCCTCGGCCCGCAGCCGCCGGGTGGCGGCCAGCTCGGCGGCCAGCCGGGCGGCGCGGTCGCGCTGGCGCAGCAGCAGGGCGATCCCGATCGAGGCGAGCACGGCGGCGACGCCGAGCGAGCGCACCACGAGGGTGTCGGGACTGGCCACCAGTGAGGCCAGGGCGGCGACGACGAGCACACCGGCCGCGGCCGGCGGCCCGGTGCGGCCGAGGAGGGACGAGTGACGGTGGCGTCCGCGAGACATGCCAAAGAAACTAGCGTGCGAATCGGGGCGCTGTCAGCCTGGCCCCCCATTCCGCTCTTGACACGCCGTCACCGACACGTCCGGTGACGGCGTCCTGACGTGCCGTCAGTACGGGAACCGTGCCGTCAGCGCGCCGACGGTGCGGGCCCGGCCGGACCGTCGTGGTCCTCCGGCAGCCGGCAGACGTGCTGGAGCCAGAGCGCGGCCGCCACCACGCCGGCCGCCGCGAGCACGGCCAGCCCGGCGGTGATCGCCTGGCCCGACCGGGCCGTGTCGTCCAGCCCGCCGAGCAGGTGGATGCCGGTGCCCGCGTAGATCCCGGCCATCACCGCCGAGACCAGGGCACTGGCCTGCCCGAGCACCACCGCCCGGGCCGCCCCGATCGGGTCGACCCCGCGGGCCCCGGGCCGCCGCTCCCGGGCGGCCTTCAGCCGGGACCGCAGCGAGAACGCGGTGGCCAGCAGCACCACCGCGACCGCCGCCAGCACGATCGGCGCGGCGGCGGGCACCCCGGGCAGGTGCCCGAGCGAGTCCCACAGCCGGGCACCCGCCCAGGCCAGCGCGGTGGCCACGGCGGCGATCAGCAGCAGCAGACGGAGGTGGAGCGGCTTCACACGGGTCCTTCCAGCGGAGATGACGCCCAGTCGAGCGGGGACCGGCCGGGCGGGGACCGGACAGCAGGGCCAACGTGCGCACCCGCCGCCCGGTTCCGCCGCGGGGGCTACTCCGGCAGCCGGAGCCGGATGTCCTCGCGGCGGTGGACCTCCTGGCCGGGCTCCTCGGAGACCGTCTTCAGCAGGTCGGCCACCCGGCCGAGGCCGGGCAGCTCGGCGTCCGGGTCGGCGTCCTGCCAGGGGGCCAGCACGAAGGCCCGCTCGTGGGCCCGCGGGTGCGGCAGCAGCAGCACCGGGTCGTCGCTGGTGACGCCCTCGTAGGCGAGCACGTCCACGTCCAGGGTGCGCGGTCCCCAGCGGACCTCGCGGACCCGGCCGAAGGCGTCCTCGACCGCGTTGGCCCGCTCCAGCAGGGAGCCCGGCGGCAGGGTGGTCTTCAGCAGCACCACGGCGTTGAAGTACGAGGGCTGCTCCTCCGGGCCGCCGACCGCGGCGGTCTCGTACACCGCCGAGACGGCGCAGACCTTCAGCCCGGGCGTGTCGGCCAGCGCGTCGACCGCGCCCTGCAGGGTCTCCAGCCGGTTGCCGAGGTTGGAGCCGAGAGCCAGGGCCGCGCGGCGCGGGTCGTGCAGGGTGGATTCGGCGGTGTCGACCCGGTTCTCCAGGTCGAACGTGGTCGGCGAGGCGGTCGGGTCGCTGGTGCTCATCGGTATCCCTCTGCAGGTTCGGTCTGGACGGCGGCGGGCCGCACCGCGAAGGTCATCCGCGGCGCCGGTGGATGGTGATCGTGACGTCGTCGAACGGCACCGTGATCGGGGCGTCCGGCTTGTGCACCGTCACCTCGACCTCCTCCACCGCCTCGTGCTTCAGGCACTGGTCGGCGATCCGCTGGGCCAGCGTCTCGATCAGGTCGACCGGCTCGCCGGCGATGATCGCGGTGACCTCCTCGGCCACCACCCCGTAGTGCGCGGTGCGGGTCAGGTCGTCGCCGGAGGCCGCCGGACGGGTGTCCAGGTACATCACCAGGTCGACCACGAAGGTCTGGCCCTCGACCCGCTCGCGCTCGAAGACACCGTGGTGGCCACGGGCACGCAGGCCCCGCAGAGTGACGCGGTCCAGCAACTCACTTCTCCCATGTGGACAGGCTCCGCACACGGCGGAGCACCGGGCCGCCCGGCCCGCAGCTCTCGAATCTACCCGCGGACGACGACGAACCCCGACCGTCCTACCCGGCACCGCGCGGCGCCACGCACGCCGGATCGGCCATTGACGTGAACAGTCGGTGCACGTTCCGCAACAACGCCGCAGCCCGGCGGATTCCCGCCGGGCTGACGGACCCTCACCCCCGGCTCACTCCTCGTCCTCGTCGTCCCCGCTGGTCAGCACCGGTGAGCCGTGGTGCGACCAGAGCTTCCAGCCGTCCGGCGTACGCCGGAACAGGTTGGTGGAGACCACCTTGCCGCCGACCAGCGGGCCCAGCTCGCCCTCCTCCTCGGCCTCGCCGCCGGAGAGGATGTTCTCGGTGCAGGTGAGCAGGGCCGTGTCGCCCTGCACCTCGCACTCCACGTCGGTCAGGAAGAACTGGATGTACTCCGTGTTCGCCATGATCAACATGTACGAGCGGGTCACCTGCGCCCGGCCGCGCAGCACCGGCCAGCCGGGGTGCACGCAGACCGCGCCGTGCTTGTCGTCGGCGTCCTCCGGGCCGAGCCAGGCGTTCTCGACGGCCTCCAGGTCGCCGTTCTCCAGGGCCTCGTACAGCGCCTGGTTGGCCGCCAGCACCGCCAGCCTGTCCAGCTCCGCCTCCGCCGAGGCCCGGTCCCCGACCGACCTGCCGTCACCCGCCATGGTCACTCCCGCCCTTCGCCAAACCGCTACCCCCGGATAGGTCCCCGCGCGGCCGCCCGCTGCCAGGCCGCCACCACCCGTACCGCGTCGGCCGTCCCGGCCACGTCGTGCACCCGGACCGCCCACGCCCCGGCCCGGGCCGACAGCACCGAGACGGCAGCCGTGGCGTCGTCCCGCTCCCTGGCCGGGCGCAGCTCGCCCGTTTCCGGGTTGGCGAGCAGCGTACCCAGGAACCGCTTGCGCGAAGCCGCCACCAGCACCGGGCGGCCGAGACCGGTCAGCGCGTCCAGCCGGCCGAGCAGCGCCCAGTTGTGCTCCGGGGTCTTGGCGAAGCCCAGCCCCGGGTCGAGCACCAGCTGCTCCTCCTTGACCCCGGCCGCGGTCAGCGCCGCCATCCGGGCCGACAGCTCGGCCACCACGTCCTCGACCACGTCGCCGTAGACCGCCAGCGCGTCCATGTCCGCGGACTGCCCGCGCCAGTGCATCACCACGAACGGGGCACCCGTGGCGGCCACCACGGCGGCCATCTCCGGGTCCGCCAGCCCGCCCGACACGTCGTTCACCAGCCGGGCCCCGGCCGCCACCGCCCGGGCCGCCACCGACGCCCGCATGGTGTCCACCGACACCACCACCCCGGCCGCCGCCAGCTCCTCCACCACCGGGATCACCCGGCGCAGCTCCTCCGCCTCGGTCACCCGCTGCGCCCCCGGCCGCGTCGACTCCCCCCCGACGTCCACCAGGTCCGCCCCCCGGGCGGTCAGCGCCAGCCCGTGCGCGACGGCCTTCGCCGGGTCCAGCCACAACCCCCCGTCCGAGAACGAGTCCGGCGTGACGTTGACCACCCCCATCACGGCGCAGCGGTCGAGATCGAAGAGGCCGGGCAGCTTGTTCATGTGGCCATTATCGACGCGCCGCCCGAGCTGAGACGCCCGGCAGGGCAGCGACCCGGGGGCGCGGGGAACTGCGCGAGGCGGAAGGCCGCTCACCTGCACCTGAGGCTCCATCAGCCAGTTGCACGCGCTGCCGTTCCCCCTCGCGCAGTTCCTCGCGCCCCTGAAGGCATCACCTTGTTCCGTCAGGCCGCCTTGGTGAGCTGCGGGGCGTCCGCCATCAGGCCCTGGCGCTGCTTCTTGCGCCACGGCATCGGCAGCCCCAGCGTGATGAAGGCCTCCGCCTGCATCGCGGCGAAGCCGATCCGCGGGAGGTCCCGGGTCTGCGGGTAGACCAGGAACCGCGGCTCCCACTCCGGCTGGAACTTGGCGTTGAACTTGTACAGCGACTCGATCTGGAACCACCGCGAGAGGAAGACCAGCAGCCCCCGCCAGGCCCGCAGCACCGGCCCCGCCCCGATCCGCTCCCCGCGGGCCAGCGCCGAGCGGAACATCGCGAAGTTCAGCGAGACCCGCCGCACGCCGAGCGCCGGCACGGCCTGCAGCGCCGCCACGATCAGCAGCTCGTTCAGCCCCGGGTCGGCCGCCCGGTCACGCCGCATCAGCTCCAGCGAGATCCCGTCCGGCCCCCACGGCACGAAGTGCAGCACCGCCTTGAGGTCGTCCGCGTCGGCCGGCTCGCCCTCCTCGGGGGCCTTGTGCGCGGTGACCACCACGCAGCCGTCGTCGCCCGGGTCGCCGAAGCGCCCCAGCGCCATCGAGAAGCCGCGCTCGGTGTCGGTGCCGCGCCAGCGGGCGGCGGCGTCGGCGATCCGGCGCTTCTCCTCCAGGCTCAGGTCGCCGACCCGGCGGACCTGGCAGGAGTAGCCGTTGCGCTCGATCCGCTTCACCATCTGGCGGACGTTGCGCATGGCGCGCCCGGAGAGTGAGAAGGCCGCGGTGTCGACGATGGCCTCGTCGCCGAGCTCGATCGCGTCGAGGCCGGCCTCCCGGGTCCAGATCTCGCCGCCCTGCTCGGAGCAGCCCATCACGGCGGGGACCCAGGCGTGGGCGCGGGCCTCGGCCATGAAGACCTTGATCGCGCCGGGCCAGGCCTCGGGGTCGCCGACCGGGTCGCCGGAGGCGAGCATCACGCCGGAGACCACCCGGTAGGAGATGGCGGCCTTGCCGGTGGGCGAGAACAGCACGCTCTTGTCGCGGCGGAGCGCGAAGTAGCCGAGGGAGTCCCGCTCGCCGTGGCGGTCCAGCAGCTGACGGACCTTCACCTCGTCCTCGGCGGTGAGCTCGGGCTCGGGCTTCTCGGGGCGCAGCGCCAGGTAGGCGGTGGTGCCGGCGGTGATCAGGCCGAGCGCGCCGAGGGAGTAGCCGACGTACCAGGCGACCTTCTCGGAGCGGTAGTCGACCGGGCCCTCGAAGCCGACCAGGCCGTACAGCACGTGCTGGAGCCGTTCGCCCAGCCCCGGGGTGTTGACCTCGGCGCCGTGGCGGACGCCGACGATCAGCAGGCCGAGGCCGACCGAGACGGCGGCCAGCAGGACGAAGGCGGCCCCGGCGCGCCAGCGGGTGCGCGGGTCGGCCTTGGCGTAGAACTCGCGGTGGTGCACCAGCATCACCACGAACAGCACCAGCGAGATGACCGCGGGGCCGATCTGGTGCCAGCGCAGCAGGTGGAGCCCGGCGCCGATCGGCAGCAGGACGCAGACGGCCCGCCAGGCGCGGCGCTTCCGGCGGCGCAGGGCGTGCGCCAGCATCACCAGCAGCAGGCCGACCATCAGGGTGCCGGCGGCGGCCAGCGTGGTGGTGCCGCCGGGGAGCTGGCCGGCCAGCCACTGCATCTTGGTGCCGCGCAGCTTCGGGAAGATCGCGCAGGCGATGTCCACCAGGCCGATCAGCAGACAGGTGTACCCCACGGCGCCGGGCAGCCAGGCCCGGGGCACGGCGGCCGCCTGGGTGCGCAGCGTCTGGAGCCGCCGGCGCGGCTGCTCCTGGGTCGGTTCAACGGACACGGGCGTACTCACGGGGTGTCAGCGTAGGGGCTGCCGCGGGCAGTTCCGCCCCTCCGGTGGGGGCGTCGTGCGGAACCTTCATGACAAATCCTTGTTCTGGCAATCGGACCGTCAGATGAGCTCCCGGAGAGGGTCGTTCCGGGTGCGCGGCGGACGGTGGTGCCCTGGGGACGGGTGGGCGTTGCGACCTGACGGGTACTCGACCGACGCGTGTGCGGACGACCCCCTCGGCTGTGCCGCACACGGTGGACGCAGCATTCTAGGCCTCCGGTTGCGCCCCTCCCGCACACCGGTCGCCCGGCTCCCCGGACACCCGCCCGGCGCAGCACCGGTGGCCCGCCCGGCGCGGCCCGGCACAGGATGGACCTCCCGACCGGAGGAGACGCTCCGCCATGCTCAGCACCCGATCGCTGTTCCAGCAGATCTACGCCGACGACCGGGCGTACCAGCTGTTCTGCTCCGTCGCGGCCGGCGGCGAGGACCAGGGCGGGTGGGAGAACGAGCGGATCACCGAGCTCACCACCGACCCGGTGCTGGCCCCCAAGGTGGCCCGGCACGGCGCGGACGAGCGCAAGCACGGCCGGATCTTCACCCAGCTGCTGCGCAAGCGCGGCCTGGAGAAGGTGGAGATCCCGCCGGAGACCGACTACTGCATGCTGCTGGAGCGCCAGGGCATCGGCCTCTCGCACGACCGGCTGACCTCGGGCGCCCCGCTCTCCGAGCGGGAGATCATCACCTACCTGGCGCACAGCCGGGTCACCGAGCAGCGCGCGTCCGAGCAGATGCGCCAACTGGTGAAGGCGTACGCCGACAACCCGGACCTGGACCGGGCGATGCGGATGATCTCCGCCGACGAGGACAACCACCTCGCCTACTGCCACGAGGAGCTGCTCCGGCTGGCCGCCCGCGGCCACGGCCCGTACATCCGGCACTCCCTGGAGTCGATCGCCCGGGGCGAGATCCGCACCCACCGGGACGTCGGCCTGGCCGTGATGACCGCGCTGGGCCGGATCCTGGGCTGGCCCCGGCACCAGCGGCTGCTGCTGGCGGCCGGGGTGCAGGCGCTCTACCTGTACGACCGGGCCTGGGGCTGGCGCCGGATGGTCAGCCTGCGGATGCCGGCCAAGCGCAACGCCCTGGGCTGACGCGTCGTCATCCCAGGGCGTTCGCGGACCGGCTCGGCGGCCGGTTCAGGGCCGGTTCAGCGGCCGATGATGAGGCTCATCGCCTCGGCCCGGGTGGCCGGGTCGCGCAGCTGGCCGCGGACGGCCGAGGTGAGGGTCTTGGCGCCGGCCTTGCGGATGCCGCGCATCGACATGCACATGTGCTCGCACTCGATCACCACGATGGCGCCGCGCGGCTCCAGGATGCGCATCAGCGAGTCGGCCACCTGGCTGGTCAGCCGCTCCTGGACCTGGGGCCGGCGGGCGTAGACGTCGACCAGCCGGGCCAGCTTGGAGAGGCCGGTGATCTTACCGCTGGTGGACGGGATGTAGCCGACGTGGGCGACGCCCCGGAACGGCACCAGGTGGTGCTCGCAGGTGGAGTACACCTCGATGTCCTTGACCAGCACCATCTCGTCGTGGCCCAGGTCGAAGGTGGTGGAGAGGACGTCCTCGGGCTGCTGCCACAGGCCCGCGAATATCTCCTTGTAGGCCCGGGCCACCCGGGCCGGGGTCTCCAGCAGGCCCTCGCGGTCCGGGTCCTCGCCGATCGCCAGCAGCAGCTCGCGCACGGCGGCCTCCGCGCGCTTCTGGTCGAACTCCCCGATCGCGGGGTCCTGGTCCAGAGTCACCGGGTCGATCATGCGGGCCTCGCAAGCTGGTCAGTGGAGTTGGTGGAGAAACGGTCCGAGCAGCACGGATGCCGCGCCTCCAGAGTACAAACCCGGGTGACGCGGCATCCATTCCGATCGGTCGTCAGGCCTCCGAAGGGGTCTCCGGCAGCTTGACGATGTCGACCTGGGCGGTGGCCTCGGCCTGTGCCGCGTTGCTCAGGGCCAGCTCCTTGGGGGACTGGACCGGCGGGCGGGTGGACGGGGTCCGGCGGGCGGAACCGGTCCAGGCCGGGCGGGCCGGGCGCTTCACCACGGGGGCGAAGATCTCGGCGATCTGCTCCTTGTTCAGGGTCTCCTTCTCCAGGAGCTCCAGGACGAGGTTGTCGAGCACGTCGCGGTTCTCGACCAGGATCTCCCAGGCCTCGTTGTGCGCGGTCTCGATGAGCTTCTTGACCTCCTCGTCCACCAGCCCGGCGACCTCCTCGGAGTAGTCGCGCTGGTGGCCCATCTCGCGGCCCAGGAACGGCTCCGAGTCGCTGGAGCCGAACTTGATCGCACCCAGGCGCTCGGTCATGCCGTACTGGGTGACCATGGCCCGCGCGGTGGCGGTGGCCTTCTCGATGTCGTTCGAGGCGCCGGTGGTCGGGTCGTGGAAGACCAGCTCCTCCGCCGCGCGCCCGCCCAGCATGTAGGCCAGCTGGTCGAGCATCTCGTTCCGGGTGGTCGAGTACTTGTCCTCGTCCGGCAGGACCATCGTGTAGCCCAGGGCGCGGCCGCGGGACAGGATGGTGATCTTGTGGACCGGGTCCGCGTTCGGGGAGGCCGCCGCGACCAGGGCGTGGCCGCCCTCGTGGTACGCGGTGATCTTCTTCTCCTTGTCGGACATGATCCGGGTCCGCTTCTGCGGGCCGGCCACGACGCGGTCGATCGCCTCGTCCAGGATGGAGTTGTCGATCAGCTTCTTGTCCGAGCGGGCCGTCAGCAGGGCGGCCTCGTTGAGCACGTTGGACAGGTCGGCACCGGTGAAGCCGGGGGTGCGCTTGGCGACGGCCGAGAGGTCGACGTCCGGGGCGACCGGCTTGCCCTTCTGGTGGACCTTCAGGATCTCCAGACGGCCCATCAGGTCGGGGCGGTCCACCGCGATCTGGCGGTCGAAGCGGCCCGGGCGCAGCAGCGCCGGGTCCAGGATGTCCGGGCGGTTGGTGGCGGCGATCAGGATCACGCCGCCCTTCACGTCGAAGCCGTCCATCTCGACCAGCAGCTGGTTGAGGGTCTGCTCGCGCTCGTCGTGACCGCCGCCGAGGCCGGCGCCGCGGTGGCGGCCGACCGCGTCGATCTCGTCGACGAAGACGATCGCCGGGGCGTTCGCCTTGGCCTGCTCGAACAGGTCACGGACCCGGGAGGCACCGACACCGACGAACATCTCGACGAAGTCCGAGCCGGAGATCGAGTAGAACGGGACGCCCGCCTCGCCGGCCACGGCACGGGCCAGCAGGGTCTTGCCCGTCCCGGGCGGGCCGTACAGCAGCACGCCCTTGGGAATCTTGGCACCGACCGCCTGGAACTTGGCCGGCTCCTGGAGGAACTCCTTGATCTCGTGGAGCTCCTCGACCGCCTCGTCCGCGCCCGCGACGTCGGAGAAGGTGGTCTTCGGGGTGTCCTTGGTGAGCAGCTTGGCCTTGGACTTGCCGAACTGCATGACCCGGGAGCCGCCGCCCTGCATCTGGTTCATCAGGAACAGGAACACCAGCACGATGATGACGATCGGCAGCATCGACAGCAGCAGGCTGACGAAGGTGGACTGCTTCTCGGGCACCACGGTGTAGCCGTTCGGCACGCTGGTCGGGTGCTCGGTCAGCCAGCCGGCCAGGTCGGAGCCCTGGTCGCCGACGTACGAGGCCTGGAACTTGGAGCCCGAGGGCACCTTGCCGTTGCTACCCGCGGGCAGCTTCTGACCGTCCCTCAGCTCGACCTTGATCAGGTTCGAGTCGCCGGTGGTGATCTGCACCGACTGCGCCTGGTTGTTCTTGATCGCGTAGACGACCTGGCTGGTGTCCGCCGTCTTGGAGCCGCTGGAGTCGGAGACGACCTGCATCAGCACAATGACGGCGAGGACGGCCAGCACGATCCACATGATCGGCGCACGGAAGTATCGCTTGACGTCCATCCATGCGGGGCGTTGCCGCCCCGTCCCTCCTGCCACTCAACAGCGCTGATCGGCTGTGGCCGTCGGCGCATCCGGTATGTGCTCATGAGAAGAGCGGTTTATGGGACCGTACCGCAGCCTTCACCGCCGACGGCGGGAGCACGACGACTACGACGTATTTTCCTACCCCGGCACAACGGGCGGGAACATCGCACTGTTCCCGCCCGTCGCCCGATCGGGGCACTCTCTTCCGACGGTGCGTCAGCCGCCGTACACGTGCGGGGCCAGGGTGCCGATGAACGGCAGGTTCCGCAGCTTCTCCGCGTAGTCCAGGCCGTAGCCGACCACGAACTCGTTCGGGATGTCGAAGCCGACGTACTTGACGTCGATCTCGACCTTGGCGGCGTCCGGCTTGCGCAGCAGGGTGCAGACCTCCAGCGAGGCCGGGCCGCGCGAACGCAGGTTGTTGAGCAGCCAGGACAGGGTCAGGCCGGAGTCGATGATGTCCTCGACGATCAGCACGTCCCGGCCCGAGATGTCGGTGTCCAGGTCCTTGAGGATCCGGACCACGCCCGAGGACTTGGTGCCCATCCCGTAGGAGGAGACCGCCATCCAGTCCATGGTGACCTTGGAGTGCAGCACCCGGGACAGGTCGGCCATCACCATGACGGCGCCCTTGAGCACGCCGACGATGAGCAGGTCGCGGCCGGCGTAGTCCTGGTCGATCCGCTCGCCCAGCTCCAGGAGCTTGGCGTCGATCTCGTCCTTGCTGATGAGCACCTTCGCCAGGTCGGCGCCCATGTCGTTGTGATCCACCGGGGATACGTCCTCAAACGTTCGGGGTCCTGTGTCGGCGGCGTCCCTGCGACCTGGTGTTCACCCGTCAGTCGCCCTGGCGCCGGAACACCAGCGTGCCACACGTGCGGGTGACCTCCACCCCTCCGGGTAGGTGCAAGGGCCCCTGACCACGCCATCCGGTGACCAGCAGGTCCACCGTTTCGAGGTGACGGGCGAACAGGTCGCCGGCCGGACAGCCCGCCCGCAGCGCGGCCCGGCGCAGCAGCCGGCGGCGCACGGCGGACGGCAGTTCGGCCAACCTCGTGACGTCCAGGGCCCCTTCGGCCGTCCGGAGGTCCCGCTCGGCCAGCGCGGCCCACTGGTCCAGCGCGTCGGCGTCGTCCCGGAACAGCCGGGCGGTCCGCGCCAGCGCCTCGACCACCCCGGTGCCCAGGTGCTTCTCCAGCACCGGCAGCACCTCGTGCCGCACCCGGGCCCGGGTGTACGCCGGGTCGGAGTTGTGCGGGTCGTCCCAGACCGGGATCGACTGCTCCTTGCAGGCCTGCCGGGTCGCCGCCCGGTCCAGCTCCAGCAACGGCCGCCGGTACCGGCCCTTCTGGGCCGGCATCCCGGCCAGCGAACGGGCGCCCGAACCGCGGGCCAGCCCCATCAGCACCGTCTCGGCCTGGTCGTCCCGGGTGTGCCCGAGCAGCACCGCCACCGCGCCGAAGCGCTCGGCGGCCTCGTCCAGCGCGGCGTACCGGGCCTCCCGGGCGGCGTTCTCCGGCCCGCCCTGACGGCCCACCAGCACCTGGACGGCCTCCACCGGGTCCAGCCCCAGCTCGGCCAGCCGGCCGGCCACCTGGCGGGCCCGCTCCCCGGAGCCGTCCTGCAGTCCGTGATCCACCGTCACCGCGCCCACCCGCAGGCCGAGCTTGGGCGCCTCGAAGGCGGTGGCGATGGCCAGCGCCATCGAGTCGGCTCCGCCGCTCACCGCGACCAGCACCAGCGGCGAACCGGGGGCGGCGGGGGTGCGGGGCAGTCCGGAGGGGTGGCGGCGGGCGTTGCCGATCAGCGTGGTGGCGCTGCCGGCCGGCTCGGGCGCCGGGGCCCCGCTGAGCGCGAGGGCGGCGGGGCGGCCGCGCGGCGAGCGGGCGGCGGGGGTGATGTCGCCCAGGTCTGCGGCGAGTTCGGCGAGGGTGCGGCGGACGGCGAGGCGTATCGCCGCGACGGCGGGGTGTGGTCCCACGGGGAGGCACTCCTTGGCACGGGGGCGGAGCGGGAACGGTGACGCGGCGTCAGCCCACGGTCACCGGATGCTCACAGATGGTCGCAGAATCCGGGCACCGGCCACGCCACCCTCGCCACCGGTACGACCACCGTCCCACGTACGAGTGAATGAAGAAACGTTCCCCCACCGCCAACGGGTCAACCTCACGGCACCCGTGTACGACCCCCGCGCGGCTGACCCGCAACACGGGGTGCGCCCCGCAGGGGCGCGAGGAACTGCGCGCTCCGGGAGGCGGCCCACCGGCAACTGAACCGCCGTCAGCCGGTTGCACCTGCTGCCGTACCCCTGCGAGCAGTTCCCCGCGCCCCTGCGGGGCGCACCTGCGGGGCCGTCTACGGCGTGACGCGGGCGACCCAGGCGGCGGGGTTGTGGATCTCCTCCTTGGTGGGGAGGGTGTTCGGGGAGGTCCAGACGCGGTTGAAGCCCTCCATGCCGACGCGGTCCACGACGCCCCGGACGAAGACCGCGCCGTCCTGGTACTGGCGGAGCTTGGCGTCCATCCCGAGCAGCCGGCGGATCACCAGGTCCAGCCGCCCGGCCCCGAGGGCCCGCCGCTGCTGGAACTTCTCCCGGATCTCCCCCACGCTCGGCACCACGACCGGCCCGACCCCGTCCATCACCACGTCCGCGTGCCCCTCCAGGAGGGACATCACCGCCGTCAGGCGGTTGAGGGTCTCGCGCTGCCCCGGCGACTGCACCACCTCCAGCAGCGATCCCCGCTCCCGCTCGCGCTCCCCCTCGCCGCGCCCGCCGAGCAGCCCGCGCGCCCGCTCCAGCAGCGCCAGCGGGTCGACCTCGGTCTGCGCCAGGAAGGACTGCACCTCGGACTGGATGTGGTCGCGCAGCCACGGCACCGCCGTGAACTGGGTGCGGTGGGTCTCCTCGTGCAGGCAGACCCAGAGCCGGAAGTCGTGCGGGTCGACGTCGAGTTCGCGCTCCACCTGGACGATGTTCGGTGCGACCAGGAGCAGCCGTCCGGGGGCCGGCGGCCGCAGGCCCAGCCGGGGCGAGTCCATGATCCCCTCGGGGCTGTCCGGGGCGCTCGGCAGCGGGCCGGGGTACTCGGCCGGGGCGAAGGTCTCGTACTGGCCGAGCACCTTCCCGGAGAGGAAGGCCAGCACCGCGCCGATCTCGACGCCGGTGGCCTTCTCGCCGATCGTGCCGAACACGGCGGCGCCGGGGGTGTCGGTGCGGCGGGCCTGGAGCTTCTCGACCAGCGGGCGGACGACGGTGCGGAAGCCGGCCACGTTGGCCCGCACCCAGCCGGGGCGGTCGACCACGAGCACGGGGGTGGAGTCGGCGGCGATCAGGCTGGAGGAAGCCATCCGGGTGTAGGCGCGGACGTGCTCCTCCGCCTCCAGTGCGTGGCGCCGGAGTTCGGAGACCACCTCGCGGGCCTCGGCCCGGGTCACCTCCGGACCGGGCCGCGCCAGCCTGGTCGCCGTAGCGACCGCGAGATCCCAGTCGACCATCCCAGCCCCACCGCTCGCGCTCGTCATGCCCTCACCGTACGGGACGGGCCGCCAACGGCACATGGTTGGGGAACGGCAGCACCCGGTTGGCGAAAGTGGTCACCCCGGGGGCGCGGGGAACTGCGCGCGGGGGGACGGCAGCGCGTGCGACCGGGTGACGGTGGGTCAGTTGCAGGTGAGCCGCCTTCCGTACTCGCGCAGTTCCTCGCACCCCCGGGGTGACCACCGACCCGCGCCCCGAGTTGCCTGGCGGGCGGCAAGTCTCAGTGGCAGCCGCAGACGGCCAGGCGGGCGACGGCGCGGTCGATGGCGGCGCGGGCGGCGTCGCCGCCGGTGGGGGTGGTGTGGCTCATCAGGGCGAAGGTGAGCGGGCGGCCCTCGGCGTCCATGACGGTGCCGGCCAGGGTGAAGATGCCGCTCTCGGTCAGGGTGCCGGTCTTGGCCCGGACGATGCCGATGCCCTCGGGGGACTTGGCGAAGCGGCTCGCCATGGTGCCGGTGAAGCCGGCGATCGGCAGGCCGGTCAACACCGGTCGCAGCTGCGGGTGTTCGGGGGACGAGGCGACCGCGAGCAGCTTGGCGAGGACCAGCGGGGAGAGCTGGTTCCCCTTGTGCAGGCCGCTGCCGTCGTTGAGGACCACGCCCGTCATCGGGACGCCGAGCGCCTCCAGGGTCTGCCGGGTGGCGAGCGAGGCTCCCTCGAAGCTCGCGGGCTGCTTGGCGGCGATGGCGACCTGACGGGCGATCGTCTCGGTGAGCAGGTTGTCGGAGGTGGTGAGGAAGCGCTCGACCAGCCGGTCGATGGTCGGCGACTTCACCGCGGCCAGCTCGGCCGCACCGGCCGCCGCGGTCTTGGCGGCCGGCTTGCCCTGGACGGTGATCCCCAGCCCGCCGAGCAGGGCGGCGAAAGCCTCGGTGGCCCGGACGGCGGGTTCGGCGACCCGGCCGGGGGCGTCCTCCTTGGAGCGCGGGTCGATCTTGGCCTCGTCCACCATCAGCGGGGTGACGTCGGCGATGTTGGTGCCGTCGTGCTCGGCGTGCCGGATCGGACCGGTGTACAGCGAGGTGTCGAAGCCGATCTTGACCGAGCCGACGCCGGCCGTCTTCAGGGCGGCGGCGGTCCGCTGGGCGAGGTCGGCGAGGGTGGCGGGGGCGGTGTCCTCGTCCACCGGCATGCCGCCGACCCGCACGTCGGCCTGCGGCAGGGTGGAGAGGGTCGGGTCGCCGCCGCCGACCAGCACGATCTCGTCGGGCGCGGAGCCCTGCACCACCCGGGTGGAGAGCCTGGTGTCGCCGGGGACGAGCTGCAGTGCGGCGACCGCGGTGAGCAGCTTGGTGGTGGAGGCGGGGGTGGCCGCGCCGTTCTCGTTCCCGCCGAGGAGCAGGGCGCCGGTGACGCCGTCGGTGATGGCGAAGCCGAGGGTGCCGAACGCCTTGTCCTGGAGCAACGCCCCGAGGTCGCGCTGGAGTCCGGCGGTGGTGGGCAGGCCGGTGTCCCCGGTGACGCTCGCCGCGAGCACGGCCCCGCCGGTGGCGGCCAGCTTCGGCCCGGCGGGCGCCGGCGGCCTGGCGGCGCCGGAGGCCGGGGCGGACGGATGTCCGCTGCTCTGGCCCGCCTTCGGGCTGGGCGCGGCGGAGGCCGCCGTCAGTCCGCCCGCGGTGAGCGCGACCCCGAGCACTCCGGCCACCGCCGCTCTGCGGCCGCGCCGCACCCCCGTCCCTCGCTGCACCACCGGGCCCCTTTCCTGAGCACACCCTGCCGTAGGAGACACTAGATTCTGTCAGTCCCTACCTTGGAGGAACCGTTGGAGTTCGACGTCCTGATCGAGATCCCGAAGGGCTCCCGCAACAAGTACGAGGTCGACCACGAGTCTGGTCGCCTGCGTCTTGACCGGATGCTCTTCACCTCGACCCGCTACCCGGCCGACTACGGCTACGTCGAGGGCACCCTCGCGGACGACGGTGACCCGCTGGACGCGCTGGTCATCCTGGACGAGCCGACCTTCCCCGGTTGCCTGATCAAGTGCCGCGCCATCGGCATGTTCAAGATGACCGACGAGGCGGGCGGCGACGACAAGCTGCTCTGCGTCCCGGCCACCGACCCGCGCTGGGAGCACCTGCAGGACATCCAGCACGTGTCGGAGTTCGACCGCCTGGAGATCCAGCACTTCTTCGAGGTCTACAAGGACCTGGAGCCCGGCAAGTCGGTCCAGGGTGCCGACTGGGTCGGCCGCACCGAGGCCGAGGCCGAGATCAACGCCTCGATCAAGCGCTTCGAGGAGAACGGCGGCCACTGAGGCCCCGTCACTCCCGGGACCGTGGCGAGCAGCTGACTGCTCGCCACGGTCCCTTTTTTCGTCCACACTCTTGCCGACAGTCTGTCGGCATCACGTTGACTTAGGTAAGGCTAACCATAGAGAATCGGGGCGTCTCCCCCCGACCCACGGAGGTCCGCATGACCAGCCCCGAGCCCACGCCGTTCTCCACCGTGCTGCGCACCGCCAGTGCCGCCGAGCACGAGGCCGCCGAAGGCTCGGCCTTCATGGGCCACCTGCTGAACGGGCGCCTCGGGGTGGACGCCTACGCCGAGCTCTCCGGCCAGCTCTGGTTCGTCTACCGGGCCCTGGAGGGCCGGGCGGCCGAGCTGGCCGGGCACCCGGTGATCGGCCGGTTCATCGACCCGGCGCTGTTCCGCACCGAGGCCCTGGAGGCGGACCTGCTCCACCTGCGCGGGGCCGGCTGGCGCGACGGGCTGTCCGCGCTGCCCGCCACCGCCGCGTACGCGGCCCGGCTGGAGGAGCTGGTGGAGACCTGGCCGGCCGGGTACCTGGCCCACCACTACACCCGCTACCTGGGCGACCTGTCGGGCGGTCAGATCATCCGCGGCATCGCGGAGAAGACCTGGGGCTTCGAGCGCAAGGGCGCCGGGGTGCACTTCTACGTCTTCGACCAGGTCACCAACCCCGCCGCGTTCAAGCGCGACTACCGGGCCAAGCTGGACGCCGCCGGGCTGGAGCTGGACGAGGTCGAGCGCCGCCGGGTGGTCGAGGAGACCAAGCGGGCCTTCGGCCTGAACAGCGCGCTCTTCGCCGACCTCGACCTGCGCTACCCGCTCAGCGCCTGAGCACGGCAACGACGGTGCCCCGACGGGAGTTCGACTCCCGTCGGGGCACCGTCGCGTGGCGGCCGCGGTCAGCGGGTACGACGCCGGACCAGCACCGTGGTGCCGGTGCCGAGCAGCAGCAGACCGGCCGCGGTGGCGACCAGCGGGACCACCGGGGTGTCCATGCCGGTCGAGGCCAGCTGGCCGCCCGAGGCGAGCGAGCCACCGCTGCTGGTCAGCACCGCACCACCGCCGGTCGAACCCCCGCCCGTGGCACCGCCGTTGGTGACGCCGGTGCCCGCCGAGGGGGCCGGGGTGGAGGGCTTCGCGGAGGAGGCCGGCAGGGTGGCGCCCTTGTCGAAGGAGAGCACGGCGTTCACCGGGTCCAGCGCATCGCCCTCCTTGTAGAACCCGGCGAAGGCGGTGGCCCCCTCCTTGGTCAGGGTGGCCGGGAGCCGATCGAGCGTCACCACGCCGTTGACCGGGGCGAAGCCCGCCCCGGAGACGTCCAGCGCGGCGAGCTTCATGCCCTTCCACTGCGCGGTCGTCCCGTCCACCGCCCTGGAGGTCAGGTCGGCGGTCAGGAAGGCACCGGACCGCTCGATCCGCACGCCCGGGTTGGCGATGGTCAGGTCCAGCTCGTACGCGTCGCCCTTCGGGTGGGCCAGGAAGCGGACCGAGCCCTGGAATCCGGCGGTGACGCCGTGGGTCCTGGTGTCGTACGAGCCGCTGCCCTTGCCGAACCGGTAGTCGGCCGCGCCGCCGCCGAACTCCACCCTGCCGCCGCTGGCCGGCATGGCCAGGTACGTGCGGAAGGACTCCTTGACGCCCCAGTCCAAGCGCCCGTCCACGATCGGGAGTTCGGCCGGAGCGGTGCTCGGCGAGGCGGACGCGGAGGCGGAGGAGCTGGGCGACGAGGAGGGCGACGCCGAGGCGGACACGGACGGCGAGGCCGACGCCGACGCCGACGGAGATGCCGAGGCCGACGGGGATGCGGACGCGGACGGCGAGGCCGAGGCGGACGGACTCGCGGAGGCGGAGGCCGAGGCCGAGACGGAGGGGCTCGCGGAGGGCGAGGTGCTGGGCGTGGACTTGGCGAGCGCGATCTTCACCGGGTCCATCGCGGCGCCCGCCTGGTAGAAGCCGCCGAAGACCGCCGCGCCGTCCGCCGTGAGGGTGGCCGCCGCGGGCACGCCCGTGGTGGTGTCCCGGCCGACCGCGAAGGTGACCAGCGGGGCGTCCTCGCGCTTGACCACCTTGGGCGACTTCGCCTTGGTGGCCGGGTCCTCGACCAGCTCCACCGTCGACGCGTCGGCGGTGATGGAGCCGGTGGTGCCGCTGGTGGTGAGCCTGAGGTCGGTCAGGGTGATGTCCATCTGCCCGCCGTGGGCGGTGAACCGGACCCTGCCGGTGAAGGCGGCCGCGAGCGCGTGGGTGGTGGGGTCGTACTCGCCGGAGCCGTCGAAGTGCAGGGTGCCGTCCGCGTTCCGGCTCGCGCCGCCGGTCAGCTCGACCTTGCCGCCCTGGGAGGCCGGGCCCTCCAGGTACTTGAGGAAGCTGCTCTTCACGCCCCAGTCGAACGAGCCCTGGTCGTAGACCACCTTGGCCGGAGCACCGAAGGCCAGACCGGGCACACCGACGGCGGTCAGGCCGAGGCCGATCGCGGCGGCGGCCAGGGCCGGGAGCGGGGTGCGGTTGCGACGGGTGACGGGCATGGCGGTGACGCTCCTTCAAGCGGGGGACGTGGGAGGGGGTTTCAGGAGGTGCTGCGGCGGCGCCGGACCAGCAGGACGGCGCCCGCGGCGGCCCCGGCCGCGAGCACGCCGCCGACGGCTGCGGCCGGCACCCAGCCGCCGGAGGAGTCCGAGGCGGCCGCCACGGGGGTGGCGGAGGCGCTCGCCGGGGTGGCCGCCGGGGCACCGGGCACGGCGGGGCCGAGGTCCGGCAGCGGCGGCAGGACGGCGGCCGGGTCGAGGGCCACGGCGAAGCTCAGCGGGTCCATGGCGGTGCCGGCCGGGTAGAGCCCGCCGAAGGCCCTGCTGCCCTCCTCGGTGAGGGCCAGCGGGAGTTCGACGGCCTTGAGCAGGCCGCCCTCGGGCTTGAGCGCGGCGGCGTCGAAGGTGGCCAGCACCACGCCGGGGAGCCGCCGGGCCTCGCCGTCGGCGGTCTTCCCGGAGACGTCGGCGGCCAGCGTGCCCTTCCCGCCCGTGACCTTCACGGACGGGTCGGCCAGCCCCAGGTCGAGGCCGTACGCGCCGCCGCTCTCCATGCCCCGGAAGCGGACCGTGCCGGTGAAGGCGGCGGCCAGTTCGCCGGTGGCGGGGTCGTACGAGCCCTTGGCCGGGGTCCAGCGGAAGAAGGCGCCGCCGTCGGCCGCGCCGCCGTCCAACTGCCAGCCGCCCTTGGCGACGGTGCCGGTGACGTAGTCCCGGAAGGTGCGCCGCACGCCCCAGTCCAGCGCGCCGCCGGCGAACTCGGTACGGGCGGCGGCCGGGCTCGCCGAGGGGCTCCCGGACGGGGCCGCGGTGGCCGACGGGGTGTCAGTGGGCGCGGCGGTCGGGCTCGCCGACGGGTTCGGGGGCACGGTCGGGGTCGCGGACGGGGTGGGTGCGGCGGCCGCCTTGACGTTGACCGAGAGGGTCAGCGGGTCCAGCTCCGTCCCGGCCGGGTAGAAGTTGCCGAAGGCGGTGGCCCCGGCGCCGGTCAGGGTGGCGGGCACACCGGAGAGGGTGATCGTGCCGCCCTGGCCGCGCAGGTCGATCCCGCCGAGCCCGAGCTCGGCCAGCTTCACCTGGCTCGCACTGCTCACCGCGCCGGTGTCCTTGGCCTTGCTGACCACGTCCGCGTAGAGCCCGCCGCTGCCGGGGCCGGCCTTCACCGTGAAGCGGCTCAGCTTCATGTCCAGGGCGAAGCTGCCGTTGCTCTCGTGCCCCCGGAAGCTCACGCCGCCGGAGAGCGCCGCGGCCAGCGCCCCGCTCTCCGGGTCGTAGGAGCCGGTGGCGGAGTGGAACCGGAAGGTGTCCCCGCCGACCGTGGCCGCGCCGCCGGTCAGGCTCCAACTGCCCTTGGCGATCGGGCCGGTGACGTAGCTGAGGAAGGAGTGCTTGATGCCCCAGTCCAGCCGTCCGCCGGAGACCGTGCCGGGGGCGGCGACGGCCGGGACGACGGCCAGGGTCAGCAGCGCCGCGAGCGCCGCGACCAGGGTGGCGGCGAGGCGGCGCAGGCGGCGCGGGAAGGGCATGACGGAGCGCTCCAGGGCAGCGGGGGACGCGGGAGGGTCCGGGCGGACCCCCTTGCGGAACTGAGGTAAGGCTAACCTAATATAAGCGTCAAGAGTCACCCCGGGTCCACCCCCGCTTCACCACCCGGAAGTGCCAGCACCCCGACGAGGAGCAGCAGTTGACGGCGAACCACCCAAGACCGACCGGCACGTGGGGGGCGGCGTCGCGCCGCCGGGGCACGCACCTCGCCGGCTTCTCGTCGGTCGCCGATGCTCCGCATGGACTCCCTCCTCGGCGCCGCCGAGCCACGCACCCCAACGACGCTCCTTCCTCCACCCCCCACGTGCCGGTCGGTCTGATCCGCGCCCGCGCGCTGGGCCTCGCCCTGCTGCTCGCCACCGCCGTCGGCTGCGGCGGGACGGCCACCGGGCAGGCCACCCCCACCACCGCCGCGGCCGCCGTCCCGGACCGGGTCGAGCCGCTGGCCGCCGCCCCCGCCCCGGTGCTGCCGGTCACGGTGGACTCGGCCGACGGCCGGCCGGTCACCGTCACCAGCGCCGAGCGGATCGTCCCGCTCAACGGCAGCCTGGCCGAGCTGGTCTTCTCCCTGGGCCTGGGCTCCAAGGTGGTGGCCCGGGACGTCTCCACCACCTTCGAGCAGGCCGCCGCACTACCGGTGATCACCCAGGCCCACGACGTCTCGGCCGAGGGCGTGCTCTCGCTGCGCCCCACCCTGGTGCTGGCCGACCGCTCCACCGGCCCGGCCGAGGCGGTGGCCCAGATCCGGGCCGCCGGGGTGCCGCTGGTGGTGCTGGAGGACGCCAAGCGGCTCTCCGACGTGGACGTCCGGATCGCGAAGGTGGCTGCCGCCCTCGGAGTCCCGGACGCCGGACGGCAGTTGACCGAGCGCACGGCCGCCCGCACCGCCGAGGTGCGGGCCGGGATCACCGCCGACGGCAAGCACCCCAAGGTGGCCTTCCTCTACCTGCGCGGCAGCGCCTCGGTCTTCCTGCTCGGCGGGCCGGCCTCCGGCGCGGTCTCGCTGATCGAGGCGGTCGGCGGCACCGACGCGGGCACCGCCGCCGGGCTCACCGGCGACTTCACCCCGCTCACCAGCGAGGCCCTGGTCAAGGCCGCCCCCGACGCCCTGCTGGTGATGGGCAAGGGCCTGGACTCGGTCGGTGGCGTGGACGGCCTGCTCAAGCTCCCCGGCGTGGCCCAGACCCCGGCCGGACTGGACCGCCGGGTGGTCTCGGTGCCCGACGGCGAACTGCTCAGCTACGGCCCCCGCACCCCCGAGGTGCTGCGGTCGATCGCCGCCCAGCTCTACGGGAGCGGGAAGTGACCACCCTTCAGGACCGCCCCGCGACGACCACCGCACCGTCGCAGCCGTCCCGCCGCCCGGCCCGCACCACCCTGCTGACCGCCGGCCTGGCCGCCGCCCTGCTGCTGGCCGCCCTGCTGGCGGCCGGGACCGGCGCCTACGCCGTCCCGCTCGGCGACGTGCTGGCCTCCGTCGCCCACCGCCTGGGCCTCGGCGGGCACGCCCTGGAGCGGGTGCCCGAGTCGGTGCTCTGGAACGTGCGCTTCCCCCGGGTCGTGCTGGCCCTGCTGGTCGGCGCCTCGCTGGGCTGCGCCGGGGCGCTGATGCAGGGCGTGTTCGGCAACCCGCTGGCCGAGCCCGGGGTGATCGGGGTCTCCTCCGGCGGCGCGGTCGGCGCGGTGGCCTGCATCGTGCTCGGCCTGGACGCGCTGGGCGGTTGGACCGTCACCGCCTTCGCCTTCGGTGCCGGCCTGGCCACCGTGTTCGCGGTCTACGCGCTCTCCCGCTCCGGCGGCCGGACCGAGGTGGTCACCCTGGTGCTCACCGGCGTCGCGGTGAACGCCTTCTGCGGCGCGCTGATCGGCCTCTTCCTGTTCACCGCCGACTCCGCCGCGATCAGCCAGGTGACCTTCTGGCAGCTCGGCTCGCTGGCCCAGGCGACCTGGGGCAAGGTGCTCGCCGTACTCCCGTTCGCCCTGCTCGGGTTGGCCGTCGCACCGCTGTACGCCCGGAAGTTGGACCTGCTGGCGCTCGGCGAGCGCCCCGCCCGGCACCTCGGCGTGGACGTGGAGCGGATGCGCCTGGTGCTGATCACCGTGGTCGCGCTGCTCACCGCCGCCGCCGTCTCGGTCAGCGGCGTGATCGGCTTCGTCGGCCTGGTCGTCCCGCACCTGCTGCGGATGCTGGCCGGGCCGGGCCACCGCTTCCTGCTGCCCGGCAGCGCGCTGGCCGGGGCGCTGGTGCTGCTGCTCGGCGACCTGGCCGCCCGCACCCTGGCCCGGCCGGCCGAGCTGCCGCTCGGGGTGCTCACCGCGCTGATCGGCAGCCCGTTCTTCTTCTGGCTGCTCCGCAGGACCCGTACCCGGCAGGGAGGTTGGGCATGAGACGGCCACGACGGCAGGTGCCGGAGCGCCCCGCGCCGGGCACCGAGGTGCTCGTCACCGAGGGGCTGCGGCTGAGCCTGGGCGGGCGCGAACTGCTCGGCGGGGTCGACCTGGTGGTCCGTGCCGGGGAGGTGCTGGCACTGCTCGGGCCGAACGGCGCGGGCAAGTCCACGCTGCTCTCGGTGCTGGCCGGGGACAACGCCCCCACCGCCGGGGAGGTGCGGCTGCTCGGCCGCCCGCTCGGCTCCTACCGGCCCGCCGAACTCGCCCTGCGGCGCGCGCTGCTGCCGCAGCACTCGGCCCTGACCTTCCCCTTCACGGCCGGGGAGGTGGTCCGGATGGGCCGCGCCCCCTGGGCCGGGACGGCGGCCGAGGCCGAGGACGGGGCGGCGGTGGCCGGGGCGCTGGCCGCCACCGAGTCCACCGCCTTCGCCGAGCGGCCGTTCACCGCGCTCTCCGGCGGCGAGCGGGCCCGGGTGGCACTGGCCCGGGTGCTGGCCCAGCGGGCCGCCGTCCTGCTGCTGGACGAGCCGACGGCGGCGCTCGACCTGCGCCACCAGGAGCTGGTGCTCCGGGTGGCCAGGGAGCGGGCCGCCGCCGGGGACGCGGTGGTGGTCGTGCTGCACGACCTCTCGCTGGCCGCCGCCTACGCGGACCGGATCACCCTGCTCGCGCGGGGGCGGCCGGTGGCCGACGGGCCGGTCGCCGAGGTGCTCTCGGCGGGGCTGCTCAGCGAGGTCTACGGCCACCCCGTGGAGGTCCTCCCGCACCCCGGGACCGGCGCCCCGCTGGTGCTGCCGACCCGTCGGTGACGGGGCGTCAGTCCTCGTCGTCGAGCCTGAAGCCGACCTTCAGGCCGACCTGGTAGTGCGCCACCGCGCCGTCGGCGAGGTGGCCCCGGATCTGCGTCACCTCGAACCAGTCGAGGTTGCGCAGGGTGCGGGCGGCGCGGCCGACGCCGTTGCGGATGGCGGCGTCCACGCTCTCGGTGGAGGACCCGACGATCTCGGTGACCCGGTAGACGTGGTCGGTCATGGCTGGCTCCCTGTTCTGCGGACGGCAAGTCCGTGGACGGTCCCCCGACCCACCCACCGTGCCCCAGCCGGGTGCCCGCCGCACGTGCAGACCGCCGCCCGGGGGCGCTCAGCTCCCGGCCAGCAGGTCGTCCACCCGGGCCTCCCCCTCCCGGTAGCGGCGGGTGATCTCCGCGCTGCAGTCGTCGGCCCGCCGCTGGAGGGCCTGGCGGCGGCCGGAGACCTCCCGCTCGTGCACCGTCAGCCGCTCCACGGCGGCCAGCAGCTCCTCGGTGGCGTGCGCCCCGAGGTCGGCCAGCTGGACGTCGCCCATCAGGGCGTCCGCCTCCCGCTGGTAGCGCTCGCCGCGCGGCGGGCCCATCCGCAGGTGCCGGGCGGGCCGGCGCACCCCTGACGGGGCGTCGGCCAGGATCGACGGCAGCCGGTCGAGCAGGTCGTCCGCCTCCGGGTGCTCGGCGGCCAGCCGGCGGCGCTCCAGCTCGGCCCGGAGGATGTCCAGCCGCCCGTGCAGCAGGCGGCGCAGGTAGGAGAGGTCGGCCTCCTGGTCCTGGGCGTCCCGGCGGATCAGCCGCAGCCGCTCCAGGCCCAGGCCGGTGAGCCCGTACGCCTGCTCGTCGTGGGCCGTGCTGCTCGCGTCCATCAACCAACCACCTGCCGCCGTTCCGGTCACCGTACCTCCCCCTGACGCCCCGTCACCTCGTGCACGAGCGCCCGGTGCCGGGGGTTCCCGACGGTGGAGGAGACCACCCGTGCGAGGGATGCGTGCGTTCGAAACCTCCGTACAGGGGCCGCCCGCGCGCCGTCCACAGCGTGCCATCCGCAGCCGTCCCTCGCACCGCCCGTACCCCCGAACGGCCCCCTGGCGAAGGGGGGTGGCTGATACGACGAGGACAATCCGCAGGCCGCGCGGGGGCTCGACCGCCGGGTTCTGCGCGCCCCCGGCGCGCGGTGCCTATCCGCACGCCGGGGGCGCGTTGTGACGCCTGGGGCAGAATGTGCCGC
Organism: Kitasatospora sp. NPDC051853; assembly: GCF_044452665.1. Taxonomy (NCBI): domain Bacteria; kingdom Bacillati; phylum Actinomycetota; class Actinomycetes; order Kitasatosporales; family Streptomycetaceae; genus Kitasatospora; species Kitasatospora sp. NPDC051853. Next base: position 39,596 of record NZ_JBITBY010000008.1, on the reverse strand, counting down.
ATGCGAGCAGTGGTGCAGCGGGCCGCCGAGGCGGCCGTGACGGTGGACGGCGAGACGGTCGGCGCGATCGAGGGCCCGGGGCTCTGCGTCCTGGTCGGCGTGACGCACGAGGACACGCCGGAGAAGGCGGCCCAACTGGCCCGCAAGCTCTGGACGCTGCGGCTGTTCTCGCACGGGGAGACCGAGGAGTCCTGTTCCGACATCGACGCGCCGTTGCTGGTGATCAGCCAGTTCACGCTCTACGGCGACGCGCGCAAGGGCCGCCGCCCCACCTGGAACGCCGCCGCGCCCGGCCCGAAGGCCGAGCCGCTGGTGGACGCCGTGGTGGCCGAACTCCGGGCGCTGGGGGCCACCGTGGCCACCGGGCGGTTCGGCGCGGACATGAAGGTCAGCCTGGTGAACGACGGGCCGTTCACCGTGCTGCTGGAGGTCTGAGGGCCCGTCAGGCCGGGACGATCACGTCCTGGCTGCCCGGGACGCCGTCCGCCAGCAGCACCTCCTCCACCGGCACGTTCCGCTTCACCAGGGCCAGCGCGACCGGCCCCAGCTCGTGGTGGCGGGCCGAGGAGGTGACGAAGCCGACCGGGCGGTCCTGGCCCGGGCGGAACACCTCCGCGCCGTGCGCGGGCAGCTTCTCCTCGGTGCCGTCCAGGTGCAGGAAGACCAGCCGGCGCGGCGGGCGGCCGAGGTTGTGCACCCGGGCCACCGTCTCCTGGCCCCGGTAGCAGCCCTTCTGCAGGTGGACGGCGGTGGTCAGCCAGTCCACCTCGTGCGGGATGGTGCGATGGTCGGTCTCGAAGCCCAGCCGGGGCCGGTGCCCCTCGATCCGCAGCGCCTCGTAGGCCCAGACCCCGGCCGCCGGGCCGTAGCCCGCGGCCAGCGCCTCCAGCTCGGCGCGCGGCACGAACAGGTCCCGCCCGTACGGCAGTTCGCGCACCGCCAGGGCCCCCTCGGCGGAGGCCGCGGAACCGGCCGGCAGGTGCACCACGGCGAGCTCGGCGGAGCGGTCGGCGACCTCGACCCGGTAGAAGAACTTCATGCTCTCCAGGTAGGCGATCAGCGCCTCCTGGGTGCCCGGCTCCACGTGCGCCCAGGTGGTCTCGCCGTCGTCCACCAGGTAGAGCGCGTGCTCGACGTGCCCGTTCGGCGAGAGGATCAGCGCCTCGGTGGCCTGCTGGGCCGGGAGCGCCGAGACGTGCTGGGTGAGCAGCAGGTGCAGCCAGGAGAGCCGGTCGGCACCGCTGACGGTGACCACGCCCCGGTGCGAGAGGTCCACGAAGCCGCGCCCGGCGGCCAGTTCGCGCTGCTCGCGGAAGAGGTCGCCGTAGTGCGCGGCCACCCCCTCGTCGGCTCCTTCGGCGGGGACGGCACCGGGCAGGGCAAGCAGCGGACTCTTCATGCCGCAAGCTTAGACCGGCCGCCATTTGGGGGGCAGCGTCGCGACGCCGGGGCACGCACCTCGCCGGCTTCTCGTCAGTCGCCGATGCTCCGCATGGACTCTCCCCCAGCCTCCGGCCGGGAGGTGCCCCCTTCTCGGCACCGCCGAGCCACGCACCCCACCGCCGCTCCTTCGCCTGCCCCCAAATGACGGTCGGTCTTACGACTGCGCCCGTTCGAGTTTGGCGGTGCAGTCGGCGCAGCGGCCGAAGATGGCGAAGTGCTTGAGGTCGGTGTCGAAGCCGTGGGCCGCCCGCAGGCTCTCGGCCAGCGGCGCGGCGATCGCGGTGTCGGTCTCGGTGACCGAGTCGCAGTCCCGGCAGACCAGGTGCAGGTGGTGGTGACGGCCCGCCAGGTGGTAGGTCGGGGCGCCGTGGCCGAGGTGGGCGTGCGAGACCAGGTGCAGCTCCTCCAGCAGCTCCAGCGTCCGGTAGACGGTGGAGATGTTGATCCCGCTGGCGGTCTTGCGGACCTCGTGCAGGATGTCGTCCGGGGTCGCGTGGTCCAGCCGGTCGACCGCCTCCAGCACCAGCTGGCGCTGCGGAGTGAGCCGGTACCCGCGCTCGCGCAGGTCGGCCTTCCAGTCGGAGGGGGTCTCGGTGTCCGCCACGGTGCCTGCCCTGGGTCTCGTCGAGGTCGTGGCAACAAGTGTAGGGACCGGCCGAGGGGCCGGTCCCTACCTCGTCAGGCCGGTGGCCGGACGGTTCAGCGGAAGAACGCGATGCCGTCGTCCGGCAGGTCGGCGATGTCCTGGATCAGCTTCGCCGGGTTGAGCACCTTCTTCAGCTGCGCCGACATGTACGGACGCAGCGGCACCTCGGGCGCGGACTTCTCGCCGACCCAGGCCAGGTCCTCGCCGTTGACCAGCCCGTACAGGCGCTTGCCACCGGAGTAGCGGACCTCGTCGCTGATCCGGGCGACCGCGTCGGTGGCCAGGTCGATCTGCGGCTTGCCGTCGTGCAGCTTGCCGTACCAGATCTCCACGGTGCCGTCGTCGCGGACCGAGGAGACCTCGATCTCGCGCTCGCCGCTGGTGCCGTGCTGGTTGGTGGTGACCCGCCAGAAGGCGTGCTCGGTCTCCAGCGGGCGGATCTTCTCGCCCTCGGCGTCCAGCTCCCAGCTGCGGGAGCGGAACTCGAGGAACGGCCGGCCGTCGTGCCGGAACACGATCTCCTGGCCGAAGTTGCACTTCTCGGTACCGGGGAAGTCGTAGACGCCCGCGCCCTCCCAGGTGCCGAGGAGGAAGGCCAGCGAAACGACGTCCGGGTGGAGGTCAGAAGGGATCTCGATCATGTTCCTGGTCGCTGTCGTCGGTGTGGTGCCTCAACCGTACGGCAGTGGTCAGCGCTGGCCCTGGTAGAGCTTCATGACGGAGAAGATGGCGAACCAGGTGATCAGGATGGCCATCAGGACGAGCAGGCCGTCGAAGAAGATTTCCAGACCGGACACGGGGCGCTCCCAGATGCGGCGTTGCGGAGACTGAACAGGACGGGCCCGAGTCTATCGGCCCGTTATGCGGCGGTCTCGGTGAGCCCCGCCACGTGGCGTGGACCGGCTTATAGGGTGTCAGCATGCCGAAGAAGCTGGTCATCAAGGTCACCGCCGGACCCGAGGCGCCGGAGCGCTGTTCGCAGGCCTTCACGGTGGCGGCGGTCGCCGTCGCCAGCGGCGTCGAGGTCTCGCTCTGGCTGACCGGCGAGGCCTCCTGGTTCGTCCTGCCGGGGCGGGCCGCCGAGTTCGAGCTGCCGCACGCCGCACCGCTGCCGGACTTGCTGGAGTCGGTGCTGGCAGGCGGTCAGGTCACCCTCTGCACCCAGTGCGCGGCGCGCCGGGGCATCGAGGAGAAGGACCTGATCGAGGGCGCCCGGATCGCCGGGGCGCAGGTCTTCGTGCAGGAGATCATGGCCGAGGACGTCCAGGCGCTGGTCTACTGACGGTCCTCGTGGTCGGGGTGGTCCCGGTCGTGGCCGGGCTCCTCCCACCTGGGGTCGTCCCAGCGCGGGTCGTTCCACCAGTCGTCCTCCGGGTCGCGCTTGTTGGCGAAGACCGCGGCCACCGGCGGGATCACCGCGGCGAACACGCACATGCCGATCGCGACCGGGACGGACCACAGGCGCACCAGGCCCCAGGCCAGGACGAACGTCGCCAGACAGACGCCCATCATGACGAAGTACCAGAAGTGTCTTCGGCGTCCCTGCACACTTCCACCGTACGGCCGTTGACAAGGCCGCCGGGTCAGACCCGCGTGGTGCACAGGACGGTGGCGCCGCCGCCCACCTCCAGCCGCTGGTAGACGGCCGGGTCGTCCGGGCCCCGGCGGCAGCTGTCGTTCGGCAGCGGGGCCGGGTGGACGGCGGCGATCCGCAGCGCCCCGTCGTAGCCCTGGGCCCCGGCGGGCGCCGTGCACTCCCAGCTGCCGAGCAGGTCCTCCGCCCTCAGCTGCGGCTCCCCGTCGGTCCCCTTCACCGGGAAGCACTCCCCCTCCCGGTACTGGCGCTCGACGCAGAGGGTGGTCTCGGCCATCGGCGCCTCGTGCACCCAGGAGCCCCGGCCCGCGCCCTGCGGGCACTCCCCGGCGGTCTTGCCCGGACCGGCCGCGAGGACCTTGAGGCGCGCCTCGGCCGAGCCGCACGGCACCTCCTCCGGGAACGGGCTGGACCAGGTGCCGGCGGGTGTCCGGTGGGTGCGCAGGCACTCGCCGGCCGCGACGCCCTGGAAGGCCAGGTTGGCGATCAGGCCGGGGTCGTCGGTGGGCGGGGTGGCGGGCGCGGAGACGGGCGGCGTGGTGCCGTGCGCCCTGGGGCCGCCGCCCGTCCCGCCGTCGCCCCATTGCCACGGCCGGAGCAGGACGGCGCCGGCCGCGATCAGGAACACCAGCACCCCGGCCAGCAGGACCGGCCACCAGCGGGCGCGCGGCGGTTCGGGCCGCGGCGCCGGGCGGGGTGTCGGCCGGTCCGGCGGTGGTGCGGAGGCCTGCGGTGCGGACGGCGGTTGCCCGGGCGCGGCGGACGGCGGCGGCCAGGCGGCGGGCGGGGACTGCGACGGGGGCTGCGACGAGGCCTGCGGCGGAGCGGGCGGCCGCCGGAGCGGGACGGTGGTGGCGGGCGGGGACTGCGACGGGGGCGTCGGGGCTGCCGCAGGCGGACGGACGACCGGCTGCCGAACGGCCTCCGGCGGAGCCGCAGGTGACGGCACGACAGGTGACGGTGCGGCAGGTTCCGCCGCCGCGGACGCCGCGGGCGGCGCGGACGACGACGCCACGGGCGGCGGCGGGGCCGGTACGTACCCGGGCCGCCGGACCCGTCCGAGCCGGGTGGCGGCCGACCCCCCGCCGGCCGGGTGGGCGAGCTCCAGCTCGCGGCCGCGCCGCTCGTACTCGCCGATCAGGGCGGTCCAGCGGGGCGGCAGCCAGCGGCTGCCGCTGGAGGAGACCGGGAGGCCGTCGAGCGAGGCCAGGAAGGCGGCGTGCAGCTCGGCGGGGGTGGGGCGGTCGCCGGGGGCGGCGGCCAGGCAGGGTTCGACCAGCGGGGCCAGTTCCTTGGGGAGGCCGGTCAGGTCGAGCCGGTTGTGCTGCACCAGGGCGAGCAGTTGGAGGGTGTCGTGGTGGTCCGGGTAGGGCGGGCGGCCGACCGCGAGGTGGAAGAGGGTGGCGCCGAGCGAGTAGACGTCGGAGGCGGCCTCCGAGCGTTCGCCGCGGGCCTGCTCGGGCGAGGTGAAGGTGAGGGTGCCGAGGGTGAGGCCGGTGCGGGTGAGGTCGGCGGCGTGCGAGATGCCGAAGTCGATCAGCCGGGGGCCGTCCAGCGGCAGCAGGATGTTGGAGGGCTTCACGTCGCGGTGCACGATGCGGTGCGCGTGCAGCACCATGAGCGCCTCGGCCGTCCCGGCGGCCAGCCAGCGGACGGCGGAGCCGGGCAGCCGCCCGGCGGTGCGGACCAGTTCGCCGAGCGAGGGCGCCGGCACGTAGTCCAGGGCCAGCCAGGGCGGGTCGCCGTCCGGGTCGGCGCCGCGCACCCGGACGGTGTGGTCGCTCTCCACCCGCTGGGCGAGCCTGGCCTCACGGGCGAACCGCTGCCGGTCCACCTCGTCCCGGCTGCCCTCCGGCAGCAGTGTCTTGACGGCGGCCAGCGGGCCGGCCGCGCCGTCCTCGCGGGCCAGGTAGACCCGGCCCATGCCGCCGGCGCCCAGTCGGCCGAGCAGCCGGTACGGCCCCAGCCGGACCGGGTCGTCCCCGGCCAACGGCGCCACCCTTGCCCCGGTCATCGAGCTCCCCCCGTATCCCCCGGTTCCCTCCCCTCCAATGAGAACCGGCGGGTAGGTCGCAGGGCAACCACCCTACGGGGTGCGGCAGCTGACACACCGACGGCGGACGGCCCCGCCGCCCCTGCTCGGGGGTGGCGGGGCCGCCGTCGGTCACACGGGTGGCGCCGTGGTCGTGACGGGTCCTCAGACCGCGATCGCGACCTCGGTCTGGGCGCCCTGGGAGGCGACCACGACACGGTCCACGGTCGCGCCCGGGACCAGCGCGCGCAGCGTCCACTTGCCCGGACGGGCGAAGAAGCGGAACTGCCCGGTCGCCGAGGTGGGAACCTCGGCCGTGAACTCGCCGCCCTCGTCGAGGAGGCGGACGTAACCGTTGACGGGCTCGCCGTCGCGGGTCACGGAACCCTGGATGATCGTCTCCTTGGCCACGTCAACTCCTGCCAGGTCGGGGCCGCCGGCCTTCGCACCGCACATGTCTGTCTTCCTTCCTTACGGTTCGAGCGCCGAGGCTCAGTTGTCGCCGAGCTCGATCGGGACGCCGACCAGGCTGCCGTACTCGGTCCACGAGCCGTCGTAGTTCTTGACGTTGGTCTGGCCGAGCAGCTCGTGCAGCACGAACCAGGTGAGCGCGGAGCGCTCGCCGATGCGGCAGTAGGCGATGGTGTCCTTCGCCAGGTCGACGCCCTCGGCGGTGTAGAGCGCCGCGAGCTCGTCGTCCGACTTGAAGGTGCCGTCGTCGTTGGCGTTCTTGGCCCACGGGATGTTGCGGGCGGACGGGACGTGGCCCGGGCGCTGCGACTGCTCCTGCGGCAGGTGGGCCGGGGCGAGCAGACGGCCGGCGAACTCGTCGGGCGACCGGACGTCGACCAGGTTGAGGGTGCCGATCGCGTTCACCACGTCGTCGCGGAAGGCGCGGATGGACTTGTCCTGCTCCTGGGCCTTGTACTCGGTCGCGGCGCGCTCGGGCACCTCGGCGACCAGCTCGCGGGCGTCCAGCTCCCACTTCTTGCGGCCGCCGTCCAGCAGGCGGACGTCGCCGTGGCCGTACAGCTTGAAGTACCAGTAGGCGTACGAGGCGAACCAGTTGTTGTTGCCGCCGTAGAGCACCACGGTGTCGTCGTTGCCGATGCCCTTCTTGGAGAGCAGCGCCTCGAAGCCGGCCTGGTCGACGAAGTCGCGGCGCACCGGGTCCTGGAGGTCCTGCTTCCAGTCGATCCGGACGGCGTTGCGGATGTGGTTCAGGTCGTACGCGGCGGTGTCCTCGTCGACCTCGACGACGACGACCTTCGGGTTGTCGAGGTTGGCCTCGACCCAGTCGGCGTCGACCAGGACGTCACTGCGGCTCATGGTGGTGTCTCCATCCGGGGGCGGTACTGCGGAAGGTGTGTGCGGGCAGCACCCGGCGGCAGCCCGTACCGAACCGACGTCTCGCATGGCGAGACATGGGCGGGTGCAGCCGGGGTGGGGCAAGACTTCGGGAGGCCGAGTCGGCCACGGCAGGAAATACCAGGCCAGAGGTGCTCGGCAGGGTGGACGGGGCCGGACTCGCCGGTCAGAACCGCCCGGTCAGCGCATTCGACACAGGCAGGCGGACACGCGGCACAGGTCTACCGCCCGCCGCTTCGTGAGGTCCGCCTGTCGCTTCATGCCGACGATGCTAGGGAACCGAAACCGCCGCTGTCACCAGCATGTCGAATATTGAGACGGATCCGCTCACATTCCGGGATTCCGCCGAACGGCGCCGCCCAGGGGCGCGGCCGGGAGCCCCCGGCGGAGCGCCGGGAGGCCGCCCCGGCGATCGTCATGGACACCGCGTCTCGACAGGCGGACGTCAGAGCGGCAGCGCCGACCCGATCCAGCCCAGCGGGGCGGCCACCGCCACCGGCAGCACCACCCCGGCCGTGAAGTGCACGAACCTCGACGGGAAATCGTACGAGGCCACCCGCCGACCGACCAGGGCACCGACCGTCACCAGCACCGCCTGCACCGGCGGACCGCCAGCCAGCACCCCCGCGGTGGCGCCGAGCAGCAGCGCGGCGGCGGTGGCCACCGCCGCCGGGGCCGGTGAGGCGGCCAGCAGCACCGTCACCGCCACCGCGAGCAGCGCGGCCGGGGTGTGGCCGCCCAGCAGCAGCGAGGCCTCCAGCCCGGCCAGCACCACCCCCGAGGCCAGCACCGTCAGGGCGTAGAACCGCTCCGCCGGATCGGACGGACGGAAGGTCTGCCAGACCAGCACCGCCACCAGGTACGTCCCGAGCACCCCCAGCAGCCCGGTCGCCCCGTGCGTCAGCACCGCGAGGTCCGCCAGCACCCCGGCCAGCGCCACCGCCGCGATCCCCTGCCGGGCCGGCCACATCCCGTGCAGCCTGAACCACCCCACCGCGGTCAGCCCCTGAGCCGCCGTCAGCCCCGCCGCCAGGCCGTACCGCCCCCCGAGCGCGGCCACTGCCAGCACCCCGCAGAGCCCGGCGGTCAACCCCGCCACCGGCAGCCCCGGTTCGACGATCGGCGTCCCGCTCCGACGGACGGGATCTGCAGTGAGTGTCATGGGTACTCCTTGGTAATTCCGGGGGCGCGGGGAACTGCGCGAGTGCGGAAGGCGGCCCAGTGCTGGATCGGGGCACGAAAGCCAGTTGCACGTGGTGCCGTTCCCCCGCGCGCAGTTCCTCGCGCCCCTGCGGGGCGCTCCCGGGCAGGGCGCTCCGCGCGGCCCGTCAGCCGCCGGCGAAGGGCGGGAGGGCCTCGACGGTGGCGCCGGGCGGGAGGGGGACGGTGGCGTGGTCGCGGTTGCCGACCTGCTCGCCGTCGACCAGGTAGGAGCAGTGCGCCAGCACCTGGTGCAGACGGGCGTTCCCGGGGTGGCGTTCCCGGACGGCCGAGAGGGCCTCGGCGAGGGTGGCCGCCGGGACCTCCTCCTCGGCCAGCCCGGCGGCCGCCTTGGCCGCCGCCCAGTACCGCACGGTCACCCGGGCGGCCCCGGGGTCCGTCACCCGCGAGGTGGAAGTGTGGTCCGCGGTCGCCGTCATGGCTGTCCTCCTCCTACGTCCCCGCCCGGTGCGGCGCCCCCGCCCTGTTGCCGGGGCACCCACGCCAAAGGTGTACACGTACGGTGCGGCCGGTGCGGCTCCCATGATGGACCGGCCCGCCCCGGATGCCGCAATGCCGCTGCTCGCGCGCGGCGCGCGACGGCACCGGGAGAACGGCGCGGGCCCCTCCCGGGTCACGCCCGGCGGGCGCCGATGTGGCCCAGTCCTCGTTGCGTGCCCCTCCCCTGGCCGGAGGTGGTCGGCTATTCTCGTCCGGAGAGAGGGACCTGGGCAGAGTCGCCCCCGGGTCCTTTTGTGCTTTCAGGACGCCACGCACGGATGGCCTCCGGAGGCCGGCGCCCCACCCGCGCCGGTCACCCCGGGGGGCCGCCCGGCCGGAACCGCACAAGGACGTGCGGGGCACGGACGGGCGGTGTGCGGCGGGAGCAGACCGGAAGGTTCGCGGATGAGCAGGGCAGTGACGGAGCACCGGGGGTTGCGGGACCTCGCGCGTGCGCCCCTGTCCGCACTGCTCACCCCCGAACCGGTCGTGTCTCGCCCCTCGGACGTCCCCACCCCCACCTCCTCCGTGGCCGACGCTCCGTCAGGACCGCCGGCCGCGTCCGCGACGACCCGGAAAGGGGACCACCGGGTATGAGTTCACTCCTGCTCCTCACCAACGCCCTCCAGCCCTCCGCCGAGGTGCTGCCCGCCCTCGGACTCCTGCTGCACAACGTCCGGGTGGCCCCCGCCGAGGGCTCCGCCCTGGTGGACACCCCGTCGGCCGACGTGATCCTGGTCGACGGCCGGCGCGACCTGCCGCAGATCCGCAGCCTCTGCCAGCTGCTCCGCTCCACCGGCATCGGCTGCCCGCTGATCCTGGTGGTCACCGAGGGCGGCCTGGCCGCCGTCACCGCCGAGTGGGGCATCGACGACGTACTGCTGGACACGGCCGGCCCGGCCGAGGTCGAGGCCCGGCTCCGGCTGGCCATGGGCCGCCTCCAGGTGGCCGTCGACGACAGCCCGATGGAGATCCGCAACGGCGACCTGTCGGTGGACGAGGCCACCTACTCGGCCAAGCTCAAGGGCCGGGTTCTGGACCTCACCTTCAAGGAGTTCGAGCTCCTCAAGTACCTGGCGCAGCACCCGGGCCGGGTCTTCACCCGGGCCCAGCTGCTCCAGGAGGTCTGGGGCTACGACTACTTCGGCGGCACCCGGACGGTCGACGTGCACGTGCGGCGGCTGCGGGCCAAGCTCGGCGTCGAGCACGAGCAGCTGATCGGCACCGTGCGCAACGTCGGCTACCGCTTCGTCGTCCCGGAGAAGGGCGAGCGGGCACCCGAGCGGGCGTCCCAGGACGCCTGACGGCCCGTCGGTTTCCCGCCGTACCGCGCGGCGGCAGGTCCGTTCTGTCCGACTGTGCCCCGGCCTGTCCGGGGCCGGTCGGCCGGACGGCGGGTATCCCCCCTACCGGTGGCGAGCCACCCGCGTAGACTCCCCCCGTGGCCAAGGTGACGCGCGACGATGTAGCCCGACTGGCTGGGACTTCGACCGCGGTCGTCTCCTACGTCATCAACAACGGGCCGCGCCCGGTCGCGCCCGCGACCAAGGAGAAGGTGCTCGCGGCGATCGAGCAGCTCGGCTACCGGCCGAACAGCGTCGCCCAGGCGATGGCCTCCCGGCGCACCAACCTGATCGGCATGGTCGTCCCCGACGCCCGCCAGCCCTTCTTCGCCGAGATGGCGCACGCGGTGGAACGCGCCGCCTCCGAGCGCGGCAAGCTCGTGCTGATCGGCAACTCCGACTACGTGGACGACCGCGAGGTGCACTACGTCCGCGCCTTCCTCGGCATGCGGGTCTCCGGCCTGATCCTGGTCAGCCAGGGCCCCTCGCAGCGGGCCGCCGAGGAGTTCGCCGCGATGGAGGGCGCCAAGGTGGTGCTGCTGCACCGCCGCCCCGAGGCGATCGACGACGTGGCCGTCACCACCGACGACGTCGGCGGCGCCGAGGCGGCCGTCCGCCACCTGCTGGAGGAGCACGGGCACGCCTCCGTGGTCTGCTTCGGCGGCCCGGTCGAGTCCCCCGCCCCCGGCGACCCGGTCATCGACCACGTCGAGGGCTGGGAGCGGGCCATGCGGGCCCACGAGCTGCCGGTCGAGCCCAACCTGGTGGACGCCCCGTTCCACCGCTACGGCGCGTACGAGGTGGCCGTCGAGCTGCTCCGCTCGCCGGAGCGTCCGACCGCGATCTTCTGCTCCACCGACGACCAGGCGATCGGCGTGCTGCGGGCCGCCCGCGAGGTCGGCCTGCGGGTGCCGGAGGACCTGGCGGTGGCCGGCTTCGACGACATCCCCGAGGCCGCCCTGGCCGACCCGCCGCTGACCACCGTCGCCTCCGACCGGGACGCGATGGCCCGGGCCGCGGTGGACCTGGTGCTGGACGAGTCGCTGATGGTGCCGGGCTCGGAGACCGAGCGGGTGCGGACCTTCCCGTCCCGGCTGGTCATCCGCCGTTCCTGCGGCTGTGGCGGTCCTTCCGCAGGCTGACCAGGCTTTATGAGAAGTCAACGGGCTTCTCGGCCACCTCTGACTCCGCTCTCATCCGGCTCTCATCCGGTGGGCGGAGCTTGGAGGACATGAGCGACCAGCAGCGAAGCACCGAAGACCAGGGTCCTTACGCCTACGCCGGCTGGACCACCACCCCGCAGCCCGCCGAGGCCCCCGTGGGCCCTGTGCGGAAGGGCTTCCTCAAAGGCCGCCTCGCCCTGGTGACCGCCGTCGCCACGGCGGCCGCCCTGATCGGCGGCGTCACCGGCGGCCTGGTCGCCGGCGACCGGGGCACCGCCACCGCCTCGGGCTCCACCGTGGTCAGCCCGGTGTCCGCCGAGTCCGACGGCACGGCGAACGTCGCGGCCGTCAACACGGCCGTCTCCCCCGCCGTCGTCCAGATCACCGTGAAGACCGCGACCGGCACCTCCACCGGCACCGGCGTGGTGCTCACCTCCGACGGCCAGATCCTCACCAACTACCACGTGGTCTCCGGCGCGGTCAGCGGCGGCGGCCAGGCCACCGTCACCTTCAAGGACGGCTCCACCGCCGAGGCCACCGTCACCGGCACCGACGAGTCGCTGGACGTCGCCGTGATCACCGCCGCCGGCGTCAGCGGCCTCAGGACCGCGACCCTCGGTGACTCCGACGCCGTGCAGGTCGGCGACTCCGTGGTCGCCATCGGCAACCCCGAGGGCCTCACCGGCACCGTCACCTCCGGCATCATCAGCGCCAAGGACCGGCCCGTCACCGTCCAGGTCGACGACTCCACCACCAGCGGCAACGGCGGCTTCGGCTTCCCGAACCTGCCCGGCCTGCAGTCCCGCTCCTCCGCCGGCTCCGGCGACACCGCCAGCTACAAGGCCCTGCAGACCGACGCCGCCCTCAACCCCGGCAACTCCGGCGGCCCGCTGATCAACGCCTCCGGGCAGGTCATCGGCATCAACTCCGCGATGTACTCGGCGAGCGGCTCCAGCGCCACCGCCGGCTCCGGCAGCGCGGGCAGCGTCGGCCTCGGCTTCGCCATCCCGATCAACGACATCAAGCAGGTACTGCCGAAGCTCCAGGCCGGACAACGGCTCTGACGGAGAATGACAGCAGCCAGACCGCACGAGGAAAGGCCCAGCGCCGATGACCCCGCCCGCCGACGACCGCACCCCTGCCGAGGCACTCCAGGGCCCCACCGCCCGGATCCTCGTGGTCGACGACGAACCCGCCCTCCGGGACGCCCTGGAGAGCAGCCTCGCCTTCGAGGGCTACGAGGTGACCACCGCCACCGACGGCTTCGAGGCCCTGGACGCGGTCGAGCGTGACCGCCCCGACCTGGTGCTGCTCGACATCATGATGCCCCGGATGGACGGCCTCACCGCCGTCCGCCGCATGCGGGCCCGGGGCGACAGCGCCCCGGTCCTCATGCTCACCGCCCGCGACGCCGTCGGCGACCGCGTCACCGGCCTCGACGTCGGCGCCGACGACTACCTGGCCAAGCCCTTCGAACTCGACGAACTCCTGGCCCGCGTCCGGGCGTTGCTCCGCCGCTCGGCCCTGGCCAGCGAGGCCGCCGCCCGGGCCTCGGCCGAGGCCGAGTCCAGCGAGGTGCTGGCCTTCGCCGACCTCCGGATGAACACCGCCACCCGGGAGGTCACCCGCGACGGCAAGCCGATCGAGCTGACCCGCACCGAGTTCATGCTGCTGGAGATGTTCCTCTCCCACCCCCGGCAGGTCCTGACGAGGGAGCAGATCCTCAAGGCCGTCTGGGGCTTCGACTTCGAGCCCTCGTCCAACTCCCTGGACGTCTACGTGATGTACCTGCGGCGCAAGACCGAGCAGGGCGGCATGCCGCGGATCATCCAGACCGTCCGGGGAGTCGGCTACGCCCTCCGCACCGCCACCGGCGCGGCGGCGTGAAGCGCCTCGCGGGCTGGTACGGGGGGCGCTCGCTGCGCAGCCGGCTCGCGATGCTCACCGCCGCCGCGGTGGCGGTCGCCATCGCGCTGTCGGCGCTGGCGTGCTGGTTCATCGTCAGGGACCGGCTGTACGGCCAGGTCAGGCAGACGCTCTCGGACACCCGGCCGCCCGGCGGACCGAACGGGGTCTCGCTGTCCTGCGAGCCGACGGCCGCCGCGGCGCTGGCCGGCGCGAACAAGGTGGGCACCCACCCGTTCCCCAACCGCTTCGACGTCCAGTACGTCAAGGCCGGTGACGACGTCTGCTTCCCGTACGGCGCGGAGCGGATCATCAGGACCGATCCCTCGGACCTCTCCGCCACCGGGGTCTCGATCCGCGACGGGAGCTACTCCGACGGGACGCCCGCGCTGGTCAAGCGGTCCCCGGCCCAGGTCCAGAGCGGGCCGAACGTGAAGAGCTACACCGTGCTGATCGCCGTACCGGTCGACACCGTCCAGAGCTCGCTCCAGCAGCTCGCCCTGCTGCTCGCCGGCGTGGCCGCCCTCGGCGTGGTCGGCGCCGGCGTCACCGGGCGGCTGGTCGCGCGGTCGGCGCTGAAGCCCGTGGACCAGCTCACCAACGCCGTGGAGCACATCGCCCGCACCGAGGAGGTCGGCACCACCATCCCCGTCCGCGGCGACGACGAACTCGCGCGGCTGTCCTCCTCGTTCAACTCGATGTCCACCGCGCTCGCCAACTCCCGGGAGCGGCAGATCCGGCTGATCGCCGACGCCGGGCACGAGCTCCGCACGCCGCTGACCTCACTGCGCACCAACGTCGACCTGCTGATCCGCTCCAACGACACCGGCCGCCCGCTCCCCGAGGCGACCAGGACCAAGCTGCTGGGCAACATGAAGGCCCAGATGCAGGAACTCACCGTACTGATCGGCGACCTGCTCCAGCTCTCCCGCCCGGAGACCTCGCGTCCCGAGCGCGAGCACACCGTGGTGGCGCTGCACGAGATCGTCCACCGCGCGGTGGAGCGGGCCCGGCTCCGCGGCCCGGGCCTGCAGTTCGCCCTGGTCGTCGACCCCTGGTACGTGCGCGGGGACGGCCCCGGCCTGGAGCGGGCGGTGATCAACCTGCTCGACAACGCGGTGAAGTACTCCCCGCCCGGCGGCACCGTCCAACTCGCCCTCCAGGACGGCCGCCTGACCGTCCGTGACCACGGTCCCGGCATCCCGCCGGACGAGCTCCAGTACGTCTTCGACCGCTTCTGGCGCTCCCCGTCCTCCCGTCAGCTGCCGGGCTCCGGGCTCGGGCTGTCGATCGTGGCGCAGGCCGTCCAGGACGCCGGCGGCGAGGTCTCGCTCGGCCCGGCCCAGGACGGCGGCCCGGGCACGGTGGCCACCGTCCGCCTGCCGGGGCAGGCCACCGCGCCGTAGCGGTGGAAAAGGTGCGGGGCTCCCCTCCGGAAGGAGGGGAGCCCCGCACCGGGCTTCAGCCGGGCGTCAGTTGACGTCCTCGCCGATGCCGATGACCTTGATGCGGTCCTGGGCCGGGACCTTCAGCGGGGCCGAGGCGGTCGAGTTCGCGCCGAGGTAGGCGGAGAACACGTCCAGGTCGGAAGCGCCGACCAGCTTGTCGGTGCCGGCCGTGAAGGTCGGGAAGCCGTCGCCGCCGCCGTGCAGGAACTCGTTGGCCGCGACGCGGAACTTGGCGTTGACGTCGATCGGGGCGCCGTTGAACTTGACGTCCGCGATCCGCTCGGCGCCGGTCTTGTTGAGGTTCAGGGTGTAGGTCAGGCCCTTGGAGATCTGGAGGATCTTCGGGGCGGCCTGGTTCGGGCCGCTGACCTGCTCCTGCAGGACCTTGACGACCTGAGCACCCGTCAGGGTCTTGACCTGCATCATGTTGGTGAACGGCTGGACGGTGAACGCCTCGCCGTAGGTCACCACGCCGTCGCCCTCGGCGCCGCTGGCCTTGTAGACCAGGTCGGAGCGGATGCCGCCGGGGTTCATGAAGGCGATCTGGGCGCCGCCCTTGTCGGCCGGGGAGAGACCGGCCAGCTGGGCGTCGGCGATCACGTCACCGAGCGGCTTCTCGAAGGCGGAGGAGCCACGGCCGTTGATGTCCGCGCCGATGAAGCCGAGCGGACGGTTGGCGATCGGGGCGGCCAGCTTGTTGTAGTGGCCGATCAGCTCGGTGATGTCCGGTGCCTTCTCGCCGGTGCGGCGCACGACCTTGTTGGCGGCGGTCACCGAGGGGCGGACGATGGCGCCGGTGCGCTTGTCCAGCTTGAGGTTGATCTCGGTGTACAGGCGGCCGAAGGAGGCGGCGCTGGTCACCGAGCGCGGGACGCCGTTCGGGTCCGGGATCGAGCAGGCGTAGGAGTTGTGGGTGTGACCGGTGACGATCGCGCCGATCGCCGGGTCCAGGCCCTTGGCGATGTCGACGATCGGGCCGGAGATGCCCGCGCCCGCCGCGCCGCAGTCGTAGTTGTACGTAGTGGAGGCCGGGAAGCCGCCCTCGTGGATCAGCGCCACGATCGAGTCCACGCCCTTGCGCTTCAGCTCGGCCGCGTACTTGTTGATGGTCTCGATCTCGTCGCCGAACTTCAGGCCCTTGATGCCCTCGGCGGTGACGATGTTCGGGGTGCCCTCGAGGGTCGCGCCGATGAAGCCGACCTTGGTGCCGCGGACGTTCTTCACCCAGTACGGCTTGAGGATCGGGCGGCCGGTCTTCTCGTTGGTGACGTTGGCGGCCAGGTACTGGAAGTCGGCGCCCTCGAAGGAGCGGCCCTCCTCGTAGCAGCCGTCGGTCGGGTGGCAGCCGCCCTGCTGCAGGCGGAGCAGCTCCTTGTAGCCCTCGTCGAACTCGTGGTTGCCCACCGAGGTGACGTCCAGTCCGACCTTGTTCAGCGCCTCGATGGTCGGCTCGTCGTGGAACAGCGCCGAGACCAGCGGGCTGGCACCGACCAGGTCACCGGCCGCCACCGTCACGGTGTTGCGGTGGCCCTCACGGGCCTGGCGCAGCGCGGTCGCCAGGTACTCCATGCCGCCGGCGGGGGTGTCCACCACCTTGCCGGTGGCCGGGTCCACCTCCTTGATGTTGCCGGAGGAGCCGGCCGGGGGCTCCAGGTTCCCGTGCAGGTCGTTGATGGCGAGGATCTGGAGGTCCTCGGTCTTCGGCTTGTGCCAGTTCCAGTCCCAGTCCCAGCCGTGCGCCTGGGCAGTGCCCGGCACCAGGAGGGTCCCGAAGAGACCGACGGCGGCGGCCGCGGCGTACGCCGGGCGACGGAAACGGCCGGTGCGGCCGGCATTGGACATGAGGGTTCCCCTGCACCGTTGGGGGCTCCGCCGTGGGGCCGGAGCCGAGAAAGGTGGTGTGACCACCGCAGCCTAGGGTCAACGCGCGTAGCTGTCAGGACCCCGCGAGTAACGAGAGGGTTTCCATCCCCCGAAGAACCGTCAGACGCCGGGCTCAGTCGCACACGTACCCCCGTAAGCCTGTGTGCCACTCCACACACCCACCGGCCGGGTGAACCGGATCGTTCCGCCACCCGAACCGTCCGGGCCGGTGCAAGGCTCCGCGCCATGAGCAACGAACTCGCGGCCCCGGCCGGCCTCCCCGCCCAGGCCACCGGCGACCTGCCGCCCGGCTACGCCGACCTGCTCGGCGACATCAAGGCCGAGATCAGCAGTACCCAGCTCCGGGTGCGACGGATCGTCAGCACCGAGCAGATCTGCCACTACTGGCGGATCGGCCGGCTGATCCTGGACCGCCAGGAGCAGGAGGGCTGGGGCACCAAGGTCATCAACCGCCTGTCGGTCGACCTCCGGACCGCCTTCCCGGAGCAGCGCGGTCTCTCACCCCGCTCGCTCCGTTACATGCAGCACCTGGCCAAGAGCTGGCCCGAGCCAATTGGGCAGCAAGCTGCTGCCCAATTGCCCAGGACCGCTAGACCCCCGGCTCCGCCGCGAGTTGGCGCTCCGCGCGGTGGCGCTCGGCGACGGCGTCCTCGGTCATGGCGCGGTCGGTGTAGACGAGGGGGCGTTCGGCCTCGGTGATGATGTGTTTGACGACTTGGACGTTGCCGTTGACGTCCCAGACGGCGATGCCCGGGGAGAGGGTGGGGATGATCTCGACGGCCCAGCGGGGGAGGCCGAGGACGCGGCCGGTGGCTCTGGCCTCGTCGGCCTTCTGCATGTAGATGGTGCGGGTGGAGGCCATCTTGAGGATGGCGGAGGCCTCCTTGGCGGCGGCGCCGTCGACCACGTCGGAGAGGTGGTGGACGACGGCGACGAAGGAGAGGCCGAGGCGGCGGCCGAACTTCAGGAGGCGCTGGAAGAGCTGGGCCACGAAGGGGCTGTTGATGATGTGCCAGGCCTCCTCGACCAGGAAGATGCGCTTCTTCCGGTCGGGGCGGATCCAGGTGTGCTCCAGCCAGACGCCGACGATCGCCATCAGGATGGGCATGGCGATCGAGTTGCGGTCGATGTGCGAGAGGTCGAAGACGATCAGCGGGGCGTCGAGGTCGATGCCGTCGGTGGTGGAGCCGTCGAACATGCCGCGCAGGTCGCCGTCGACCAGGCGGTCGAGGACGAGGGCGACGTCCAGGCCCCAGGACTGCACCTCGTCGACGCCGACGCCGAGCGACTCGACCGAGGAGAGGTCGGGGCTGCGCAGGGTGTCGATGATGTCGTTGAGGACGGGCTGACGGCCCGTCACGGTGGCCACCACGTGGGCGTGGGCGGCCTTGAGGGCGAAGCCGGCCCGCTCCTCCAGGCCGCGGCCCATCGCCACCTCGATGATGGTGCGCAGCAGGGAGAGCTGGCCGGTGGTGGTGATCGCCGGGTCGAGCGGGTTGAGCTTCACCCCGCCGTCGCGGGCGGCCATCGGGTCGAGGCGGATGGACTTTATCCCCAGCGCGTCGGCGATCAGGTTCCACTCGCCGACGCCGTCCTCGCCCTGGGCGTCGAGGACGACCACCTGGCGGTCGCGGAAGCGGAGCTGGCGCAGCACGTACGTCTTCTCCAGCGCGGACTTGCCGTTGCCGGACTCGCCGAGCACCAGCCAGTGCGGGGCGGGGAGCTGCTGCCCGTAGAGCTGGAAGGGGTCGTAGACGTAGCCCTTGCCGGAGTACACCTCGCGGCCGATGATCACCCCGGAGTCGCCCAACCCCGGTGCTGCGGTGGGGAGGTAGACCGCCTGGGCCTGGCCGGTGGAGGTCCGGACCGGGAGCCGGGTGGTCTCCACCTTGCCGAACATCAGGCTGGTGAAGGCGTCGGTGATGCTGCCGATGGCCATGGGAGGACTCCAGACGAGGTCAGCGGCGGATGCCCGTGGCGAACGGGAGGGTGTTGACGAAGGCCCGGTGGTGCTCGCGGTCGCACCACTCCAGCTTGAGGTAGCTCTTGCCGGCCGAGGCGCGGATGGTCCGCTTGTCCCGGGCCAGCGCCTCGGGCGAGCGCGAGGAGACGGTGATGTAGCCGACCAGGTTGACCCCGGCGGCGCCGGAGGCCAGGTCGTCGCCGCGCTGGTCGACCCGGCCGGTGTGGGCCAGGTCGCGCGGGTCGATGGTGCGGTTCATCTTGGCGGCCCGGCTGGCCTCGGCCTCGTCGTTGGTCTTCTCGGTGAGCATCCGCTCGATGGCGACGTCGGTCGGCTCCAGGTCCATGGTGACGGCGACCGTGCGGATCACGTCCGGGGTGTGCACCAGCAGCGGGGCCAGGAAGTTGACGCCGACCGGGGTGAGCGGCCACTCCTTGACCCAGGCGGTGGCGTGGCACCAGGGCTCGCGGGTGGCCGACTCGCGGGTCTTGGCCTGGAGGAACTGCGGGTGGGTGGCGTCCAGTTCGGCCGGCCAGGCGTTCCGCCTGGACATCGCCTGGATGTGGTCGATCGGGTGGTCCGGGTCGTACATCGAGTGCAGCAGCGAGGAGAGCCGGGCCTGGCCCAGCGGCTGGCGGACCCGGATGTCGGCCTCGGCCAGCCGGGCGCAGATGTCGGTCAGCTCACGGGCCATCACGGCGGCCAGGCCGTCGTCGTCCCGGGCCTTGGCGCCACCCGCGGTGCGTCCCATCGCGTGCGCCTCGGCGGCGAGTTCGCGGTTGTAGTGCATGCAGGCGACCAGGTAGGCCCGGTGCTGCTCGGAGGAGGTGGAGACCATCGACTGGAGCTGGTCGTAGGAGTCCTGGAGCCAGCCGGGGGCGGAGGCGTCGCCGCGGCGCTCCACGTCCTTGGCGTGCGCGTCCGGGTCGGCCGGCAGGGTGCGGGCCAGGATCTGGAGGCGCGTCACGAAGCCGTCGCCGTTGGCCACGTGCTTGAGCAGGGTGCCGAAGCGGTCGACCAGGGCCTCCTGGTCCTCCGAGTCGCGCAGGCCCACGCCGGGGCCCTCGATCTCGATCGCGGCGGTGACGGTGCGGCGCTCCAGGTGCATCAGCACCCCGACCTCGTCCGGGCCGAACGGGGCCGTCAGCCAGTGCAGCCGGCCCACCCCGGGCGGCGGGCCGATCTCCACCTCGCGGCCGTCCAGCCGGGTGCCGGCGTCGACCACCTCGGACTTCCAGACCGCGCGGCCGCTGCGCAGGGTGCGGCGGTAGGTGCGGTTGATCTCCACCCACTTGTAGAAGGTGCGGCGCCGGTACGGCACGTAGACGGCGGCGATCGCGAGCAGCGGCAGGCCGATCAGGCCGGCGATCCGCAGCGGCAGGATCGGCATCGCCAGACCCCAGACCATGCCGAGGAAGGCCCCGAAGATGATCAGCACGATCTCCCCGGACTCCCGGTTGCGCCCGATCGGCGCGTTCGGCCGGGCCTTGCCGATCAGGTAGGTGCGGCGCTGGTGGGCGTACGGGGCGCCGTACTGGCCGAGCGGTTCGCTGCTCACGCGCGACTCACGCTCCCTTCACTGGGTTGGCGGCCGGGGCCTGGGCGGGGGTCTGCGGCGGGGGTGCCGGAGTGCGGGAGCCGTGGGCGGCGATGCCGGCGGCCGCGGCGCCGGTGCCGGTGGAGGCGTTGGCGGTGGCGGGGCCGCCGCCTCCGCCGCGGGCGCCGTGGGTGGAGATGCCCTGCTTGACCAGGTTGGCCGGGCCGTTGATCATCGCGGAGCCGGCCGAGACGGCGCTGGCGCGGGCGTGCCGCATCTGCATCAGCTCGTCGCCGAAGCCAGGCACGAAGCGGTAGACGGCGGCGCTGGCGAAGATCGACAGGAACAGGATGGCCAGCCCGGAGAGCACCTTGGCGAAGTCGTCGGTGGCCCCGGCGCCGGTGGCCACCGCCCCGGCCAGGCCCAGGATGATCACGATGATCGGCTTGGCCAGGTCCACCGCGAGCATCACCCCGGCCCAGCGCCGGACGTGCTTCCAGAGCTGCTTGTCGACCAGCCCGGCGTAGACCGCGGTGCCCAGCAGCGCGCCGACGTAGAGCATCGCGGCCCGGATCAGCAGCTCGATCCAGAGCACCGCGGCGGCCAGCACCGCGACCAGCGAGACGATGATCAGGATCAGCGGGCCGCCGCCCAGCGAGCCCTTCTCCAGGGTGTCCGCGAAGCCGCCCAGGTAGGTGCCGGTGTCGGACTTGGTCCCGGCCGCGATGGCGGCGGTCAGCCCGTCGGTGGCGGAGACCAGGGTGAAGAGCACCAGCGGGGTGAAGGCGGAGGCGATGACGGTCAGCCAGAGGAAGCCGATCGCCTCGGAGACGGCGGTGGCCAGCGAGGCGCCGCGCACCGCGCGCTTGGTCACCGCGAGCAGCCAGAGGATCAGGGTGATCACGGTGGAGCCGGCGAAGACCACCGCGTACTGCTGCAGGAAGGCGGCGTTGGTGAAGTCCACCTGGGTGGTGGAGTCGATCGCGGCGGCCAGCTTCCGGGTGACCCAGGCGGCCGCCTCGGCGCAGCCCTTGGCCAGCGAGCCGAGCGGGTCGGTGACGCCGCCGAGGGTGCCGCCGCCGGGGCCGGTGACCACCACGCCGGGAGTGTCCGGGGCGCAGGCCCGGTCGGCCCCGGGCACCGGCAGGTTGCACTTGGCCGTCTGCGAGGGCGAGGGCGTCGGTTCGGCCAGCGCCCGGGCCGCCGTCAGCAGCACCAGCGCGGGCAGCGCTCCGAGCACCGCCCCGGCCCGGGCGAACCGGCGACCGGTGGCTGTGGCGTCAACGGGCATAGCGGAAGCCTCCGAAGTCCTGGACGGCGCCGGTGATCTCGTCGGCGGTGGCGGCCTGCTGGTCGCCGGGGAGGGGGGCCGGACCCGAGCGGCGGGCGAAGTCGGTGAGCTTCCAGTCGCTGCCGGTCCAGCGCATGGTGAGGGTGAGGGTGAACCAGTTCTCGGACACCGGCTGGGTGGAGCCCTGGCCGGCCAGGCCGAGCAGGCCGGTGCACCAGACCTCGACCACGGTCGCGGTGTCGGCCTGGTTGGTGAGCTTGGTGCCGACCGGCACCGTCCGGCTGACGAAGGTCAGGCCCTTGGCCGGCTTCCCCTTGTCGTCCAGGCCGAAGCCGGCCAGCTGCTCCGGCCCGAAGGCCGCGTCCAGCCGGGCCTTCAGGGCGGGCAGCGCGGTCGGGTCGGCCAGCGTGCCGAGCAGGGCGCCCCGGGTGTCGGGGCGGAACATCTCCTCGGAGCCCATCGCCACCGCGTAGTTGGCGGCGGCCGACTGCGCGCCCTGCGAGGTGTGCGGGTGGCCGACGCCGATCCCGTTCGAGGCGGTGGCCACCGGCAGCTGGCCGGTGGGCGCGGTGGTGGCGGGCCGGGGGGACGCCGAGGCCGCCCGGTCCGAGGAGCCGGCCGGGGCGGTGCTGCCCGGGTCCGGCTTGTCCCGGTTCGCGATGGAGATGGCGACCACCAGCAGGACCACCACCAGCAGAACCGTCAAGAGCGTCCGCACCGGCCGGGCCTGACGCCCCGTCTGCTGCTGGTAGACGGACTGCTCGCCGACCGGCAGCCGCGTCCGGGTGTGCGGCTGGTCGTCGGACACCGGCACGGCGGCCCTCCTGGTACGGGGAGCCCCCTGGGCCCCCTGGCTGGTACGAGCTGGTACGAGCGGTCCGCGCGGGAAGCGCGACACCCCGGCGGGGACGGCCGCTACGGGGCCGCTCCGCCGGGGCAATTCTGTCTGATCGTCAGATGGCCATGCCGTACACAATGGTGAACAGAGTGGTGAGCGAACCGATGATGAACACGCCGGTCAGGCCCGCCACGATCAGCCCCTTGCCCTGCTCGGCGCTGAAGCTGTCCCGCATCGCGGTGGCACCGATCCGCTGCTTGGCCGCCCCCCAGACGGCGATGCCCAGACACGCCAGGATGGCGACCGCCATCACCACCTGGATCATCGTCCGCGCCTCGGCACCCAGACTGGAGAACGGGCCCCAGTCCGGCGCGATGCCACCGATGATGGTGTCGATGTTCGCCTTCTTCGGAGGGTCCTCAGCCAGGAGCCGGACCCGGTCACTCTGCATCACGCTGCTCAGGTTCATTCATCTCACCGCCCGATCAGGCAAATTCAAGGCCCAGGACCGGGGTGGCGCGAAGGGCCGTACCCCATTCTTGGCCAGATCCGACTTCGACTTGGCTGTTTCTCGCGGATTGGTCGTGGAGCACGGGGCCCGTACGCCAGGATGTCCACCGTACGAAGGATACCGCTCACCCTTTGTATCTGCGATGATTGCGATGAGCAATGCCTTCTGGGACACGGGAAACTGACGGTTCGTCGGGACGGTGCTGATGGTACTCCGGAAGGCGGGCGCGGCAGCGGCCGCGACGGGTCTGGTGGGGGTCGGTTTCGTCGGCGTGGTGGTGCTCGGCACCTTCGCCGCCAGCGGCACCCCGCAGGCCGTCCAGCCCAAGCTCGCGGGCCGCACCGTGCCGGCCGCCTACCAGCCGATGTTCCAGCAGTGGGGCTCCCTCTGCCCCGAGATCTCTCCCCCCATGCTGGCCGCCCAGCTCTACCAGGAGAGCGGCTTCAACCCCCGGGCCCAGAGCCCCGTCGGCGCCCAGGGCATGGCGCAGTTCATGCCGGGCACCTGGCCCGGCTACGCCACCGACGGCGACGGCGACGGCAAGAAGGACGTCTGGAACGCGGCCGACGCGATCGCCTCCGCCGCGGTGTACGACTGCGCCCTCGCCAAGGACATAGCGAAAATCCCCGGCGACCGGCAGTCGAATCTGCTCGCCGCCTACAACGCCGGCCCGTACGCGGTCATCAAGTACAACGGGGTCCCGCCGTACCGGGAGACCCAGGGGTACGTGAAGAACATCAAAACCCTCGCGGCCAACTTCACCGCCCCCGCCGAGGCCTCCCCCGGTGCGCCGGTGGTGACCCAGGCGCTCTCCCCGCAGGCCTCCGGGGCGATCTACTTCGCCCAGACCACCCTCGGCACCCCGTACCTGTGGGGCGGGAACGGCACGGCCGCCGAGGGCGGCCGCTTCGACTGCTCCGGCCTCACCGTGGCGGCCTTCAAGAGCGTCGGCATCGAGCTCCCCCGGGTGGCCAACGACCAGTGGAACGCCGGCCCGCACATCGAGCGGAGCCAACTCCGCCCGGGCGACCTGGTGTTCTTCGCCACCGACCAGGGCGACCCGCGCTCCATCGACCACGTCGGCATCTACGTCGGCGGCGGCTACATGATCAACGCGCCGCACACCGGCGCGGTGATCCGCTACGACAAGATCGACCGCGCCAAGTACTACGGCGCCACCCGGGTCACCCCCGACGGTGCCCTCTCCCTGCCCGTCCGCCAGGCCGACGGGCAGATCGCCAGCGGCGGCCAGGGCACCGGGCGCGACCCGAAGGACAGTTGACGCACCGTTGACCGTGGACGTCCAGTGGACGGTCAGTCAAGTTTTCATAACGGTGCGTGAAATCTGAAACCGTCCTCGCGGTCGCCGCGTTGTGCCCCTTGTCAGACTGATGATCAAGGGGCCACGAGGGCCAACGACGGAGGTGCGGCGTGTCGACGCTGCTGGGCGACACCGCCGGGCCCGACCTGGACCTGCTGAAGGCCGTCAACGGCCTGGCCGGCTCCGCCCCCTCCTGGGTCGACTCCACCGTCGCCTGGCTCGGCGAGTACGGCCTCCTGCTCGGCCTCGGCCTGCTCTTCGCCGTCGGCTGGCTCCAGGCCCGCCGCCGCCCCGACGCCCCGGTGGCCGTCGCCGGACTGCTCTGGGCCCCGCTCGCGGTGGCCCTCTGCGAACTGGCCAACCTGCCGATCTCCGCGATCGTCGACCGGCCCCGGCCGTTCGTCGACCACCCCGAACTGGACGTGCTGGTGCACGGCAAGGAGGGCACCCTCTCCTTCGTCAGCGACCACTCGGCGATGGCGATGGGGATCGCGGTCGCGCTCTACCTGGTGAACAGGCGGCTGGGGCTGGTCGCCGGGGTGCTCGCCGTCCTGCAGGGCCTCGCCCGGATGTACGTCGGGGTGCACTACCCCACCGACGTCCTCGGCGGCTTCGCCCTGGCGGCCGCGGTGGTCCTCCTCCTGGCACCGCTCGCGATGGCCGTCCTGGTCCCCCTCACCCACGCCCTAGGCCGCACCGCCCTGCGGCCCCTCCTCGTCGCGAGCCCCCGCCGCACCGGCCGCCGCCGCATCGAACGCGACCTCGCCGCCTGACGAAGGTGGTCACACCGGGGGCGCGGGGAACTGCGCGCGGGGGAACGGCAGCACGTGCAACCGGCTGACGTGCCCCGACCTCACACCGGGCCGCCTTCCGGTTCGCGCAGTTCCTCGCGCCCCTGAACACCCGAACGTTCTGCGGAATGCTCAGCCCCGTCGCGGCGGGACTTGTCGCGGCTGCGTCGGGCGGGAGCATGCCAGCCGCAGGTGCAGCGGGCGGTGGAGAAGGAGCCTCGTTCTTCGACCGTCACCCGGTGCTCGACGTTCACGCTCCTCACCGTAACGGCTCAGCCGACCGGCGTGAAACGAAAGCCGTGCGCCGGTCCACCCGTAACCTCGCGGACCCTCAACTCGTTTGCTCTGGAAGAGCTC
Organism: Kitasatospora sp. NPDC051853; assembly: GCF_044452665.1. NCBI lineage: Bacteria > Bacillati > Actinomycetota > Actinomycetes > Kitasatosporales > Streptomycetaceae > Kitasatospora > Kitasatospora sp. NPDC051853. Next base: position 14,460 of record NZ_JBITBY010000008.1, on the reverse strand, counting down.
TGAGGGGGTTGTACCCGATCGTGAAGCACACCGTCCGCACCACCACCATCGCATCCGCCGCCACCGTCGCCGCCCTGCTCGTCGCCACCCTGACCGCCTGCGGTTCCGGCGACGCCCGCAAGCCCGGCAGCTCGGCCGACCAGCTCTCGGCCGACCCGCTGACCGCGGTCCGCAGCGCGGCGGACATCACCGGCCGCACCGGCTCCGCCAAGGCCGTCACCGAGCTGACCACCGAGTCCGCCGACAAGAAGGCGGTCTTCAAGGGGGCCGGCGGCTACGACTACGTGAAGCGGATCGGCCGGCTGGACATCGACGTGCCGCCCGGCGCCGCCACCACCGGCAAGATCGTGGAGGTGGTGCTGCCCGGCACGGTCTACCTGCAGAACAGCGGGGCCAAGATCCCCGAGGGCAAGTGGGTCAAGCTCGACATCCGCCAGCTCCCGGACGGGAACCTGGTGAGCAGCGGCGCCACCGACCCGGCCAGCGCGGCCGGGGCGCTGCGCGGGGCGGTCAGCGCCGAGCTGGTCGGCACCGAGACGGCGGGCGGGTCGGAGCTCAAGCACTACAAGGGCACTCTGGACCTGGCCAAGGCGGCCGAGGCGACCGGCGGCCGGGGCGGGGACGGGCTGCGGATGGCGGCCCAGACCTTCACGGTCAAGGAGGTGCCGTACGAGGCCTGGCTGGACGGGCAGGGCCGGCTGCACAAGGTGACGGAGACCTTCTCCTTCGCCGGGGTGGCCGGGTCCAAGCAGCCCAAGGACCAGGTGAGGGTGGTCTCCACGGTGCTGCTCTCCGACTTCGGGCAGCCGGTGCAGGCGGCGGAGCCGGCCGCCACCGAGATCTACTCGATGAAGCCGTCCGCCACGCCGTCCAAGTAACGGGCAGCGAGTAGCACGCCCGGGTGGTGCGCAGAGATGGCCCGTTGGTGCCATGGGGTCTGACGCCCCGTCTGCCTACGCTTGAGTAGGGGGCGGCAGCTCTGCCGGCCGGACGGGTCCATGGGGGTGGAACGGATGGTGTCCTCGACGCCCCGTGACGGTGGCGGGCACGAGCAGGCCGCGCTGGACGAGATCGAGCTGGCCGGTGAGCTGATGATCGCCGCCGCGGCCGGCGAGGGCGAGCGGCTGGCGCCGGAGCTCATCGACGAGGTGCTGCTCGCGGGCGACAACTGAGCCCGGCCCGCGAGGACCGGGCCAACGGCAGCCGGGCCCGCGACAGCTGAGCGGCCGTCAGGAAGCCTCCCGACGGCCGCCGCGGGCGTCACACCGCGGGCTTCACGCCGCGGGTCTCAGGTGCGCAGCAGGCGGGAGATGGCGGCCGTGGCCTCCGCCACCTTGGCCTCCAGCTCGGCGCCGCCCTCCTCCGCGGCGGCGGCCACGCAGTGCCGCAGGTGCTCCTCCAGGAGCGAGAGGGCGAAGGCCTGGAGCGCCTTCGTCCCGGCCGAGACCTGGGTGAGCACGTCGATGCAGTAGACGTCCTCGTCCACCATCCGCTGGAGGCCGCGGACCTGGCCCTCGATCCGCCGCAGCCGCTTGAGGTGCTCGGCCTTGCGCGCGGAGTAGCCGTGCGGGCCGTGGTTGTCGCAGCACTGGCCCCCGTCGTCGGCGGCCTCCCCGGCCGCCGCGGCGGTGGTCTGGTCGTGCGTCTCGATGCTGGTCATTCGGCCCGCCTAGGTCTCGGTCCTCACCCGTCCACTGGGCTCAAGTGTCCAACACGCCGGGCCCGCCGGGTGTTCCGCCGTCCGGGCGGCGCGATCGGATCTCCGTGCACAGGACGGACGCAATCCGGCCGACTTCCGTCAGACTGAGGGATCGTGACCATCACCCCGTTTGCGCAGTTCTGACGGCTTGCGCCTAGCATCGTTCAGTCCCTCCCCCGCACATCGGAGATTTCCGTGCGTTTTAGCCTGACCCCGAAGGAGACGAGCTTCTACGACATGTTCGCCGCGGCCGCGGAGAACCTGGTCGTCGGATCGAAGCTCCTGCTGGAACTGCTGGGTGCAGACGTGTCGGCCCGCGCGGAGATCGTCGAGCGCATGCGCGCCGCCGAGCACGCCGGCGACGACACCACCCATGCGGTGTTCCACCAGCTGAACTCCTCCTTCATCACGCCCTTCGACCGCGAGGACATCTACTCCCTCGCCTCGTCGCTGGACGACATCATGGACTTCATGGAGGAGGCGGTCGACCTCGTCGTCCTCTACGACATCCAGACCCTGCCCAAGGGCATCGAGCAGCAGATCGAGGTGCTGGCCCGGGCCGCCGAGCTGACCGCCGAGGCGATGCCGAAGCTGCGGACGATGGACAAGCTGACCGAGTACTGGATCGAGGTCAACCGGCTGGAGAACCAGGCGGACCAGATCCACCGGAAGCTGCTGGCCCACCTGTTCAGCGGTCAGTACGACGCCATCGAGGTGCTGAAGCTCAAGCAGGTCGTGGACGTCCTCGAAGAGGCCGCCGACGCGTTCGAGCACGTGGCCAACACGGTGGAGACCATCGCGGTCAAGGAGTCCTGACCCTCGTGGATACGGCTGCACTCATCGCCGTCATCGGCGTGGCCTTCTTCTTCACCTACACCAACGGCTTCCACGACTCGGCGAACGCGATCGCCACCTCGGTCTCCACCCGGGCGCTCACCCCCCGGGCGGCGCTGGCCATGGCGGCCGTGATGAACCTGGCCGGTGCCTTCCTCGGCACCGGCGTCGCCAAGACCGTCTCCGAGGGCCTGATCGAGACCCCGTCGGGCCAGCAGGGCATGGCCATCCTGTTCGCCGCGCTGGTCGGGGCGATCACCTGGAACCTGATCACCTGGTACTTCGGCCTGCCGTCCTCCTCCTCGCACGCGCTGTTCGGCGGCATGGTGGGCGCGGCACTGGCCGGCGGCACCGAGGTGATCTGGCACGGCGTGCTGGAGAAGATCGTCATCCCGATGATCGTCTCGCCGGTGGTCGGCCTGGTGGCCGGTTTCCTGGTGATGCTGGCCATCCTGTGGATCTTCCGGAAGGCCAACCCGCACCGCGCCAAGCGCAACTTCCGGGTGGCCCAGACCGCTTCGGCCGCCGCCATGGCCCTGGCGCACGGTGTCCAGGACGCCCAGAAGACCATGGGCATCGTGGTGATGGCCCTCACCATCTCGGGCCACCAGGGCGACTCCTCGATCCCGCTCTGGGTGAAGATCTCCTGCGCCACCATGCTCTCGCTGGGCACCTACGCGGGTGGCTGGCGGATCATGCGGACCCTCGGCCGCAAGATCATCGAGCTGGACCCGCCGCAGGGCTTCGCGGCCGAGGCCACCGCCGCGACGATCATGTACATCACCTCGTTCGTCTTCAAGGCGCCGATCTCCACCACCCACGTGATCACCTCGGCGATCATGGGCGTGGGCGCCACCAAGCGGATCCGCGCGGTCCGCTGGGGCGTGGCGAAGAACATCGTGATGGGCTGGTTCATCACCATGCCGGCCGCCGCCCTGGTGGCCGCGCTGATGTACTGGCTGGTCCACCTGTTCTTCGGCTGACCGCCCGTCAGCCACCGGCTCCGGCCACGGCGAAGGCCCGCCCCCACATCACGGGGGCGGGCCTTCTCTGACTCCGCGGCGGCACCGCCATGCAGCACCGCGGAGCAGCTGGGGGTCCGCGCGGTCTAGCCGAAGCGGCCGGAGATGTAGTCCTCGGTGGCCTGCACGGACGGGTTGGAGAAGATCCGCTGGGTGTCGTCCAGCTCGATCAGCTTGCCCGGCTGGCCGACGCCCGCCAGGTTGAAGAAGGCGGTGCGGTCGGAGACCCGGGCCGCCTGCTGCATGTTGTGGGTCACGATCACGATGGTGAACTGCGACTTCAGCTCACCGATCAGGTCCTCGATGGCGAGGGTGGAGATCGGGTCGAGGGCCGAGCAGGGCTCGTCCATCAGCAGCACCTCGGGCTCGACCGCGATGGCGCGGGCGATGCACAGACGCTGCTGCTGACCACCCGACAGACCGGCGCCGGGCTTGTTGAGGCGGTCCTTGACCTCGTTCCAGAGGTTGGCGCCCTGGAGCGACTTCTCCACCACGCCGTCCAGCACCGACTTCTTCTTCACGCCGGCCAGTCGCAGGCCGGCCACCACGTTGTCGTAGATCGACATGGTGGGGAAGGGGTTCGGACGCTGGAACACCATGCCGACGCTACGGCGGACGGCCACCGGGTCGACCGCGGCACCGTAGAGGTTCTCGTCGTCCAGCATCACCTTGCCCTCGACCCGGGCACCGGGGATGACCTCGTGCATCCGGTTGAGGGTGCGCAGGAAGGTCGACTTGCCGCAGCCGGAGGGGCCGATGAAGGCCGTCACGGAGCGGGGCTCGACGGTCATCGAGATGTCCTCGATGGCCTTGGTGTTCCCGTAGTAGGCGGACAGTCCGCTGACGTCGATGCGCTTGGCCATGATCGTTCGTCTTCTCTCGTCTGTTCGTACGTCAGTCGGTGTGTCAGTGACCGGACTTGGGCGAGCGCCAGCGGGCGACGGCACGGGCGATCAGGTTGAGCGCCATCACGAAGGCGATCAGCACCAGCGCGGCGCCCCAGGCCCGGGCGTACCCGAAGTCGTTGTTGGTCTGGTACTGCTGCCAGATGTAGAGCGGCAGCGACTGCTGCGGACCCTCGAACGGGTTCTCGTTGATGATGTCCGCGCCGAAGACCAGCATCATGACCGGGGCGGTCTCGCCGGTGATGCGGGCGACGGCCAGCATCACACCGGTGGTGATGCCGCCGATCGCGGTCGGCAGGACGATCCGCAGGATGGTCTTCCACTTGGGCACGCCCAGGGCGTACGAGGCCTCGCGCAGCTCGTTCGGGACGAGCTTGAGCATCTCCTCGGTGGAGCGGACCACGACCGGCATCATCAGGATGGCCAGGGCGAGGGAGCCCGCGAAGCCCGAGTACTGGAAGCCGAACAGGAGGATCCAGAGCGACAGGATGAACAGACCGGCGACGATGGACGGGATGCCCGTCATGACGTCGACGAAGAAGGTGACCGCCTTGGCGAGCCGGCCGCGGCCGTACTCCACCAGGTAGACGGCGGTCAGCAGACCGATCGGGGCGGCCATCAGGGTGGCCAGGCCGACCTGCTCCAGGGTGCCGATCAGCGCGTGGTACAGACCACCGCCGGCCTCGGTCTGGAGCACGCCCTTCATGGAGTGGCTGAGGAAGTAGCCGTCCACCACGCCGATGCCCTGCTGGACCGTGTAGAAGGTCAGCGCGGCCAGCGGGATCACGGCGAGCACGAAGGCCAGCCAGACCACCGAGGTGGCGAGGCGGTCCTTGGCCTGGCGGGAGCCCTCGACCTTGGTGGCGGCGCCGTAGGTGATGGCGACGAAGAGCAGTCCGGCGATCAGGCCCCACTGGATCTTGCTCTGCAGCCCGGCACCGAGGCCGATGCCGACGCCGAGGGCGACCGAGAGGGCGGCGATGCCGCCCGGCGCCCAGGAGGGCAACCGGTTGGCGGTCAGCCGGCGGCTGATCCGCGGGGAGTCGGCCACGGGGGTCACGGTGGTGGTACTCATCAGTTGGCCCCCGAGAATTCCTTGCGACGGGCGATGATCATCCGGGCCGCGCCGTTCACCAGCAGGGTGATCACGAACAGGACCAGGCCGGAGGCCATCAGCGCGTTCCGGCCGTTGTCACCGGCCTCGCCGAACTTCAGCGCGATGTTCTGCGCGAAGGTGCCGCCGCCCGGGTCGAGCAGGTGCAGCGAGAGGATCGGGCTGGCGGAGAGCACGGTGGCGACCGCGATGGTCTCGCCGAGCGCGCGGCCCAGGCCCAGCATCGCGGCGGAGATCACGCCCGGGCGGCCGAACGGCAGCACCGCGGTGCGGATCATCTCCCAGCGGGTCGCGCCGAGGGCGAGCGCCGCCTCCTCGTGCATCCGCGGCGCCTGCTTGAACACCTCGCGGGAGACCGCGGTGATGATCGGCAGGATCATGATCGCCAGCACGATGCCGACGGTGAACAGCGAGCGCGGGGCGGCACCGGTCTGGGTGACGTCGAAGATGTAGGTCCAGCCGAGGTACTCGTCCAGCCAGCTGGTCAGGCCCTCCATGTGCGGCACCAGGAAGAGCGCGCCCCACAGGCCGTAGACGATGGACGGCACGGCGGCCAGCAGGTCCACCAGGTAGGCGAAGGGCTGGGCGATCCTCCGCGGCGCGTAGTGCGAGATGAACAGCGCCACGCCGATCGCCACCGGCACCGCGATCAGCATCGCGATGACCGCGCTGACGATGGTGCCGAAGGCCAGCACCGCGATGCCGAAGACCGGCTTCGGCGCGTCCGGCAGCCACTCGAAGGTGGTGAAGAAGTTGCCCTCGTTGTGCCCGAACGAGAGCGCCGAGCGGTAGGTCAGGAAGCCCGCGATGGCGGCCATGATGACCAGCAGCAGGATGCCCGAACCACGGGAGAGGTTGAAGAACAGGTTGTCCCCGCGCCGGCTGTCGCGCTGGCGGGCCCTGCCCCGGTCTGTGACAGGGGGTGATGTGGTCATGGTCTTTCTCCGGTCTGGTGGTGCTGCCCAAGGAGGGCGGCACCATGGCGGCGGTGCCCCGGACTTGACATGCTCTCAGCTGGATCCGGCCGGGCAGCCCCGCCCCCCTCTTCGAGGGCTGCCCGGCCGGTGGTTCACGAGGGTCAGGCGAGGGCGGCGACGGCGGCCTTCACCTTGGAGCTCAGCTCGGCCGGCAGGGCGACGTAGCCCTTGGCCTCGATGGCCTTCTGGCCCGCGTCGCTGATGGTGTAGTTCAGGAAGGACTTCAGGGTGTCCAGCGTCTCCGGCTTGTTGCCCTTGTCGCAGACGACCTCGTAGGTGACCAGGACGAGCGGGTAGGAGCCCTCGGCCTTGGTCGCGTAGTCGAGCTTCAGCGCCAGGTCGCTGCCGGTGCCGGCGATCTCCGCCTTGGCGAAGGTGGTGGCGGCGTTGGCGGCGGTGGCCTCGACCGGCTTGGCGGCACCGGTGGCGATCGCGGCGGACTTGAGGTTGTTGGTCTGCGCGTAGGAGAGCTCGGCGTAGCTGATCGAGTTCTTGACCTGCTTCACCTGGGCCGAGACGCCGGCGCTCTGGGCCGCGGACTGGCCGCCCTTGCCCGCCCAGGTCTTGCTCGGCTTGTAGGTCCAGGCGCCGCCCGAGGCCTTCTCGAAGTACTTGGTGAGGTTCTCGGTGGTGCCCGAGTCGTCCGAGCGGTGGATCGCCTGGATGTCGGCGTCCGGCAGCTTGGCGCCCGGGTTCAGCGCGGCGATCTCCGGGGCGTTCCACTTGGTGATCTGCGAGTCGAAGATCTTCGCCAGGGTCGGGCCGTCCAGGACCAGGCTGTCCACGCCGTCCACGTTGAAGATGATCGAGATCAGGCCGCCGACCATCGGCAGGTTGATGCCCTGGCCGGTCTTGCAGACCTCCTTGGAGGCGTCGACCTCGGCCTGCTTCAGGGCCGAGTCGGTGCCCGCGAAGGCGACCTTGCCCTGGTTGAACTGCTGCACACCGGCACCCGAACCGCCACCGCTGTAGGTGATGGTCGACCCGGAGCAGGCGGCGCCGTAGGCGACCTTCCACACGTCGATCGCGTTGCCCTGGGCGGTGGAACCGGCGCCGAGCAGCTGCCCGGCCTTCCCACAGGCGATCGCGGCGGAGGAACCGGCCGCGGAGGAACCGCCCGTGCCGGGGGTCTTGTTCTCGTCCGAGCCGCACGCCGCGAGCGACAGCGAGCCAACGAGCGCCATGGCACCGATCGCGAGGGCCTTGGAGCGGCCGTTCCGCTGGAGCTTCACAGGGGTGTCCCTTTCTGTGGAAGGGCCCGTTCGGCCCTCCGGTGACACCGAAGTTAGGCCGGTCAGGTGACGCGTCAGCCCGTCACAAATGAACGGAGAGTGAACCGACGACGGACGGCGGGAAACACCGATCGGTAGTAACGGTTGCGTCACAGGCAGGGCGCGACCAGGTCACCCGTGACGGTGCGTCACCCCGAGTACGGACAGCAGCGCGTCCACCAGCGCCCGGTCCCGCCGGTGCGACAGCCGGGCCCGCGCCTTCCTCGGCGACAGCCACTCCAAACGGTCCACCTCGCGGTTGGGCAGGAACGAGCCACCCGTCAGCTCCCCCGCCCAGTACCGGACCTCCTTGGCCCGCCCGTTCGCCAGGTAGTGCTGGGCCGGCAGCTCCTCCCCCAGCACACAGCTCAGCCCGGTCTCCTCCCGGACCTCCCGCAGCGCCGCCGCCCGCCAGTCCTCGCCCGGCTCCAGCTTCCCCTTCGGCAACGACCAGTCGTCGTACTTCGGCCGGTGGACCAGCGCGATCCGCGGCTTCTTCCGCCGCTCCCCGTCCTTCTTCAACGGGCCCGGCCGCCACAGCACCACCCCGGCCGCCAGCACCGTCTGCCCGTGCCGCACCGCACGGCCCCGCACCGGGGGGACCGCCATGGTCAGGAACTCGCCCATTCGTGCCATCCGTGCTGCTGGAGGTTCGGCCAACGGCGGCCGAAGGCGTACCTCGCCGCCTCCACCTCCAGCCGTTGATCAGCATGCACCACGCCGAGCACGTAGGCCGTCGCCGGGGTGATCCGCGGCGTGCGCGCCGCCGTCGCCACCGTCACCGCCGCGTCCGCGGCGTCCTGGTGACGGTCCAGCACCTCGTCCACCTCGTCCAACCCCGCCAGCCGCTCCCCGCACACCTCCAGCGCGTACCGGGCCCGCTTCACCAGGATCCGCACCCGCCCCCACGGCGCGTCGTCCGCCGCCAGCGCCGCGTCCGCGTCCACCTCCGCCACCGGAGCCGGCCCCTGCCCCTGCGGGGGCACCTGCGGCGGCACCACGCTCAGCCGGTGCAGCCCCTCGCCCCCGTACGGCGCCCGGGCCGGCGGCAGCGCCGCCACCCCCGCCGACAGCAGCTCCAGCGCCCGCACCGCCTGCCCCGCCAGCTCCGGCTGCGACTCCACCAACGGCACCTCGCCCGCCAGCAGCGTCATCCGGTCCGCCAGCGCGTGCAGCCGCGCCGACCGCAGCTCCTGCAGCAGCGTCGAGTGCGCCCTGGTCCGGGCCAGCGTCAGCTGACGCTCCAGCAGCGCCCGGGCCTTCGGCGCCCCCTGATGACCCGCCAGCATCCCCGGCCGCCGCGGATCCGTCTCGCTCAACGAGTCCAGCGCCGCCAGCAGCCGCGCCGACCGCCGCAGACAGCCCGGCTCCTGCGCCAGCAGCTCCAGCAGCCAGCGCAGCTCCGCCCTGGTCCGCTCCGCCCACTCCGGCTCGAAACCGGCCGCGTACGTGTGCAGCGCCCCACCGATCCGCCGCACCACCCGCAGCAGCTCGGCCGTCCCGGCCGCGGCCTGCCCGCCCGGACCGCCCGGCAGCGTGCCCGCCCGGGCCCCGGCCTCCCCCACCACCAACGGCAGGGCACGCAGGAAGGCGGCCGCCTGGGCGGTCAGATAACCCGTCAGGGCCTCCCCCGCCGGCTGGTCGGTCCGGGCGGTCGTCGGCAGATCGGTCATGCTGGTTCCTCGTCCCCCCGAGGCAAGTCCCCGCCGTACCGGGGAACGGTGGTGCCCGGCACGGCCGCGGCGGGAGCCGCGACCGCACCGGGCGGAGCAGGTCAGGACAGGTTGCGGCGGCGCTGCCGGGAGTCGATCAACAGGTTCTGCACGTGCCGCAGCCGACGCCCCTCCGCGTCCTGCGAGTGCCTGGTCCACCGCCCGTCGGACCCCAGGTGCCAGGACTCCGTCTCGTCCGACATCCCCAGGTCCACCAGACCGGACAGCTCCGCCCGCTGCGCCGGGTCGGTGACCCGCACCAGGGCCTCGATCCGGCGGTCCAGGTTGCGGTGCATCATGTCCGCGCTGCCGAACCAGACCTCCGGGTCGCCCCCGTTGCCGAACACGAAGATCCGCGAGTGCTCCAGGAAGCGCCCCAGCACGCTGCGCACCCGGACGTTCTCGCTCAGCCCGGCCACCCCGGGCCGCACAGCGCAGATCCCGCGCACCCAGACGTCCACCGGCACCCCGGCCTGCGAGGCCCGGTACAGCGCGTCGATCACGTCCTCGTCGACGATCGAGTTGACCTTCAGCTTCACGAAGGCCGGCCGCCCCGCCCGGTGGTGCGCGATCTCCTGGTGGATCCGGCCCACCAGCCCGTCCCGCAGCCCGCGCGGAGCCGTCATCAGCCGCCGGTACGACTCCCGCCGGGAGTACCCGGAGAGCCGGTTGAACAGGTCCGAGAGGTCCGCACCGACCTGCGGGTCCGCCGTCAGCAGCCCCAGGTCCTCGTACAGCCGGGCCGTCTTCGGGTGGTAGTTCCCGGTCCCCACGTGCGCGTACCGGCGCAGCGTGTCGCCCTCCTGACGGACCACCAGCGACAGCTTGCAGTGCGTCTTGAGGCCGACCAGGCCGTACACCACGTGGCAGCCCGCCTCCTCCAGCTTGCGGGCCCACTTGATGTTCGCCTGCTCGTCGAAGCGCGCCTTGATCTCGACCAGCACCAGCACCTGCTTGCCGGACTCGGCCGCGTCGATCAGCGCGTCCACGATCGGCGAGTCACCCGAGGTGCGGTACAGCGTCTGCTTGATCGCCAGCACGTCCGGGTCGCCCGCCGCCTGCTCCAGGAAGGCCTGCACCGAGGTGGAGAAGGAGTCGTACGGGTGGTGCAGCAGCACGTCCCGCTCGCGCATCGCCGCGAAGATGTCCGGCTGCGAGGCCGACTCCACGTCGGTCAGCCCGCGCGCCGTGCCCGCCACGAACTTCGGGTACTTCAGCTCCGGCCGGTCCAGCTCCGCCAGGCCGAACAGCCCGGTCAGGTCCAGCGGCCCCGGCAGCGGGAAGACCTCCGCGTCGGTGATGTTCAGCTCGCGCACCAGCAGGTCGAGGATGTAGGGGTCGATCGACTCCTCCACCTCCAGCCGGACCGGCGGGCCGAACCGACGGCGCATCAGCTCCTTCTCCAGCGCCTTCAGGATGTTCTCGGTGTCGTCCTCCTCCACCTCCAGGTCCTCGTTGCGAGTGACCCGGAAGGCGTGGTGCGCCAGCACCTCCATCCCCGGGAAGAGCTCCTCCAGGTGGGCCCCCATCACGTCCTCCAGCGGCACGTACCGCTGCGGCGCCGCCTCCAGGAAACGGGACAGCACCTGGGGCACCTTCACCCGGGCGAAGTGCTTGTGGCCGGAGACCGGATTGCGCACCACCACGGCCAGGTTGAGGCTCAGCCCCGATATGTACGGGAACGGGTGCGCCGGGTCCACCGCCAGCGGCGTCAGCACCGGGAAGATCTTCTGCCGGAACAGCGTGTGCAGCCGGGCCTGCTCCTTCTCCGACAGCTCCGACCAGCGCACCAGCTCGATGCCCTCGGCCGCCAGGTCCGGCAGCACCTCCTGCTGGAAGGTGGCCGCGTGACGCGCCATCAACTCGCGCGACCGGACCCAGATCTGGTCCAGCACCTCGCGCGGCTGCAGGCCCGAGGCCGAGCGCTGCGCCACCCCGGTGGCGATCCGGCGCTTCAGGCCGGCCACCCGGACCATGAAGAACTCGTCCAGGTTCGAGGCGAAGATCGCCAGGAACTTGGCCCGCTCCAGCAGCGGGATCTGCGGGTCCTCGGCCAGCTCCAGGACGCGCTCGTTGAACGCCAGCCAGCTGCGCTCCCGGTCCAGGAAGCGACCCTGCGGAAGCTCGTCCAACTCCTCGTCCTTCAACGGCTCTCCCTCGGCCAGGACCAGGGAGGGCGGCAGGGCGGTGGACTCCTTGGTCTGGGTGGTGGAGACGGGACGGGGGATGCTCATGGGCTCCAGCTCCTCCAGCAGGACGGTCTCCGAGCGACCGGTCGCCCGGGGGCGGGGCACTGCTGACTTCATCCTGTGATCTTCGCGGCGTGAATTTAATCCACGGTAAACACCGCATGGCCAGGAGGAAAGCTGAGTCCGTCGCCCCCGTGGCCGCCTCAGTCCCGCGGCGCCTGCTCCGTGTGCAGGCGGTACACCAGGTCCACCTCGTGGACGGTGAAGCCCTGCCCCTCGTACACCCGCACCGCGGCGTGGTTGTCGGCGTCCACGTACAGCAGCACCGTCGGCACCTTGCGGTCCCCGGCCAGGTGACGCAGACCCGTCGCGGTCAGCGCCTTGCCCAGTCCGTTCCCCTGCTCCGCCGGGTCCACACCGACCACGTACACCTCGCCGAGCCCGTCCGGGTGCACCTTGGTCCAGTGGAAGCCCACCACCCGCTCACCGCCCTCCTCCTGGCGGACCGCCAGGAAGAACCCCTCCGGGTCGAACCACGGCTCCGCCTGACGGTCCGCCAGGTCCCGCTCCGTCCAGCTCCCCTGCTCCGGGTGGTGGGCGAAGGCCAGCGCGTTCAGCGCCAGCCAGGCCGCCTCGTCCCGCCCCGGCCGGAAGGTCCGCACCGTCACCCCCGCCGGGAACACCGGCTCGGCCGGCACCGGCTCCGCCGGCTTGCGCATCTGCCGCAGCTCGCGCACCAGCTCGGCACCGTCCTCCTCCGCCAGCCGGGCCGCCCCCGGGTGCCCGCCGTGCGCCCAGAAGTCCACCGTCCGCCCCGGCCCCGCGGCCGCCAGCACCGCGTCCAGCAGCGCCCGGCCCAGCCCACGGCGGCGGAGCGCCGGGTGCACCGCGAACTCCACCGTCACCGCGCCCTCCCCCGCCTCCAGCTGCGCGTACCCGGCAGGCTCCCCGTCCTCGCCCCGCTGCACCAGGTGCGTCACCCCGGCCCGGGGCTCGGCCACCCGCAACCGCAGCCGGCCCGCCTCCGACACCGCCTCGCGTCCGTCCGCCTCGGCGGCGGCGGTCAGGACGTCCCGGGCGGCGGCGAGCTCGGCCTCGGTCAGGGCAGCATTGGTCAGGATCTCCATGCAGCCGACCTTACGCGGCGGGCGGGCGGTAATGCGGTGGTCCCGGGGCGCCGGTCCTGATTGAGTGTCAGGTCCGGTTTCTCCTGCGGTACCCCAGGCTGACGACGGAGGTGTCCGACGATGACGGAGCTCGTGAAGCGCTCACGAACGGCGGCGTACGTGGTGTGCATCGACCAGGACGGGCGGATGCTGCTCGCCCGGGGCGTGCTCGGCGACGGCACCCACGAGTGGACGGTGCCCGGCGGCGGCCTCGACCACGGCGAACCCCCGCAGCTCGCCGCCGTCCGGGAGGCCGAGGAAGAGACCGGCTACCTGGTCGAGCTCGACGCCCTGCTCGGCGTCGACTCCCGCCACCTCATCGACCCGCCGTTCCTCTCCGGACCGGCCCGGGATTTCCACAGCCTGCGGATCGTCTACGCCGCCCGGGTGGTCGGCGGCGAGCTCCGCCCCGAGACGGACGGCTCCACCGACCTGGCCGCCTGGGTACCCCTCGACGAGATCCCCGGCCTGCGCCGGGCCGACCTGGTCGACGTCGCCCTCGCCCTCCACCGCGACCGGCCCGCCCTCGGCCTGGCCGAGCTGCCCTGAGCCGGCATCGGCCGGGCGCGTTGGTGCCCGGCCCGCCCCGGAACCACTTCTCCGGGACCACTTCTCCGGAACTACTTGCTCCAGCCGCTCTCGGCCAGGAAGTCCACCAGGAGGGCGGCCGTCTCCTCCGGCCGCTCCACCGCCGGCAGGTGACCGGCCCACTCCAGGTCCACCCGACGCGCCCCCGGGATCAGCCCGGCCAGCCTGTCCGAGACCCGGCCGAACTCCGGAAAGTCGTGCGCCCCGGTCACCAGCAGCGTCGGCGCGGTGATCGCCTCCGGGGACGACTCGTACTCGACGCCCTCCACGTCACCCGCGGCCAGCTGCACCTCGAAGGCGTGCCGCTGCATCTGACGGACCGTCTCCCGGGCGTCGTCACCCGCGTCCGGCCCCAACCAGGTGGCCACGTTCAGGTCCGTCGCCCCCGCGACGTCCCCCGCCTCCAGCAGCTCGTTCTCCTTCCCCCAGAACGCCCGCAGCCCGTCCCCCGGCTCCAGCCCGGCCGCCGCCGTGCACAGCAACGCGAGCGCCCCGACCCGCTCCGGGAACCGCGCCGCGAACTCCAGCGCCACCGCCCCACCACCGGACGCCCCGACCAGCGCGAGCCGCTCGACCCCGAGCCCGGCCAGCAGCTCCACCAGATCGTCCGCGTCGTTGTACGGCCGGTCGGCCGCCGGACTCTCCCCGAACCCGCGCAGATCGGCCCGGACCACCTGGTGGCCGGCCTCGGCCAGAGCGGCCACCTGGCCGTCCCACATACGGCGGTCGCAGACGGTGGAGTGGAGCAGGAGCACGGCCGGGCCGGCACCGGTGGTGTCATGAGAAATCGTCATGCGCGCAACAGTAAAGATCATCCGATGGGTGCGCACGCGGTTATTCGGCCCGGAAATGCGAAAAGGCCCCCCGGCTGGGCCGGGGGGCCTTCTCTGAATGATTGTTCGGCGGCGTCCTACTCTCCCACAGGGTCCCCCCTGCAGTACCATCGGCGCTGTGAGGCTTAGCTTCCGGGTTCGGAATGTAAC
>NZ_JBITBY010000007.1:272703-483813 GCF_044452665.1 Kitasatospora sp. NPDC051853 | reverse complement strand
ACCACCGCCGACCTGTCCCCGCTGGCCGCACTCCCGTTGAACGACCTCGCCCTCGGCCTCGCCCCGGGCACCGGCCTCGCCCCCCCCACCCGCCCCCCCCCCCCCGCCCCCCCCACCCCCCCCCCCCCCCCCCCCCGCCCCCCCCGCCCCCGGCCCCCCCCCCCCCGCCCGCCCCCCCCCCCCGCCGCGCGCCCCCCCCCCCCCCCCGCCGCGGGGCGGGGGGGGGGGGGGGCCGGGGGGGGCGGCCGCGCGGGGCCCCCCCCCCCGACGCACCACCGTCACCGGCCGCTGACATGATCCTCCCGACGGCGGGCCACGACGGCTCCCGGGGCGTGGCAGGAGGCGGGAATGGACGCGACGGTGGAGCGGACGGCACGGCGGATCACCGCCGAGGTCAACGCGGCGGCGCCGCCGGGCTGGTCGGCGTACGTCCTGCGTGCGGAGACCAGCTACCGCGGCTCCCGCATCCGCGGCGGCTACCGCGTTCCCGGCCGGCCGGACGTCCCCTTCCCGGCCCCGCTCACCCCCGAACGGCTCGACGCACTGGCGACCGCCTTCCGCCGCGCGCACGAGGACTGGTTCGGAATCGCCCTGGAGCTGACCTGCCGTCCCTCCGGCACCTTCGAGCTGGTGGTCTTCCAGGAGACCGTCCAGCTCGGCGCCACCACCGAGGACGGCTGGACCATGACCCTGCACCACGGACACCGGCCGGCCGAGCCCGGCATTCTCCGCGGCACCGGGCCGGCCGGCCTCCCGCCGGCCGGGGACCCGGCGGAGGCGGTCGCGCGGATGCGCTCCCTGCTCCGGCTGCACGCCGAACGGACCGGCGAGCGGCCGCGGTTGCCCGCCGGCCTCACGGAGGAGGAACTGGCCACCGTCGAACGCCGCCTGGACCGCAAGCTGCCCGCCGACCTGCGCGCGATGTACCGGGAGGCCGACGGCGACGACGGAGCGATGGCCTTCGCGGGCTGCGCCTGGCTGTGCGTGGAGGACGCCCTGGCCGAGCGCAACGAGGACACCAGCAGCCCCAAGTGGCTCGGATGGCGCGACAGTTGGCGTTGGACCGTGCTCGAGGCCGACCCTCCGGACACGGTCCGGCGGGCCTCCGGGTACACGGGCTGGCTGCCGTTCGCCACCGCCCTGGAGGGCAACTTCTACGCCGTGGACCTGGAACCGGACACCGACGGCCACCACGGCCAGGTGATCGAGATCGGCCGCGACTTCCGGCACCGCCCGCGCTACGTCGCCCCGTCCGTCACCGAATGGCTCGGCCAGGCCCTCGGGCTGACCGCACCGCCGCCCACCCCGGCCGACCCGACGGTCCGCCACCTGGACGGCGGCCCGCTCCCGCCGCACGTCCAGGCGGTCCACCTCGATGACGCCCCGTCACCCGTCGACCTGGCGCCGCTCTCCACCGCCGTGCGCCTGCACCGCCTCCACCTCACCGGCTGCACCACCGCCGACCTGTCCCCGCTGGCCGCACTCCCGTTGAACGACCTCGCCCTCGGCCTCGCCCCGGGCACCGGCCTCGCCCCCCTCACCGGCCACCCCCACCTCGCCACCCTCTCCCTCGACTCCGCCTCGCCCGTCGACCTCGGCCCGCTGCGCACCCTCCCCGCCCTCCGCGGCCTCGACCTCACCCGCTGCCCCGGCACGGACCTCACCCTCCTCGCCGAACTCCCCGCGCTGCGCTACCTCGCCCTCACCACCGCCCAGTGGTCCGCGCTGGCCGCCGCCGGCCGCCTCCCCACCCGGCTCGCCGCCGTCCGCCTGGCCGGCACCCCGCCCCTCGGCCACGCCCTCGCCCTGCTCGCCGCCCTCGGCACCGACACCTCCACCGCCCACCGCCTCACCGGCCCCTGAACCGCGGGGCCGCGGCGTATGCGAGAACGTCACGCAAACGCCTCCTGCTGGTTACTCGGGTCCTCCCGTGGTCATGTCATGCTCTCGCCTGACATGACGTCAACACGCGTAGATCACCGGGCCCACAGGGCGGGCCACGGGCTCGCGTGCACTCTCCCCGGGAAGGGACACCCCACATGTCCGTTGCGCACAGAGGTCGTTGGAAGGCGATGGCGGCCGGTGCGGCCGCCCTCCTGATCGGCCTCACCCTGCCGGGCGTCACCGCCTCTCCCGCCAGTGCGACCACGACCGCGTACGACAGCACGTACTACAAGAACGCGGTCGGCAAGAGCGGCAGCAGCCTGAAGTCCGCTCTGCACACGATCACCGCCACCGGCACCACCAAGATCTCCTACGACGCGGTCTGGAACGCCCTCAAGGTCACCGACCAGGACCCGAACAACACCGCCAACGTGCTGCTGCTCTACAGCGGCGTCTCGCGCAGCAAGTCCCTCAACGGCGGCTCCGTCGGCAACTGGAACCGCGAGCACGTCTGGGCCCAGTCGCACGGCGACTTCGGCACCACGGCCGGCCCCGGCACCGACCTGCACCACCTGCGGGCGGCCGACGTCCAGGTCAACAGCACCCGGGGCAACAAGGACTTCGACAACGGCGGCAGCCCGGTCAGCGGCGCCCCCGGCAGCTACACCGACGCCGACTCCTTCGAGCCGCGCGACGCCGACAAGGGCGACGTGGCCCGGATGATCCTCTACATGGCCGTCCGCTACGAGGGCGACGACGCCTTCCCGGACCTGGAGGCCAACGACCTGATCAACGGCAGCGTCCGCTTCCACGGCCGGCTCTCGGTGCTCAAGCAGTGGAACCAGCAGGACCCGCCGAGCGCCTTCGAGGAGCGCCGCAACCAGATCATCTTCGACACCTACCAGAAGAACCGGAACCCGTTCGTCGACCACCCCGAGTGGGTCAACCTGATCTGGTAGGAACCCGACCGGGAACGGCAGTTCGCGGCCCCGGCCGCCTTCCCACCCCCGTGGGGCAGGCGGCCGGGGCCGCAGCTCTCATCCCCGCCAGGCGGGTGAGGCCGCCAGTGCGACGAGCTGCTGGAGGCTCAGCACCTCACGCCCCTCCAGCGGCGGGAGGTCCGGCCAGACGCCCGGCCCGCTCTGGCTCAGGATCACCCTGGTGCCGTCGGGGTGCAGGACGTCGACCGTCCGGATCGTCACCGGTGCCTTGGCGTCCGAGTCGTCCCGCAGCTCCCGGGTGAGCACCGAAGCCCCGTCGGCGGTCCGGGTCAGGCCCTCCTCCCCCCGCCCGAAGGCCTCCGGGCGGATGGGGCTGCGCAGGTGGACGCTCACGGTCAGCCGGGCCTCCCGGCCGTTGCCGGTGAGCGCCAGCCACTGCTCGCCGTTGGCGAACCGTCCCTCGGGCGCCTTCCCGTCCACTCCCGCCGGGAGCAGCGCGCGGACGGTCGAGGCGATCCGGTCGGCGGGCATCCCGAGGTTGTCCTCCTTGGGACGGTCGGGCACGGCCAAGCCGACGAACACCGGGTCCCACGCCGGGCTGGTGGCGATCTCGGTCAGGCGGTCGACCGTCAGCGAGGACTCCGGGTCCTGCCCGGCGAGGTCCAGCCTGACCCGGCGCCCCTCCCGGTTCGTGGTCTGGACGACCAGGGTCTTCCGGCCGCCCTGCTCGGCGCGCTCGACGGCGCGCTGCACCAGCACGATCGTCCCGTCGGCCCCCTCCGTGCGCACGCACTGCTCCGCCTGCCGCGTCGCCGGGCACTCGGCGCCCGGGGTGTCGGCGTCCACCGGCAACGCCATCCGCTCGGTGCTGACCGAGAACCGGACGGGCCCGTGGCCGTCGTCCAGCATCAGCTCGACCATCGGACCGTTCGCATGGGGGTCCGGCCTCCCGCCCGTGGAGCCGAGGACCTCGACGACCGAACCCGGCGGCAGCAGCGCACGGACCGTCAGTTCCATGAAGGCGGCCGAGACCATCGGCCTCTCGGCGGGCGGGGCCGGCTCGGACCCCGGGAGCAGCGCCACCGTGGTCAGCGCGGAGGCCACCACGGCCGCGCAGACCCCCGCCCGGACCGCCCGGCGACGGCGGCGCAGCACGCGGCCGCGCGCGGCCGCACCGGCGGCCAGCACGGCCGGCTCCGGCCGGGGGGCAAGGTCGGCGGCGCCCCGCAGGGCCCGGGCGAGCTCGTCCTCGTACGACATCAGGTGGCCCTCCTCGGGCGTGGTTCGGGCCGGGCCGTGAACGGGGGAGAGCGGCGGCAGGGGCGGAACTTCCGTCATTTCAGGGCCAGTTCCGCGAGATCCGTGCCGAGCACCCCGCGCAGGCGCTCCAAGGCCCGTGCGCTCCGGGTGCGCACCGCTCCGGAGCGCAGCTTCAGCACGGCCGCCGTCTCCTCCACGCTGCGGTCCTCCCAGAACCGCAGCACCAGCACCGCCCGGTCCTGCGGGGAGAGCCGTCCCAGTGCCTCCAGCAGGGTCAGCCGCAGCGCCGGGTCCGTGTCGCTCACCGGCGTCTCGCGGATGGTGTCGGTGACGTGCTCGCCGCTGCTGCGCCTGCGCTTGTGCGTCAGGAAGGCGTTGACCAGGGTCGCCTGCGCGTACCCGGCCGGGTTCTCCACCCGGGAGACCGTGCGCCACTTCACGTACAGCCGGCCGAGCGCCTCCTGGGCCAGGTCCTCGGCGAGATGGGCGTCGCCGCCGGTGAGCAGGAACGCCGTCCGCACCAGGTACGGCCCCCGCCCGGCGGCGAACTCCAGGAAGTCCAGGGGCCGGTCCTGGGCCGTCTCGTCTGCGGTCGTGTCCCTCATGCCCCTCCAACGCGACGGGACCGCGATCGTGTCACACCCCTGTTCGAGGTTCTTTCCGGTGGGGTCGCCGGCGGACCGGGGCACGTAGAGTTAGCCAAGGCAAACCTAAGTGAAGGGCAGGGAGGGAGCGGGATGGCGGACGGACCCGAGGAGGGGCGGCGGCCGCACGGCGAGCTGGTCGGGAAGGTGCTGACCGCGCTCTGGGCCGCCGACCAGCCGCTGACCCCGCGTCAGGTCCGGTCGGCCGTCGGGCCCGAGCTGGCCCGGACCACGGTCGCGACGATCCTGGCCCGGCTCCACGAGCAGGGCAAGGTGGTGCGCTCCCGCGCCGCGGACCGCGGCTTCGCCTACGCGGCGGCGGACGACGCGGCCGGGCTGGCCGCGGGGCGGATGCGGCGCGAGCTGGACCGCGAGCCGCAGCGCGGCCTGGTGCTCGAACGGTTCGTCTCCTCGCTCCCGGCGGAGGACGGGGAACTGCTGCGCCGCCTGCTGCTGGCGGCCGGGCACGGCTGACCTGACGCAGCCCGCCCCGCCGACGACATCGTTGTAGACCGAAGCACCGCCCTGCCCGTAAGGTGAAGGCGGTTCACTTCACGGGCCGTCGCGCGCGCGGCCCCGACCGGGGGTGACGCCCTCCCCCCGCGGCGATGGGATGCAGTGTGTACGACAGGCGGAGCGGCGCCTCCAACCCCTCCGAGCGGACCGTCCGCCTCCTCTCCCGGGCGGGCCGGGCCATGGACGCGATGCTGGCCGCACGCCTGGCCGCACGCGGTCTCACCCCCCTGCACCAGAGCGTCCTGGAGGCCCTGACCGAGCTCGGCCCGCACGGCCTCCCCGACCTGGCCGAGCACCTGGACTCCGACGAGGCCACCCTCTCCCCCGTGGTCGACGAGCTCGCCGCCGAGGGCCTGGTGGACGTCCTCGTGGTCCACATCGGCGGACGCCAGCGGGTGGTGACCGTCACCGAGGCGGGCACTGCCGCGGCCACCGCCTGCGGCACCGACGAACAGGCGGTCCAGGACGTCCTGCTGGCCTCCCTCACCCGGGGCGAGCGGGCCCAGCTCCACTACATGCTCCGCCAGGTCTGCGCCTCGGCCGCCCGCGGACCGGCCCGCCACCCGGCCTCCTGACACCCGCGGAGCGGCCCCGGTCGGCCGCGAACGGCCGCGAACGGCCGCCCGGGGTCCGACGGAGCGTCAGGAGGGCTCCTCAGCCGAGGAGTCGGTCGGTGACCTGGTACCCCTCGCCGGTGTAGTAGCCGGCGATGCTCTCCAGCCACTGCTCCCCGGAGACCACCCCGGTGCCCGCGGGGTCGAGCTCCGCGAAGGTCGCCTCGGCGCCGGCCGCCGGGAAACCGGTGGCCACCATGCAGGCCACGTACCGCTCGCGCTCCACCCAGCCGTCGCCGTCCCGGTCGGCCGCGCCCACCAGGGCCTCGGCGTAGGGGCGGACGTAGCGCTCGAAGGCCGCCCGGTCGTGGACCACGGCCGAGTACTCCTCGAAGTCCACGACCCCGTCGCCGTTGCTGTCGGCCTGCTCGTACAGTCCCTGCCAGTACGTCAGGTACGCCGCCCGCACCCGCAGGGCCTCGGCCGTCCCGGGCTCGATCCCGCTGGCCGCGATCACCCGGTCCGCCAGCAGCTCGAAGTCGCCCCGCTCCAGCACCCCGCTGTCGTCCGCGTCCAACAGGCCGAAGCGGAAACGGGCACGGTCCTGCGAAGCACCCACGGTCGCACTCCCTCACACGGAACGGACAGGTTCGCAGGGAGGTTACCGGGCCACCCGCCCCCGCAGCCACACCGACTCACCCCCGGTCGAACGGCGCCGCCCGGCGGTCACGAACGCGTTCGTTACGATCGGAGGATGACTGAGCCGAGGAGCCGCCGGGAGCGCCCCGCCAAGCCCGCCCTGTCGCGGCGGTGGATCGTGGAGACCGCCGTGCGGATCATGCGCGACGAGGGCCTGGAGAAGGTGACGATGCGCCGACTGGCGCAGGAGTTGGACACCGGCCCGGCCTCGCTCTACGTCTACGTGGCCAACACCGCCGAACTGCACGCGGCCGTGCTCGACGACCTGCTCGGCACGGTGGACCTGACGGCCCCTCGGGCCGAGGAGGGCGACTGGCACGGGCAGCTGACGGCGGTTCTGCTCGCCTACGCCCTGGCCCTGTTCGAGCATCCGCAGTTGGCCCGCTCCGCATTGGTGGCCCGGCCCAGCGGGGAGAACTACCTCCGGTTGGTGGAGCGCGTTCTCGCACTCCTGGCGCACAGCGGCGCACCCACGGCGCAGGTGGCCTGGGGCGCGGACGTCCTGCTCCAGCAGGCCACCGCCGCCGCGGCCGAGCACTCCACCCGGGCGGGCGATCCGGCCCGGCAGCGGGACTGGGAGGCGCTCACCCACGCGCTGGAGACGGCCGACCCGGCCACCCACCCGGCGATCCGGGCCCACATGCCGGCCCTGATCGGCGGTGCCGGGGCCCGGCTGGCCTGGTCCGTCCAGGCCCTGATCAACGGCGTCACCAGCACCCCCGTCCCGCCGGCGCACGGCTGACCGACCCCCCTCCGCGCGGCCCGCTCCTCCGTCGCACCCATCGACGAACTTGTTCGCTACGAACATGTTCGCTACCGTGGAGGAGTCAGACCGCACGCCCCGAGGAGGCCACCATGAGCACCCACCACCCCATCGCGATCATCGGCGCGGGCCTCGGCGGCCTGGTCGCCGCCCGGGTCCTGCACGTCCACGGCATCGAGGCCGCGGTCTTCGACCTGGAGGAGTCGGCCGCCGCCCGCACCCAGGGCGGGATGCTGGACATCCACGAGGAGAACGGCCAGCGGGCGCTGCGCGCCGCCGGGCTGCACGAGGAGTTCCTGGCCCTGGTCCACCCCGGCGGCGAGGCCATGCGGCTGGTCGGTCCGGACGGCACCGTGCACGTCGAGGCCGAGGACGACGGCACCGGGGGCCGCCCCGAGATCGACCGGGGCGACCTGCGCCGACTGCTGCTCACCTCGCTCCCCGAGGGCACCGTCCGCTGGGGGCGCAAGGTCACCGGGGCCCGCCCGCTCGGCGACGGGCGGCACGAGGTGGCCTTCGCCGACGGCTCGACCGTCACCACCGACCTGCTGGTCGGCGCGGACGGCGCCTGGTCCCGGATCCGGCCGCTGCTCTCCGACGCCGCCCCCGCCTACACCGGCATCTCCTTCGTGGAGGCCGACCTGCTGGACGCCGACGCCCGCCACCCCCGCAGCGCGGCCCTGCTCGGCGGCGGCTTCTTCCTCTCCCTCGGCCCCGGCCGCGGCTTCCTCGGCCACCGCGAGACCGACGGCAGCCTGCACGTCTACACCGCGCTCCGGGCCCCCGAGAGCTGGCTGGACACCGTCGACTTCACCGACGCCCCGGCCGCCAAGGCCGCCGTCCTCGCCCACTTCGAGGGCTGGGACGAGGGCCTGCGCGCCCTGGTCGCCGACGCCGACGGCACCCTCGTCCCGCGCCGCATCCACGCCCTCCCCACCGGCCACCGCTGGGCCCGCGTCCCCGGCGTCACCCTGCTCGGCGACGCGGCCCACCTGATGTCCCCGTTCGCCGGCGAGGGCGCCAACCTCGCCATGCTGGACGGCGCCGAACTCGCCCTCGCCCTGGCCGCCCACCCCGGCCACCTCGAAGCCGCGCTGGCCGCCTACGAGCAGGCGCTCTTCCCCCGCAGCGAGGCCTCCGCCACCGAGTCCGCCGAGAGCCTGGAGACGATGTTCGGCGAGCACGGCCTGGAGCAGATGACGGCCTTCTTCGCCTCCGCGCCGAACGGGTGACCGACTCGCGTGGCGCGGCTGCCCGCGGCCGCACTCGTCTCATGGTCGGACATACCGACCATGAGACGAGTTGATGATGAGTCATTCACGCCGCACCGCCCTGCTCCCCGCCGCCGCCCTGCTGGTGACCGCCGCGGCCTGCGCCGGACCGGCCCCGCAGCAGAGCGCCCAGCCCGCGCCCGTACCCGCCGCGCCAGCCGCGCCGGCGCCCGCCGACGACGGGCGGCGGCCGTTCACGCTGGTCGCCTCCGGGGACGTGCTGCCGCACGCCTCGATCATCCGCCAGGCCCAGGCCGACGCCGGGGGCAGCGGGTACGACTTCTCCAAGATGCTGGCCGGGGTCAAGCCGGTGGTCTCGGCCGCCGACCTGGCGATCTGTCACATGGAGACGGTGTACGGGGCCGAGGGCGGCCCGTTCACCGGGTACCCGACCTTCAAGTCCCCGCCGGAGGTGGCCCGGGCGCTGCGCGACACCGGCTACGACTCCTGTTCCACCGCCTCCAACCACACCCTGGACGCAGGCGCCGCCGGGATCGCCCGCACCCTCGGCGCGATGGACGCGGCCGGACTCGGGCACGCCGGGTCGGCCCGCACCGAGGAGGAACGGGCCCGCCCCGCGCTGCTCCGGGCCGGCGGCGCGACCGTCGCCCAGCTCGCCTACACCTACGACACCAACGGCATCCCGCTCCCCGAGGGCCGCCCCTGGGCGGTCAACCTGATCGACCGCGACCGCATCCTCGCCGACGCCCGCGCCGCCCGCCGGGCCGGTGCCGACGTGGTGGTGGTCAGCATGCACTGGGGCACCGAGTGGCAGGACGAGCCGAACGGGCAACAGCTCACCCTGGCCGAGGAGTTGACGGCCTCGCGGACCGACGGGCGGCGCGACGTCGACCTGATCATCGGCACCCACGCCCACGTCCCGCAGGCCTACGAGCAGGTCAACGGCACCTGGGTGGTCTACGGCATGGGCGACCAGCTGGCCGGGGACATGTACAACTACTCCGGCGCCTTCGACCCCCGGGGCAACCAGAGCTCGATCGCCCGCTTCACCTTCTCCCCGCCCGCCGGTCCGAACCGGCCCTGGACCGTCACCAAGGCCGAGTTCGTCCCGCAGCTGACGGACCTCACCACCAACCGGGTCCTCGACCTCACCGAGGCCGTACGGCAGAACCCGGCCAACCAGGACTGGGCCAGGGCGCTGGAGCACATCCGCACCGTCGTCCTCAGCCGCGCCGGGGCCGACGCCGGCCTGACCACGGCCCCCTGAGGGGCCTCCCCGTCCTACCGGGCGGGGCGGACCACCCGCAGGGTGGTGGCCAGGCGGTCCGGGTGGCCGGGCTCGGCGACCATGCCGCGGCCGATCCGGCCGGTCTCGACGCAGACGAAGCCCCGGTAGCCCTCGTCGGTCAGGTCGGACATCTCCCGGGAGAGCCGGGCGCCGGGGTTCCAGACCACCACGTCGCTGTGGCCGGCGTGGTGGACCTCCACGGTGCGGTCCAGCCCGGCGTCGTCGACCGGGGTGAGGTCGGCCGGGCCGGTGTAGGTGCGGTCGACCCGCTCGTCCAGGACGACCGAGCCGGGGCCCCGGCCGTCCGCCTCCCGGACCCGGTCGTAGTAGTCCGCGCCCAGGCCCGAGACCGTCGTCCGGTCGGCGGCACCCACGTGCAGGTAGGTGTGCAGGGCGGCGGTGCTCTCGTGCTCGCCGGCCACCTCCAGCTCCACCGTGCACTCCCGGCCCAGCCGGATCCGCACGGTGGCGGTGAAGGCGTGCGGCCAGAGCGCCAGGGTCCGCTCGCCCTCCCCGAGGGTGAGGACCAACTCCACGCCCTCCTCGGTCTCCTCGGTCCCCGCCAGCTCCCACTCGACCACCCGGGCGAAGCCGTGCGAGGGCGAGCCCGCCGGGCCGAACCACGGCCAGCAGACCGGCACCCCGCCCCGGATCGCCACCCCCTCGGTCCATGACGACGCGTCACTGACCCACACCACCGGCTGCTCGCCGCTCGGCTGCCAGGTCACCAGCTGCGCTCCCTGCAGGCTCACCACGGCACGCCCGGTCGGGTGGTCGACCACCACCACCGGGATGTCGCCCTTCCGGCGCAGCGTCACGGACGGGGACAGGTCCTGACGGACGGGCAGGTCGAGGAAGCTCTCTGGCACGGTGGGGTCCTTCGCTGGGACGGGTAGGGCGGCTCAGGTCATTATCGGCACCCGGCGGCCCGGCCGTACCTCCTCCCCTGCCCGGTGCGTCAGGATTCCGCCGCCCGGTGCGTCAGGGTCCCACCACCCGGCGCGTCAGGCTTCCGCACTCCGGCCGAGCGCCATGACCAGCAGCAGGGCGGACAGCGCCGCCCAGCACCACCCGAGCCCCGAACCGAGCCCGCCCGCACCGACGAACTCCCGGAACGCGCCCAGCGCCCAGAACACGCCCCAGGTGCACAGGGCCGAACCGGCCGGCATCGCCCGCGCGGTGGCCGCCCGCCGCCGGGGGACCCAGAGGCGCAGCAACTGCCCCAGCGCCGCCAGCGCCACCACCCGGACGAGGACCTCCGCCCAGAGCGGGCCGGCGGCCCGCAGGCCGAGCCCCACGACGGCCGTCAGCGCGAACCAGAGCAGCGGCACCAGCCAGAGCAGCCGCGCCCGCTGCCCGAGCGCTCCCCCTGCCGCGTGCACCGTCCCGCTCGACCACACCGCACCACCGGGCCCGGGAGCACCAGGCCCAGGAGCACCGGCCCCGGAACCGCCCGGCCCGCGCTGCGGAGGGACGAACGGCCCCTGCGGTACCGGCCGCAGCACCCGCTCCTGCGCGCGGCGCAGTCGGAACCCGGTCCGCAGGTCCGCGAAGTCGTCCATGTGACGCCGGAGTTCGTCCTGGAGGCGGAGCAGTTGCTCCGCCATGCCGTCGAACTCCGCGCGCCGGAGCGCGGCCGACGCCGCCCCCTCCGACTCCGTGCCGGTGAGCCGGGCCGCCGTCTCGGCCAGCAGCCGGCCGGCCTCCGCCCTGGCGGCCTCGGCCTCCCGTGCGGCCTGCTCCCGCTCCTGCCGGAGGTGCAGGCGTTCCTCCGCGATGATCCCGTCCAGCCGGAAGCGCTCGTCCGGGGGCAGCGCCTTGGGAGCCCGGTCCTCCGCCCTCCCGACGGTGGCGTTCCGCCACTCCACCAGGGTCTTGGCCCGGTGCTCGCCAATCCCGTTGACGTGGACCCGGCCGCCCTGGGTCCGGTGGATCCAGACCACCGTCCCGCCACGGCCGTTGGCGGCCTTCGCGTAGCTGACGCCCGTGAAGTCGGAGGCCGTCCGTATGCCCTGGGCCGCCAGGTCGCGCACCAGGCCCTCACCGACCCCGTTCACCTCCTGGGCGGTCAGCGGGGACTTGGCGACCTCCCGCTCGACGAACTGCCGCCGCAGGGCCACCAGTGCCTGGGCCTCCCGGGTCTCCCGGCTGCCGTCCAGCGCCGCCAGGCGACGGGTGCAGGAGTCCTGGGCCCGCCGGTCGGTCCCGTCGGCACGCCGGAGGGCGGCGTCGTGCCGCTGCTGCGCACGGGTGCGCTCGCGCACCTCGCGGTTGAGCCGCCGCAGGTCGGCCCGTTCGAACGCCGGACGGGCGGCCAGCAGCCGGCGGTGGGCGGCCACCGCCTGGACCAACCGGCGCCGCTCCGAGCGGAGTTCGACGAGCTCGGGGCCCGCACTGCCGGCGATCGTGCTCTCGGTCAAAGCGGCCCCCTCCGGTCTTCGGCAGGAGGAACCGTACACGACCCTCACCATCCGCTCACCCGCCGGGCACCGGCCACTCACCGGCTTCTCGCCGGCCCCGCGGTCAGCGTCGGAAGACGCCGGTCAGCGCGCTCCACCAGCTGCGCCGCTGGCGGGGGACGGCCGCGGCGCGGTGGGTGGTGGGAACGGCGGGGGGCACGGACGGCGGGGCGGGCGGGGTCGGCGGCGGAGTGGTGGGGACGGTGGCGGTGGGGGCCGGCTCCTTCGGGGCCCCGCCGCGGGGGGTGAAGCGGACCGGGAGCTCGACCAGGTGGCGGGCCAGCCAGGCCGAGGTCCAGGTCAACTCGTGCTCGGGGATCGCGAGTTGGAGGTCGGGGAGCCGGGCCAGCAGGATGTCGATGCCGGTCTCCGCGATGGCCCGGCCGATGTCCTGGCCGGGGCACTCGTGCGGGCCGCCGCCGAAGGCCAGGTGGGCGCGGTTGCCGTGCAGCGGCTTGGAGAGGTCGGGGCGGACGGCCGGGTCGACGTTGCCGGCCGCGAGGCCGAGCAGCAGCATGTCACCGGCCTTGATCTGCTGCCCGCCGAGTTCGGTGTCCCCGGTGGCCCAGCGCCCCGCGACCAGCGACATCGGCGCGGAGTCCCAGAGCACCTGGTCCAGCGCGTCGGGCAGGGTCATGTGGCCGCCGGAGAGGTGGGCGCGGAACCGGCGGTCGGTGAGGACCATCTTCAGGGTGTCCGCGATCAGGTTGACGGTCGACTCGTTCGCGGCGAGCAGCACCACCCGCAGGTGCTCCAGCACCTCGTCGTCGGTGAGCCGCGCCTCGTGCTGCATCAGCCAGGAGACCAGGTCGGCGCCGGGCGCCACCCGCTTGCGCTCCATGGTGCGGCGCAGGGTGGCCACCACGTAGTCGTTGCTGGCGATGGCCGTCTCGGTGCCCTTCATCAAGTCCCGTGCGGCCTCGACCAGTCGGGGGCCGAACTCCTCGGGCATGCCGACCACGTGGGTCATCACCAGCATCGGCAGGTGCTCGGCGAACTGCGCGACCAGCTCGGCCCGGCCGGTGGGCCCGAAGTCCTCGATCAGCTGGTCGGCGAAGCGGGTGACGTAGCGTCGGATGCCGCGCCGGTCGAAGCGGTTGAGGCCGTCGGTGACGGCGCCGCGCAGGCGGCGGTGCTCGGGGCCGTCGGCGAAGACGCAGAGCGGCTGCCAGGCGATCACCGGCATCAGCGGGGAGTCGGCGGCGACCAGGCCCTCCTGGAAGGCCGTCCAGCGGCGGGAGTCCCGGGAGAACCGGGAGGGGGTGCGCATCGCGGTGAGGTTGGCCGAGTGGCCGAGCACCAGCCAGGCCGGGAGGTCGCCGTGGAGCAGCACCGGCGCCACCTCGCCGTGCTCCGCGCGCAGCTTCTCGTACAGGCCCGCCGGGTCCGCCTCCGCCTCGGGCCCGTACAGCCGCCGGAGGCCGTCGGCCCCCAGGCCCGGGGAGCCGAGCCCGTGGGCGGGACAGCCGGGCGGCGGAGTGGATGACGCGTCGTCGCTGTACGGGTTGGTCACGGCATCTCCGTGGGATCTCATGGGGGGGTGGGTGGTGGTGGGTGGCGGGCCGTCAGCGGGTGGGGGCGGCCGCGCGGTCGTACAGGTAGCGCATCAGGGCCATCAGCACGTCACGGCTCGAACTGCGGTTCCTGGCATCGCAGTTGACGATCGGCACCTCGGGGGGAAGGTCGAGGGCGGCCCGCAGATCCTCGACCGGGTGGGTGGGCGACTCGGGGAAGGTGTTGGCCGCGACCACGAACGGCACCCCGCTGTCCTCCAGCCGCCCGATCACGTCGAAGCTGACCTCCAGGCGGCGGGTGTCGACCAGCACCACCGCACCGAGGGCGCCGTCGAACAGGCCGTTCCAGAGGAACCAGAACCGCTCCTGGCCGGGGGTGCCGAAGACGTAGAGCACCAGCTCCTCGTCGATGCTGATCCGGCCGAAGTCCATCGCCACCGTGGTGGAGGTCTTGCGCTCGATGCCCTCGATGTCGTCGACGCCCGCGCCGGCCTGGGTCATCGTCTCCTCGGTGGTCAGCGGGCGGATCTCGCTCACCGAACCGACCAGCGTCGTCTTGCCGACGCCGAAGCCGCCCACGATCACCACCTTGACCGCGGTGGCGGCCGTGGCCGGCAGCAGGTCGTCGCCGTGCGGCCCCCGGGCCGCCGGGTCAGAGCCTCTGAAGTCCATTGATCACCGCTTCCAACAGGGCGATGTCGGGAAGGATCGCCTTCGGTACTCCGGCGCGGGCCTCGATCCGCCGATCGGCGAGGAGGTCCGCCAGCAGCACGGTGACCACGCTCACCGGCAGTCTCAGGTGGGCGGAGATCTCGGCCACCGAGAGCGGCGACTCGCAGATCCGCAGGATCGCCGCGTGCTCCGGCTGCATGGTCGGCGTCGGCTCCGACCGGGCCACGATCAGGGTGACCAGGTCGAACACGGCGCGGTCGGCCGCCCCGCTCCGGCCCCGGGTGATCACGTACAGGCGCTCGGGCCGGCCCACGTCCCAGTCCTGTCCGTCCGCGTTCATCCGCCGTCCGCGCCGCACCCGTCCACCATCCCTCGACCTGCCGAACTACCGTCGACAGCAAGCCCGTTCACGTTCACACGACCTGTTCGGCCCGGCGCGGCGGGGTGCTCAGGTGCTCGCCGATCCTGGCGACCAGGTCCCGCATCCGCTGGCCCATCAGCCCGGCGTCCACGCCCTCGTCGGCCAGCACCGCGAGGTAGGCCCGGGCGCCGGCCGCCATCAGGTAGAAGAAGCCGCCGCCCATCTCGATCACCACCAGCCGCATCCGGCGGTCCCCGTACGGGAACTCGTGCCCGACGGCCGCCGCCAGGCTCTGCAGGCCGGCGCAGGCGGCGGCCAGCCGGTCGGCGGCGTCGGTGCCGGCCCCGTACTGGGCCATCCGCAGCCCGTCCGCGGAGAGCACCACGATGTGGCGGACGTGCGGCACGCCGTCCGCCAGGTCCTTGAGCATCCAGTCCATGTTGGTCGGTTGCTGCGTCACTGCTCGCCCTTCCTGGCCGGATCTTCGCTGGTGTGGCCGTCCGCCGCCCCGGCGGACGGCGCCTGGCCGTTCACCCCCTCGTGGAACGCGGCCAGCCAGACGCCGGGCTGCACTGCCACGGAGTCCTGCGGCGGGGGCGGCGGGGCCTGGGCGGGGGCGCTCCGCCGCGAGGGCGCGGCGTGCCGACGGCGCTGCGGCAGCCCGGTCCGGGTCTCCTCCCCCGCCGTCCACGGCACCGTCACCGACGGCGTGGTCATCGGCGGCGGGGCCATCGGCGCCACCTGCACCGGGGGCTGGACCGCCTGCTCAGGGAACGCCCGCCCCGGGGACGGGAGCGCCTGCGAGTCCGAGGTCACGCCGATCCCGTGCGCCCGGCCGGTGGCCCGCGCGGTGGTGATCAGCTCCTGGGGGACGATCAGCACCGCGCGCACGCCGCCGTACGCGGACGGCCGGAGCGAGACCTGGAAGCCGTACGCCTGCGCCAGGCGCCCGACCACCGCCAGGCCCAGACGCGGGGTCTCACCGAGGTCGTTCAGGTCGATGCCCTCCTGCGCCTCGCGGAGCATCCGCTCGGCCCGGGCCCGGCCCTCCTCGCTGAGGCTGAGGCCGCCGTCCTCGATCTCGATCGCGATGCCGGTCTGCACCTCGACCGCCGTCAGGTGCACGTTGGTCTGCGGCGGCGAGTAGCGCGTCGCGTTGTCCAGCAGCTCGGCCAGCGCGTGGATCAGCGGCTCGGCGGCGGGGCCGACCACCGCCACCTCGGAGACCGGGTGCAGCTCGACCCGCTGGTAGTCCAGGATCCGCGAGATGCCGCCGCGCAGGACGCTGTACAGCGGCACCGCCCGGCTCCACTGGCGGCCGGGGCGGGCCCCGCCGAGCACCGCGATGGAGTCCGCCAGACGGCCCACCAGCGCGTTCCCGTGGTCCAGCCGCAGCAGGTCCTCGAAGACCGCCGGGTCGTTGCCGTGCCGGTCCTCCATCTCCCGCAGGTCCTGCGCCTGCCGGTGCACGATCGCCTGCACCCGGCGCGCGATGTTCACGAAGGCCCGCTGCGCCGACTCACGCAGACCCTCCTCCGCGTCCACCGCCTCCAGCACGGTGCGCAGCACCGCCTGCCGGGCCGCCCTGAACTCCGGCCCCGCGCCGCCGTCGTGGGACTCGTACGCCTTGAGCACGTCCTCGGTGAACTCACCGCGCTGGAGCCGCGCGACCGTCTCCGGCAGGATCACCCGGGCCAGCCGGACGGTCTCCGCCTCCTGCCGGAGCAGCCGGCCGCGCAGCTCGCCCTCCTGCCGGAAGTGCTGCTCCCGGAGCTCGGCCAACTCCCGCGTGCGGAGCACCACTTGGTACGCCACCAGGGCCACCGCCGCCGTGCCCACCACTCCGCACCAGACGACCCCCGCGCGGGCCCCGGCCCCGGTCAGCACCGCCGCGGCCACCGCGACGAGCGGCGTCACCGCCACCGGCAGCATCCACCCGAGGACCGACACCGGCCACCGGCTCGCGGGTGACGGTCCAGCACGAAGCATCAGTGTCCTCGATGGGTCGTAGGGATACGGGCGGAGCGTCGTTCACTCGT
This sequence comes from Kitasatospora sp. NPDC051853, assembly GCF_044452665.1. NCBI lineage: Bacteria > Bacillati > Actinomycetota > Actinomycetes > Kitasatosporales > Streptomycetaceae > Kitasatospora > Kitasatospora sp. NPDC051853. Next base: position 466,987 of record NZ_JBITBY010000007.1, on the reverse strand, counting down.
CTTCCATCGCTCCGCCTCGGTGCAGGCACCAGCCTTCCGCCGCCCCGTGCCCCTCACACCCGACTCCGGCCCGGTTTCCCCCGTGTGAGCGACCCTCCCGGAGAACCGCCCCGCCCCCGGACGGTCCGTGCTAGTGCCGCGCCGGGCAGGGGATTCCGCTGATCACCGACCCCGCCTTCCCCGATCCGCTCCTAAACTACTAAGGTTCCTAGGAGTAAGAGGCAGGGAAGTCGACCGAGGAGCCATGACGTGGGAAAGCGCCGCAAGCCGAGTCCGCCGAGCCGTGCCAAGCTGGCGGTCCTGACCACCGCCGCGGCGGGCACCGCGGTCCTGGTCTCCTCGACCAACGCCTACGCGGCGCCCAAGCCCGACCTCGCGACCGTCAAGAAGCAGGTCGACGCGCTGTACGAGGAGGCCGAGGCCTCCATCGAGAAGTTCAACGGCGCGGAGGAACGGGCCAAGAAGCTCCAGGGCGAGGCCAACCAGCTGCAGACCCAACTCGCCGAGGGCCAGGAGAAGCTGAACGCCGTTCAGAGCCAGCTCGGCGGACTGGCCGCGGCCCAGTACCGCAACGGCGGCGTCGACCCCTCGCTCCAGCTGATGCTCAGCTCCGACCCCGACAGCTACCTCCGGCAGGCCTCCGTCCGCGACCAGGAGGCCGACACCCAGCTCTCCCTGCTGCGCCAGGCCCAGAAGCAGCAGCAGCGGCTGGACCAGCAGCGCGCCGAGACCGCCGCCACCCTCGCCGCCCTGGACGCCAACCACAAGGCCCTGGCCGAGGAGAAGAACAAGGTCCAGACGAAGCTGGCCGAGGCCAAGAAGATCCTCAACTCGCTCACCGCCGCCGAGCGCGCCCAGGTCGACGTCGACGAGGCCGGCCGCGCCTCCCGCGGCGCCGCCGCCGACCGCGTCGAGCTGCCCCAGGTGCCCGCGAGCGGCCGCGCCGCCGCCGTGCTCAAGTTCGCCCAGGCCCAGCTCGGCAAGCCCTACATCTGGGGCGCCGAGGGCCCGGCCGGCTTCGACTGCTCCGGCCTCACCCTGCGTGCCTGGGAGCAGGCCGGCGTCCGCCTCCCCCGGGTCTCCCAGGACCAGTGGAACGCCGGCACCCGGATCTCCCGCGCCAACCTCCAGCCCGGCGACCTGGTCTTCTTCTTCTCCGACCTGCACCACGTGGGCATCTACATCGGCAACAACAAGATGATCCACGCCCCCCGCACCGGAAAGAACGTCACCGTCCTCGACCTCCAGTACATGCCCGACTACATGGGCGCCGTCCGCCCCGGCTAGGGGCCGTCCCCTCGGTGGGGCCGGCCGCTCCGGGAGGTGGTCACCGTGCGTCAGCACTATCCTGGGGGTCCGGGGCGTACGCAGTGCCGGGGGCCGGGGGTGGCGGTGTGAACACCCGCCAGGGGAAGCGCACTTGGGCGGCGCCCGTTTTCCGACGGTAGGCGCGCCATGCCCACGATCATCTTCTCCGCCACCAGGCCCACGGGCCTGCAGTGCCCCCTGTGCCACGCCGCCGTCGAAGCCGAGTACCTGGACACCGCACCCGACTTCGACGGCATCAGACGCTACGTGTGGGGCCCCGGCCCGTGCCGCAACCCGCAGTGCTCGCGCACGCCGAGGTCACGGCGCTGACCCGGCCGTCACCAGTCCGAGTTGCTCGCGCCCAGACCCAGCAGCACCTGGTCGAAGGTGTTGCCGTCGTTGTCGTCGGTGTACGAGACGGCCAGCGTGCCGAACGGCGAGGAGGCCACCGAGACCTGCTCCTGCCGGCCGGCCGTCAGCTGGCTGACGGACCGGGCCGGCAACCGGCCGGCGAAGGTGCCGTCGGGGTTGAGCCCTCGGGCCCACACCGCCGGATCGGTACCCGCCACGCTCCAGCCGACCACCGCGTCGCGCTGGTCGTCGATGCCGACGGTGGGAGCACCAGCCCCGGTCCCGGCCGAGACCTCGACCTCGGCCGAGCCGGCGGTGCCGTCCGCGGCGAAGGACCGGGCCCAGACACCGCGGGTGCCGGTGTGGTCGGACTCCCAGGCCACCGCGAAGTCGCCGTTGAAGTCGGCTGCCACGGACGGCCGTTGCTGCTGGCCACCGCCGAATCCGTTGGCGCTGCGGCGGGTCAGGGCCACGGCCCCGTTCGCCTTCGCCAGCCGCACCAGGCCGATCTGGTCGTAGCCGTTGCCGTCGGTGTCCTCGTCCCAGACCACGACGGCGTCGCCCGAGGCCGAGGTCGCGACGTCGGGGTTGTGGTGCGCGCCGCCGGTCGCGTTGACCGTCACCTCGTAGGCCTTGGTGGCGGTCCCGGTGTACCCGGCCGCCCTCACGGTGGCCGCCGCGGTGCCCTGGACGTCCTCCCAGACCACCGAGAACGCGACCGCCGTGGCACTGCCCGGCGCGCCGTCCGGGTCGACCGCGACGCGCGGGTGGACCTGCTGGCCGGCGGTGTCCGCGTTGACCCGGCCGGAGCCGAGCACCGCACCGGCCGGGGAGAGCACCCGGTGGACGATGTTGTAGAGCCCGTTGCCGTCCGGGTCCTCCGCCCAGACCACGACGGCGTTGCCCCGGTCGTCGAGCCCCACGTCGGGCTGGACGTGCCGCCAGGCCGCGCCCGCCGTCCCGCCGGCCGAGAGCTTCTGCTCGTAGGCGGAGACGCCGTTGCGGTACATCCGCACCCACACCTCGCTGTGCGCGTCGTCGCCCGGGGCGGTGGAGTCGCGGTCGTCCTCCCAGACCACCGCGACGTCGCCCGGGCGGTTGGCCGCGACCGAGGAGGAGTCCTGGTCGCCGGTGGAGTCGCTGTTGACCGTCGTCCAGGACGAGGGCCCCGCCGCCGAAGCGGGCGCGGACAGGGCGAGTACGGCGGCGAACGCGGCGAGGCCCGCGCCGAGTACGGAGAGCTTACGCATCGGCCAACCCCGGCTGTCCGTCGTGGATGACGAAGGTGCGGGCGGTGGTGGCCGCCGCGCCGTGCTCGGTCACCGTCGCCACCGACCGGAAGTCGGCGGTCAGCCGGGACGGCGTGATCCGGGTGCGGACGTAGCCGCGCTGGTTGGAGTAGAACCGCAGGTGCGGGTTGTACGCCCCGTTGGGGATCGTCGTGGTGGTGCTGCCGTTGCCGCCGCTGGTGATGGACGTGCAGACCAGCTCGGTGCCGATGGTCGCCGAGTTCGGGTCGGCGTAGTCGGCCTTGAGGTCGTTGCCCCAGGAGGCGTGCACGTCGCCGGTGAGGACGACCGGGTTGCGCACGCCCCGGTCGACGATGCCCTGCTGGATCCGCGCCCGGCTGGCCCGGTACCCGTCCCAGGCGTCCATGTTCATCGCACCCGCCGCGTTGACGTTGCGGGCGAAGAAGACCTGCTGGCCGATCAGGTCCCAGGTGCCCAGGCGGCGGCCGAGCCCGTCGAGCAGCCAGGACTCCTGGGCCGTGCCGGTGATCGAACGGTTCGTCAGGTCGGCGTCGGCACAGACCTTGGTCCCGTCGCCGCAGGCCTGGTCGTCGCGGAACTGCCGGGTGTCGAGCATGTGGAAGGTGGCCAGCGTGCCCCAGCGCACCCGGCGGTAGAGCTGGATGGCGTTGCCGTTGGGCGTCGCGGCGGCCCGCAGCGGCATGTTCTCGAAGTAGGCCTGGTACGCGGCGGTGCGGCGGGCGGTCCACTGGGCCGCCGTCAGCACGGGGCTGCTGTCGGCGCGGACCGTGTTCGCGTAGTTGTTCTCCACCTCGTGGTCGTCCGGCACCACCAGCCACGGCGCGATCGCGTGCGCGGCCTGGAGGTCCGGGTCGGTGCGGTAGAGCGCGTAGCGGCGGCGGTAGTCCGCCAGCGAGACGATCTCGCCGCCGAGGTGTTGGCGCACACCACTGGAGCCGGCGCCGCCCTCGTAGATGTAGTCGCCCAGGTGCAGGATCACGTCCGGGCGGTCGTCGGCCATCCGCCGGTAGGCGGTGTAGTAGCCGCTCTCGTAGTGGGCGCAGGAGGCGAAGGCCATCGTGAAGTCCCGGCCGACCGTGCCGAGGGCCGGCGCGGTGCGGGTCCGGCCCACCGGGGAGACGAACCCCTGGGCCCGGAACCGGTAGTAGTACTCGGCGTCCGGGGCCAGCCCGCCGGCCAGCACGTGCACCGAGTGGGCCTGGGCGTAGCGGGCGGTGACGGTGCCCGAGCCGACCAGCGTGGTGAAGTTCTGACTGGCCGACACCTGCCAGTCGACGGTGACGTCGGCGTCGGGCATGCCGCCCTGGCCGTCCGCGTCGGTCGGCGACGGTGCCAGCCGGGTCCAGAGCACCACGCTGCTGTCGTCCGGCTCCCCGGAGGCGACGCCCAGCGTGAACGGGAAGGGGGTGGAGGCGGCGGCCGACGACCGGGCCGTGGCGCCGAGTTGGAGCGCGGCGGCGCCCGTGGTGGTGAGCCCGCCAAGGATGAAGATGCGGCGACTGAGGTTGCTCATGACCGGCCATGCTCACGGACCGAGGTGAACTCCCGCCCGTCCCCAGGGGACGACCGAGTGACGTACCTGCGGAGCTAGTCGGATCCCGTACCGGAACGGTCCGCCGGCACGGCCAGCCGGGCGGCCCACTCCCGCCCGGCCACGGCCAGGCCGCGTTCCAGGGTCTCGACGAGCTCCCCCCGGCCGACCGACACCACCACCGGCTCGCCCTCGCCGCCGCCCACCTCCCGCACCCGGGCCGCGAGGTGCACCGACTCCCCGTCCGGGAAGGCGAACGCCGTCACCTGGTCGGTGCACTCCCCCCACTCCAGGAACTCGTACCGCGCGAACCCGTCCCCTTCGCCCTCCCCCTCGTGCATCCACCGCTCGGCCGCCCGGAACGACTCCGGCGCCGAGGTGAACCCCTCCGGCGGCGGCTCCGGCGGCGCACCGAACCGCCGGAGCTCGCCCTCCAACTTCTTGACCAGCAGCGGCGGGTAGAACGCGTCGTCCCACGCGTTCACGTGCAGCCCGCCCACGAAGACGTCCACACAGAGCAGCTGCCGATCCCGTTCGAGGTGGAACTCCAGCCCGAACCCGTCCCGCGTCCCGATCAGCAGGGCGCCCGGCACGGAGCCGGCCGGGGCGGCGGTCATGGTGGTCCTCGGGGTCGGGGTCAGGCTCGGGCCAACGTACCAGCCCGTGGCGGGACGCCGGCCGAGTCGGCTGACGCTCCGTCGACCGGGTCGGCGCACCGCCCGCTACCGGTCCGGTTCGGTGGTGTCACGCGTCCGGTCGGCGCGCTCGCGCCAGTAGGCGGCCTCGGCCGGGTGGCCTTCCGCGTCGGCGAGTTCGGCGAGCAGCAGGAGGAGGGCGGCGGGCAGGCCCGGCGGCGGGGCCGGACGGCCGATGGGCTCGGACCGGGCGCTTCGGAGCGGCGGGCGGCCCACCGTGCCGGGCGGATGTCCGCCGGACGGGCCGGTGGTGGTGCCCGTCGGCGCGGACCCCGGGGTGACGGCGTTCGGTGCGTCGGACCGTGCCGGGGCGTCCTGGGCGTACGGACCGGCGTCGGCGCCCTCCTCGCCCGCGGGGTCGACGCCGTCGTCGACCGCACCGGCCGACCGGGCGGCGATCACGGCGAGGATCTGACGTGCGCGGGTCTCGTCGCCGCTCTGCTGCAGGTAGCTCGCGTACAGGGGCAGGGCCTGCCGTTCGGTCTCCGGGTCGCCGCAGGCGATCGCGGCCTCGAACCAGGGACGGGCCTGCGCTTCGCGCCCCTCGATGGTGTCGACGACCTGGGCGAGCAGCAGCAGCGCGTCCGGGCGGTGCACGCTGTCCTCGTCCTGGGCGACCGGCAGCAGCACCTGCTCGGCCTGCTCGGACTCGCCCAGCCGGAAGAGGGTGCCGCCGAGGTAGCGCCGGACCATCGGCTCGATCGAGGCGTCACCGGCCTCCAAGGCCTCGGTGAGCAGCTCGCGGGCGACGGCCAGCTCGTTCAGGGCCCGTCGGGCGACGCCCAGCAGGGCGGTCGCCCGGGGTGCCTCGGCGGCCTCGGGGAACTCGCGGGCGGCCTCCAACAGGTCGACGGCGGCGTGCAGTTCGCCGACGTCGAGGAGGTGCTCCCCCGCGCCGAGGTAGGCCACGGCCAGCGCGTCGGGATCGTCCGACTGCTCGACGTCACCCAGCAGTTCGAAGGCCGCCTCGGCGTGGCCCTGGCCGAGCAGCAGGACGCCGAGCCGGGCCCGGGCGGCCTCGGTCACCTCGGAGGGCTCGTCGGCGAGCACGTCGCGCAGCAGGGCCTCGCCGGCCGTCTCGTCCCCGACGAGCAGCAGGAACTTGGCGAGGTGGAAGCGGGCCAGTTGCAGGGGCTCGCCGAAGCAGGTGTCCACGGCGGTGCGCAGCTGCTCGACGCCCTCCGCCTCGCGCCCGCTGTCCAGCAGCAGGACGCCGAGCATGGCGACGGCGACCCCCGCGGCCACCGCGTGGCCGCAGGTCGTCAGTTCGCGCAGCAGCTGCTCCGACTCGTCGATGCGGTCCAGATCGACCAGGAGGACGGCGAGGTCGATCCGGGCGACCAGCGACCACTCCGGGTGGCCGGACGCGATGGCCGACTCGTAGGCGCCGACGGCCCGGTCGGGCGCGCCGGCCCGGACCAGCAGGTCGCCGAGCAGGTCGGCGGCGCGCGGGCCGAGGTCGGGGTGCGGGGACCCGGCGGCCTCCGTGAGCAGCTCGACGGCCTCCGCGATGCCGCCGTACCCGGCGCTCTCGTCGGTCTCGGAGAGCAGTTGGGCCAGGTCGATCCGGGCGGTGGCGGCCCACTCCGCCTGCTCCGACGCGATGGCCCGCCGGTAGGCCGCGACGGCCTCGGGCAGGCGGCCCCTCCGGGCGTGGATGTCGCCGAGCAGGTCGTCCGCGTGGGCCGCCAGCTCGCGGTTGTCGCCCGCCGCGACCTCCTCCAGGAGCGCGCTCGCCGCTTCGTCGTCGCCCCGCAGGTAGTGTGCGCAGGCCAGGCCGATCCGGCTCGCCGCACCCCAGTCGCGGTGCCCGGTGTCGATGGCCCTGTTGAGCCACTCCTCGGCCGTGCCGAGGTCGTCGAGGCTCAGGTACCAGTGGCCGAGGACGGCCATCGCCTCGGGGCCCCGGTCGAAGTGGCCGGACCCGGCGACGGTGCGCAGCAGCCGCTCGCCCTCCTCGGTCCGGTCGACGCAGAGCCAGGCGATGCCGAGGCAGAGCCGCACCGCGTCCTCGATCAGCGGGCCGCTGTCGGCGAGGGCGGTCTCCAGCAGGTCCGCCGCCTCCTCCGGGCGGCCGCGGACGATCAGCAGTTCGCCGAGCGACGCCTGGGCGACCGGGCGGGCCTGCGGGTTGCCGTCGGCGAGGACGGAGCGCAGCAGTTCCTCGGCCCGGTCCAGTTCGCCCCGGTTCATCAGGATCCCGCCCAGGCTGGCGCGGGCCACGCCGGTGATCGAGGAGCCGACGGCCGCTCCGACCACCCGGGAGAGGGTCCACGGCTGTTCGGCGGGCACGGCACCGGCTTCCGTGGTGCGCAGGGCCGGCGGCTGCTTCCCGTGCTCCTGGCCGCCCACGCCCTGGGCCGGGGTGACCACCGCCGAGCCGCCGCGGCCGACCATGGCCCGGCCGAGCCGGGCGGTGGCCAGCGGCGGCACCTCCTCGACGCCCTGGGCGAGCACGGCGGCCAGCAGCCGCTCGGCGGACTCGGCCTCGCCGAGCTGCCACAGCACGCCGGCCAGGCCGACCTGCGCGACCAGCGACACCTGCGGGTCCTGGGCGGTCACCGCGGTCTCCAACAGGGCGCGCGCGGCGGCGAGTTCACCGCGGGCGGAGAGCAGGCCGGCGAGTTCCGCCTGGGCCAGCTCGGCGACGTTCGCCAGCCCCGAGCCGGCGGCCCGCCGCAGCAGCTCCTCGGCCCGGTCGAGCTCCCGGCGGTAGAAGAAGACCATGCTGAGCAGCAGCGCGGCGACGGCCTGCAGCTCCTCGTCCTGCTCCTCGGCGAGGATCCGGCCGAGGAGCTCCTCGGCGATCGTCCCGTTGTCGCGGATCATCGCCGCGTGCGTGAGGGTGAGCAGGTCGGCGCCGGAGAGGCAGCGGGCGGCGGTCCGCCAGACGGTGTCCGGGACGGCGATCCCGCCGTCCGGCACCGTGTCCAGGTACTCGGCGATGTAGGGGAAGACCCGGAAGCCCGGCCCGCTGGCCGGGCCGGTGGCGCGCAGCAGCAGGGCGATGCCCGCGCCGGCGCTGTCGCGGGCCCAGGCGAGGCCGGTGCGGAACGGTTCGTCGCCCGGCTCCAGGTCGAGCCCGGGCGCGGCGGCACGGTACTCGTCGAAGAGCTCGCGCAGGGTCGGCTCGTCGAGCACGGCCGGCGTTCCGATCCGGGCCCAGTCGGCGGCCGCGCGGACCAGCAGCCAGCCGGCCGGGCAGACCTCGTCGCCGGCGTTGAAGCGGGCCTCCAGGGCGGGTGCGGCGACCAGCATCTCGCCGATGCCGCGGACCGAGAAGTCCTCCTGCGGGTAGAGCGCGGTGGCGGCCTGCCGCTCGGCCGGGCCGAGGGTGTGATCGAGCGTCACCAGGCCGGCTCGGCGCAGCAGTTCACGGGTCGCCCGGCCGACCTCGTTGTCGAGTCCGGAGAGCTCCTCGCGGTGCCGGTGGGTGAGGGTCCCGACCACCAGGCACGGCGGGTCGTGCTGGAGGAGCCGGTCGAGCAGCTGGGCGTCGAGTGCTCCGGCGAGCAGGTAGTCGTGCAGGTCGTCGAGCCAGACGACCACCTGCCCGGCGCCCTGCGGCAGTCCGCCGCGGCTCAGGTCCGCCAGGTCGTGGCGGCCGCGCCGGGGCACGACCAGCCGGGCCCCGCCGTGCCGCCGCAGCAGCCGTTCGTGCAGGGTGCGCGACTTGCCGCTCTTGGAGCGTCCGGTGACCAGGACGAAGCCGCCCGCGTCGAGTGCCGCGTCGAGTGCCCGGTCCGCGGCCGGGCGTTCCACGTACGGCTCGTAGCCCGCCTCGCTGTACTTCGAGAGGCTGACGCCGAGGTGGTGCGGATCGAGCTGGTCCAGCCGGGGCAGTCCGCCGGACGGGGCGAGCGGGACGGCCAGCAGCCGGGCCAGGCGCTCGCGCCGCTCCTGCTCGGTGATGTCGTGCACCAGCGGGGCCAGGTCCGGCCAGAGCCGGACGGCCGCGTCCAGGGACAGGGCGTAGCCGACCCGGCGGTCGAGCTGCTCGGTGGGCTTCTGCCGCCGCCCGAGGACGCCGACCACTCCCTGCAGGGTGTCGTTCCACACCGGCGTGCCGGAGAAGCCCGGATCGGTGGCCCAGCCGGTCAGCACCGTCGACTCCAGCTGCAGCCAGTCGACCTCGGAGAAGCCGACGATCTCGCCGCGGATCGACACCCCGCCGACCGGGTGCTCCTTGGGGAAGCCGTAGCAGCGGAAGACGTGCGCGAAGACGTCCGCGTCGGTGCGGCGCAGCGGGGCCGGTTCGGCACCGGGAGGTGCCGGGTCCTCCAGGCGGAGCACCGCGAGGTCACCGGTCCAGCCCTTCGGCGGGAACCACCCGCCCTCGACCACCCGGGCCGGGACGGGCTCGTGCCCGGACAGGAACGGGAACCGGACCAGCACCGGCCCCTCGGGCCGCTCGGCGGGGTTCCTCGCGTCGACGACGTGGGCGCAGGTCAGCACCAGCCGGTCGGAGACGAGCGTGCCGCCGCCGACCGGCAGCGCCTGGCCCGGCGGCTGCAGGCTGACCACCCAGGGCGCGCGGGCCGGGTTGGGGGCCACGGTTCAGCTCTCGGCGGCCGCGGCGGAGCCCCAGGTCAGCTTCACGTCGAAGTGGCCCTCGGCGGCGGTCTTGGCGACCACCACACCCGCCTCCGCGTTCAGCTTGATGCCGAACGAGATCTCGATCCCGTGCGGCTGCAGGTTCTTCAGCGAGGCGAGTACCGATTCGATGGTGGGACGGCTGGAGGCGAGCGCGGCGTCCAGCCGCTGCCCGGCCTCGGCGATCCCGTCGTCACCGCGGGAGACCAGCTCGATGCCGGGCGAGTCGTCCGGCACCTCCACCACGAGGGCGGACCCCTCCGGCCCCTGGAAACGCAGCAACTCCGGCACGGGAACCTCCAGTTGACGAACACGGCGGTACTTCGGCGGCGTCAGGATATCCACCGGGACGGCCACCGTGCGGGCGTTTCCCCGATAGCATCGGCGGCAGTACCGGGCACCGCAGGAGCAGGGCCGGGAGGGCACCGTGGAGCAGGCCGGACGGGAGATCAGGGCCGCGCTGGAGAGCGCCGACGGCGGGGCGGTCCGCTCGCTGCGGATCCTCGGCGCGGCGCTGGCCTGGGTGTGCGCCGAGCTCCGCGAGCTGGAACCCGGGCCGGACGGCACCACCGCACTGCGGGCGCTGTACGCCCTGGACGACGCGCTGACCGCCGGGGCCGATCTCGACGGCGCGGTCCAGCTGTTGCTGGAGGCGGCCCGGGCCGGCGCGGGCGCCCGGCGCGGCCTCACCGAGCTGACCGAGGACCTGGCGCGGGCCCACCGGGAGCTGAAGGCCGAACGGGCGGCCCGCGAGGACTTCGCGGCCCGGGAGTCGGAGCTCACCCAGCGCCTCGCCGAGCTGTCCGAACTCCGGCTCCAGGTGGCGGAGTTGCGGCGCCTGGAGCGGATCGTCGACGCCCTGGACGGGCTGGCCGGGCAGCAGGAGGCGGTGACCGCCCGGCTGCTCCTGCTGCGCGGCAAGGACACCGGCGTCGAGGACGCGCTGCGGACCAGCGCCGACCGGCTGCTGCGGCTCTCCGAGGCCCAACTCGCCGCGCTCGCCCCGCAGACCCGGCAGACCCTGGAACGGGCCGAGACCGCCGACCGCGAACTCGCCGACGCCAGAAGGAAGTCGGCCGCCGACGAGGCCCGGCTGGCCGAGCTCCGCGACCGCCTCGACGCGGTGCGCGCCCGGCGCGGGGAGCAGCTGGTCGCGATCCGCCTGCACGCCCGGGCCGACGCGGAGCTGGCCCGGGCGCTCGCCGGCCCGTCCGAGCCGGGTGCCACCGCAGACGGCGCCCGCAGCGCGCTGGAGCAGGTCGAGGCGCTGGTCGAATCCCTCGACCGCCGCCTCGCCGCCATCGACGCGACCCTCGGCAGTCTGCTCGAACAGCGCGACCGGGCGGAGGAGCACGACCGCGACGCGCTGTCCTGGGCGGACGGCTGACCGCTGACGGCTGACGGCTGACGGGAGGTCAGAACGGCGGCGGCACGTCCTCCCCGGTGAACTCGGGCGGCCCCTCGCCCCAGCCGTCCGGGCCGAGGCGGTGTGCCATCCGGGTCTCCATCCGCTCCAGCAGGCCCTCGATGCTCCGGGCGTTGCCGAAGGTCCGCGGGTCGGCGGCGCGCCGGTGGTCGAACCAGCGGGCGGCGGCGCGCACCGCCTCGGGCGTGAGCCCGTAGCCCTCCCGGGCGGCCCGGCGGCGCAGCATCTCCAGCAGGTCGGTGGTCGGGTAGTGCGGGAAGTGCAGGGTCGCGCCGAAGCGCGAGCGCAGGCCGCTGTTGGCGTCCAGGAAGGCCTGCATCTCGCGCGGGTAGCCGGCCGCGATCACCACCAGCCGGCCCGGGTGCTCCTGCATCTCCCGGAGCAGGGTGGTGATCGCCTCCTGTCCGTAGTCCTGCCCGCTGGACGAGGCCGCCAGGCTGTAGGCCTCGTCGATGAACAGCACCTTGTCCACGGCCGAGTCGACCACCGCCTTGGTCTTCAGGGCCGTGTCACCAAGGTAGCGGCCGACCAGTTCGGCGCGGGTCACCTCGACCACCTGGTCGGTGTGCAGCAGGCCGAGGGTGTGGCAGATCCGGCCGACCGCCCGGGCCACCGTGGTCTTGCCCGTACCCGGCGGGCCGAGGAACAGCAGGTGCGGCATGGCGGTGCCGGGGAGGCCTCGGGCCTGACGCATCGCCAGCCGCCCGGTCAGGCCGGCGAGGTAGTCGCGCACCCCGGCCAGGCCGACCAGGCCGTCGAGTTCGCGCAGCACCTCCTCGACGGAGGGCGCGGGCTTCGGCGGGTAGCCGAGGTACGCCTCGGGAAGGTCCTCGGGCAGCAGCGGCAGCCCGACCTCCGACTGCACCCGGCCCGCCCAGCTGCTGAACAGTTCGTCGGCGAGGGTGCGCATGTCGCCCGCGTTGCCGAAGCCCTTGCGGGCCACCCGGTGCATGCCGGTGACGACCTCTTCGAGCAGGGCCCGGGTGGCCGGGACCGGGTGCAGGTGCCGGTCGGCGAGCATGCCGAGCAGGATGCGGTGCAGGGTCGGCGGGTCGTAGTCGGGGAACTCGATCCGGGCCCGGATCCGGCGCCGCATCCCTTCGTTGACGGCGAGGAACTCGTCCATCTTGTCGGTGTAGCCGGCCAGTACCACCACCAGCCGCTCGCGCTGGGAGTCCATCCGGTTGACCAGTTCGGTGATCGCCTCGCCGCCGTGGCCGCCCCGCTGGTCGCTGAGCGCGTACGCCTCGTCGATGAACAGCACGCCGTCGAGCGCCTCGTCGATCCGGGCGGCGGTCCGCCCGGCCGTCCCCCCGACGTCCGCCGTCACCAGGTCCGCGGCCGACACCTCGACCAGGTGGCCGCGGCGCAGCAGGCCGAGGTCCCGGTAGAGCTCGCCGACCAGCCGGGCCACGGTGGTCTTGCCGGTGCCGGGGTTCCCGGCGAACAGCAGGTGCTGCGCGGGCGCCTCCCGGGGGGCCTTGCCGAGCGCGCGCAGCGCCTGGCCGGCCGCGACCTGACGGTGCAGCAGGCGCAGGTGGGCCTTGACCGGCTCCAGCCCGGGCATGGCCTCCAGCCGGGCCCAGGGGCTCTCGTCGTGCGGCGTCACGGTGGTGACCAGGCCCCGCTCCAGGACGGTCCGCCGGTCCAGCGCGAGGCCGTCGGCGATCAGCCCGCGCAGCTCCTCGCGCCAGGAGGAGGCCCGCCGGGGGTGGCTCGCGAACGCCCGCAGCAGCGGCTCCACCTCCCGCCAGTCACCGATCCGCAGACCCTCCCGCAGGCGCAACCGGTCCACCAGACGGCCGAGTTCGGCCTGGTCGGGCAGGCCGACCCGGAACGTCCCGCCGAGCTCGGGGTGCTCACGCCGGGCGCGCAGGAAGGCCGTGAGGGCCGGGAACCGCTGGCGCTCGGTGACGATCCGCTCGACCTCCTCCAGGGTCGAGCGGCGGAAGACGAAGACCCAGTGGCCGGTGCCGCTCCGGTCCTGGGCGTGGTCGGCCAGGGCGGCGGCCAGCTGCCGGGCCGCGTCGTTGTGCAGCAGGATCTCCTCGGCCTGGGTGTAGACCACCGCGGTGCGCACCCGGTGCTGGCGCAGCTGGCTCAGATGGGTCATCACCGCGAACGGGTCGGTGAACGCCCGCGCGGCGGCGGGCCGGCCGGGCGGCCGGGGCGGCTGGGCCGGCGGGTCGGGGTCGATCCGCAGGCGTCCGAGCGGGCCGCGCATCGCCCGATGGCCCATCAGCTGCTGCGCCGGGGCGCCGTTCCGGGCACCGGCCGGCCCGTCGGCCGCCCCGCCGGGACGGCTCAGCCGCCGGGACTCGGCGTCCCGGAAGTACAGCGGGCGGCTGAGCGAGGAGAAGACCACCCGCTGGTACCCCGCCGAGTGCAGCAACCCCCACAGTGCCTCCTCCAGGGTCAGCACCCGGTGGTCCGGGCCGAGGAAGACGTCGTCCACCCCCGGCCCGTGCAGCACGGTGAACGGCTCGTCGCCGCCCAGCCGCAGCCCCTCGAAGCGCTCCGGCCGCGAGGGGCCGGCCGGCCGCCGGTCCGGTGCCGTCGTCACGATCCGGTGGCCCGCCCGGGCTGCTGCTGCCGCGATCCGGTGGCCCGCCCGAACTCCTGTTGCTGCTGCTCCTGGCGGCGCCCGCGCTCGCGCTGCACGGCGACGTCGTACCGGCCCGGCTCCGGGGTCACGTCCGGCTCGGTGACCGGGCCTTCCACCTGACGGCCGCGCTCGGCGAGCGCCCGCCGCACGGCGAGAGCACGGGCCCGCAGGTCGGCGTCGGCCTCGGTGTCGTGGTCCAGCGAGATCACCCGGATCACGTTGCCGCCGTCCGGCCCCTCCAGGTGGCCGATGTCGAGGACGATCTCGTTGCCGTTCTCGTGCTGGAGCCGCGCGAAGTACGCGCCGCGCTGGTCGGCGTCGGCGAACTCGGCGTCCACGAAGCTGTAGAACGCCGTCTCGGCCAGCACCTGGGCGACCTCGTCGGCGAGGTTGACCCGGATCTGCGAGGCCAGTTGGCTGAGCCGGGCCCGCCGGACGGCATCCGCCAGCTGGGTCTCGAAGGCGGGCGCCTCCTCGCGGCAGATCCGCTCCAGCTCGGCGGTGCCGGTACCGGAGGCCCGGGCCTGGGCGGCCGCCTCGCCGAGCCGCTCGCGCAGCTCGGTCAGCGAACCGGCCGACCAGTAGTCGACGTCCAGCTCGTACCCCGGGATCTCCTGCTGGTCCGGCCCGAGCACCGGCAGCAGCGCGCCCTGCTCGACCTGACGCTCCACCAGCAGGACGGCCTGCACGGCCGCGTCCTGCCAGGTGCGGTGCAGCAGGTCGGCCTGCTCGACCTTGACCCGCAGCTCGCTGAGGCTGTGGTAGCCCTCCTGGGCGACCGCCAGGGCCGCGTCGTGGCGCCCCTGGGCAGCGGTGCGGTGGGCCTCCGCCAGCCGGCGCCGGAGGCCGGCCAGCTCGTCGGGGGCGTACCGCTCGTGCGGGAGGGTGTCGGCGATCAGGTCGGCCATCCGGTCGGCGTCGGCGAGCCAGGCCGCCGCGAGCTTCGCGGCCCGCTCCCGGTCGTCGGTCAGTTCCTTCACCTCGCCGGCCAGCCGGGCCTGTTCGGCGGCGAGCCGGGCCTGCTCGGCCGCCATCCGTTCCTGCGCGGCCCGCCGTTCACTGCGCTCGGCGGCCAGGCCGCGCTCGAAGACCTGCCGCTGCTCCTCCAGCCGGGCCCGCGTCTCGGCGCGCAACCGGCCGGTGGTGTCGGCCAGTTGCTGCTGGAGGGCGACGGCCTGGGCCCGCAGCCGCCGGTTGGTCTCCTCCTCCAGGGCGCGGTTCTGCTCGCCGAGCTGCCGGACCGCCTCGTCGCTCCGCTGCTGGCGCCGCCGGACCTCGTCGAACTCGCGGTCCAGGTCCGCGCGGGTCTGCGCACGCACGCCCTCCAGCAGGTCCGGGAGGTCCCGCCGGATGACCTTCAACTCGTCCGCGCTCTTCAACAGCCGGTACCACGCCGACTCGTCGACCTGGATGCGCTTGCGTCCGCTCATGTCCTTCTCCCGTCGTCGTGCTGAGGGTTCGTCAGCTGTCGTTCCCGGCCGCCACCGGGCCGCAGCCCGCTCCGGACCCGGTCCACCGCCGTGTCGAAGGCCGCCAGCAACCCCGGCGGCGGCACGCCGACCAGCAGCGCCTGCGGGCCGTCCACCGCGATCTCGGCGGCGCGCGGGCCGTGCTCGTAGTCGTGGGGCGAGCGCCTCGCCCGCTCGGTCAGCCGGTGCACCTGCTGGTTGGCGCTGCCCCGCAGACCGCGCCCCTGGTCCTGGGCGGCCACGTAGAGTCCGTCGACCAGGACGTCGAGCTGGGCGAGCAGCCGGGGGACGCCCGGGTCCGGCGGGCGTTCGCGCAGCCGGGCCAGGCGGTGCCCGGTGAAGCAGATCACCGACAACTCGCGCTGTTCCCGGGCCAGTTCGACCAGGTCGGCGAGTGGTCCGGCCTGCGCCATCGGCTCACCGCCGGAGAGCGTCAGCCCGGTCACCCCCGGGTCCGCGAGCAGTTCGGCGGCCAGGTCGGCCGGGGCCACCAGCCGGGCGGGCCGGTCCGGGATCCAGTCCGGCGACATGCAGCCGCGGCAGGTGAACGGGCAGCCCTGCACCCACACCACCGAACGCAGCCCCGGGCCGAGCGCCCGGGTGCCGACCTGGGTGGCCGCCACGTTCAGCAGCGGACCGCTCACCGCACACCCCCGGGCCGCCCGGCCGCGGACCGCTGGTAGCTGAAGGCGAGGCCCGCGACCACCACCCGCCGGTCCGGGGCGCAGACCGCCGAACTCGCCCGCCCGGCCGACCCGTCGGGGCTGTAGCGGACGACCAGGATGACGCTCTCCCGCCGGCCGAACAGCTTCCGCCGGCCCCGGACCAGACCCGAACCGCCGGCCATCGGACGGATCCGGACCCGGCGGCCGCGCAGCGCGATCCGCTCGGGCACCCGGCCGCCGAACACCGGCTCCACCACCAGGAACCCGCCCAGCACCGGCCACCGGGTCCGCACCAGGACCAGCACGACCAGCAGCACCACCAGCGCGGGGACGCCCACCAGCAGCGGCAGCGCCGCCGCCGAGCCGACCGTGGCGGACAGCCGCACCGGGAGCTCGGCGGGGTCGACCGCGGCGGGCACCTCCAGCGGCAGGTCCGCTCCGAACGTGCTCTGCCACGGGGACGAGACGGTCCCCGACAGGCGCAGCCGGACCTCCTCCTGCCGGGACTCGCGCAGGCCGAGCCGGCCGGCGTCGAGGTGACCGGTGATCCGGACCTCGACGCTGCGGCTCTCGCCCGGCGCCAGGGTCAGGGTGTCCGGCATCCCGGACACCCCGAGAACGTCACCGGGCACGGCGACGGCGAGGTCCCGGACGGTCAGCGGGAGCTTGGCGGTGCGCGAGGTGAAGGTGACCGTGCCGGACACCTCACCACCCGTCAGATCCGGCGACGGCGGCCCCGTCCAGGCCGCCGAGACGCCCTTGCCCCGGTCGGCCGCCAGCAGCAGGCGGGCCTGCCGCAGCCGGGTGTCGTCGCCCGCCCGCTGCAGGTAGGCGCCGAGGTCCTGGATGCTCGACGGCGCCAACTCCCGGGTGTCCGGGACGACTTGGCGCAGCAGCTGGGCACCGGTGGCACCGGTGGCCAGCGGCAGCGCGTAGCCGACCAGGCTGGCCCGGGTGGCGACCTTCGCGGCGCGTTCGTGCAGCGCGGCCGTCCAGCCGGCGGTGGTGGACAGCGGGAAGGCGCTGTCCGGCGGCGGCTCGTTCTCGCCGTCGGTGAGCAGGACGACCGAGGCGACCCGCAGGGCCTCGGAGCGTTCGAGCTCCCGCAGCCCGGCCTCGAAGGCGGCACCGATGTCGGTGTAGCCGTTCCGCTCCGGGGCGGCGGGCAGGGCGGCGAGCACGCCCGCCGGATCGGCGGCGGCACCGATGTACCGGGGCACCACGGTGGTGCCCAGGGTGTACAGCGCCACGTGGTCGGTGGGGGCGAGCCCGCCGAGGAAGGTCCGCAGGGTCTGGCGGACGGTGTCGTAGCGCCCCTCCTTGGCCATCGACCCGGAGACGTCCACCAGGACGACGTAGTCCGCCGGTTGGCGCTCCAGGCTCAGCGCCCGGAACACCTCGGCCCTGGACGGCGCCGGGTCGTCCCGGACCGCGGCCCGGGCCGTCGTGGCGGAGCCCACCAGCGGCAGCACGGCGAGCAGGACGACGACCAGCACGGCGAGCAGGACGGCCGCCGGCCGGGTGGCGGGTGGTGCGGTGCGGTGGGCGGTGGGATTCACAGCCGTTCCCCCTCGATGACGCCCGGCAGTTCGCCGAGCTGGTACTCGTGCGGCGGGCCGCCGACAGCCGGCCGCAGGACGAGCCGGGCCCGCCCGTCGGCGGCCATCGCCACCCCTACGTGGAACCGCTCCCCGGCACCGTGCGCGGGCAGCGTGATCGTGCGGACCGCCGCGGTCGGCCCGTCCGGCTCCGCCCGCACCGACAGCCGCACCTCGTGCGGCCGGGGCCCCGCACCGCCGACGGCGATCCGGTGCCCGTCCCGGGCCGCGTACACCGGCGGGCCACCCGGCGCCAACTGCCCGGCCCGGCACACCAGCAGCTCGGCACCGGCCAGCCGCCCGTCCAGGACCTGACGGGCACTCAGCAGCACCGCGTGCGGATAGCGGTCGCCCGGGTCGACGGCGCCGGCCGCGACCAGCGCGGCGCCGAGCACCACCGCGACACCCGGGTCCGTCCCGGCCGGCGGGGCGAGTTCCCGGCCGGTGCCGACGGCCGCCGCGCGGACCCCGGCCAGCCGGGCCGGTCCCCCCAGCACCAGCACCGGCACGCCGTCCGGCCGGATGCCGGAGACGGCCCCGTCGACGTGCCCGCGCAGCTCCGCCAGGGCCCGGTGGGCCGCTCCGGCCGACACCTCCCGGCCGCCCAGCCGGAACACCGCCGTGTCCTGCCAGCGGTCCGGCTGCCGCGCCGCGCGGGCGGCGAGCAGCTCCAGACGGTCGCCGCTGCCGGGGCTCGCCCGGACCGCCGCCAACTCCTCCAGCCCGGCCGGGTCCGGTGCCCCGCCCGGCCCCGGGCCGAGCAGCGCGGCGTCGAACGCCACCCCGACGCCGCCGTCCGGGGCGTGCCGGACCGAACGCCGCACCGACACGCTGTGCGGGCCCAGGACGCACTCGGCGGCCTCGACCGCCGCCGCGCCCAGCAGGCAGACCACGACGGTGCCTTCGGGCACCGGGCCGGCCTGCCGGAGCAGCGCCAGCGCCGCCACCACCGGGTGCAGCCGACGGACGGCGGCCGCGGCGCCGAACACCTCCGCCACGCACCCCGCGCACTCCTCCGCACGGTCCGCCGGAGCGACCAGCACCACGTCACCGGCAGCGCCGTACCGCTCCCGGAACGCCGCGCAGGCGGCGGCCAGTACCTCCACCGGGTCCTGCCCGGGGGCCACCCGCACCCCCTCACCGGGCACCGTGCCCGGCAGCTCCACCAGCCCGGGCGTCCGGTCCGCCCCCAACCGCGCGAGCCGGACGAACCGGGTGCCGACATCGACGGCCAGGCTCACGGGCGCCGCCTCCTGGGCAACAGCCGCCGCAACCGGTCGCCGACCGATCCGGACCGGTCGCGCGGCCGGGGGCGCTCGCCCTGGCCGGGCGGGCCTGGCGGGCCGTAGAGGTCGCTCTGGCCGTGTGGGCCGTAGAGGTCGTGCGAGTCGTACTGACCGTGCGGGCTGTGCTGGCTGTGCTGGCTGTGCTGGCTGTGCTGATCCTGCCGGCTGTACGGGTCGTACTGGCCATGCGGATCCTGCTGGCCGTGCTGGCTGTGCGGGTCGTGCGAGTCGTACTGACCGTGCCGGCCGTGCTGACCGTGCTGACCGGACGACCGGTACGGATCGGTCCGCTGGTACGGCCCGGATCCCTCGTGCCCGTACGAGCCGGCCGGGCCCGGCACGGTCGGCTGGAACTGTGGCCGGGCGGGGGGCAGCACCCGGTCCGCGTAGGCCAGGCGGGCCGCCTCGGGGCCGTACGACGCGCGGAGCCGCTGCCCCAGCGTGACGTTGCCCCGGCCGCTCCCGATCGCGTCGTAGAGCTGCCGGGCCAGCGGCTGGGCCGGGCCCCAGAGCGCCTTGAGCAGTCGGTCGACCTGTTCGGCCTCCCACCGAGCGAGCGCCGGCAACGCCTCGGGGGCCAGTTCGCCGGGCGGCCGCACCGCCAGCGCGGCGACCAGTGCCGCGGCGAGCTGTTCGGGCGCGGCGGGCTCGGCCCGGGCCAGCCGGCGGACCTCCCGCAGCAGCACGATCGACCGCGGCCCCGGCAGCCTCTCCAGTTCCTCGCGCACCGCCTGCGGCAGGTCGAGGTCGAGCCAGGCCGGGTCGCCGGTGGCCAGCAGCCGCTCGTTCAGCACCCGCACCAGCGCGGCCCTCCCCAGCGTCTGACCGGCCACCAGCTGGTCCACGACGGAGAACCGGTCCGGCGCGGGGGCCGGGCCCAACGCCAGTGCCACCACGCGCTGCCAGTACACCTCGGAGGCACCGGCCGCGAGGCGGTCCGCCATCCGGCGGGCGTACTCCGTGCCCCAGGCCGTCCCCGGGGCCTGCGCCCAGGAGCCCGTCGCCCGCCCGTGCACCGCCCCCCGCTCCAGCGCCCGTTCCAGGGCGGCCAGCCGTACGGCCGTACCGCCACCGGCGGCGCCCACCCGCAGGAGGTCCAGGTCCGCCGCGAACGGGGCGGACCCCCCGGCCGCCGTCTCCAGAAGACTGCTCGCCCGGTCGTCGAGCAGCTCGGCGAGCTCACGGCCCTGCGGCCGCTCCGCGAGTGCCCAGAGGCTCGGCCACAGGTACGTCAGCACCAGCGGCCGTCGGTGCTCGATCGCCAGTCGCAGGATCGGCCGCCACCGTCGCAGGACGAAGTCCTGCCCGAGGGCGAGGGTGTCGGAGGAGCTCAGGCCCTCGTCCGCCTCCGGCACTCCGCACAGGTAGGCGGTGAACCGCAGCCACCCGGTGGTGTGCCGCAGCCGCTCGCCGGAGGCCACGGCGAGCAGCCGCCGCAGCACCTCCGGTCCGGGACCGCCCTCCCCGAGTGCCCTGGACAGCCACCAGCGCCCGACCCGGTCGTGCTCGACCAGCACCCGGTCGACCGACTCGGCGTCCGTGCCGTACCGGTCCTGCACCGTCCAGATCAACTGGCCGACCCAGCGCTCCCGTTCCTCGCCGAGCGTGCCCGGGTCCGGTCCGACCACTGCGGCGAGCAGCTCGGCGAACTCCGGCGCGCCGCCTCCGCGCACCTCCTGGATCAGCACGAGCGCCTGGTGGCACCGCTGGAAACTCGTGTCCTGGTCGGGTTCGGCGCGCACGGCGTCGGCGAGCCATCCGGCCAGCTCCGCCGGCCAGTGCGCACGCAGCAGGTCGACGGCCCGCCGGTCGCGTTCCTCCAGTCCGATCCGGTCCGTCAGGAAGAAGTAGAGGGCCCGCCGCTTCGTGGGCTCCAGTCCGGCCGTCCCGGGCAGGCCGAGCACCCGGGCGACGTCCTCGATCCGGCCGCGGCCGGCCAGCACCTCCGTGGCGACCGCGTCGACCAGGTCGACCTCGCGCAGGGCGCGCAGCATGCCCGGGCCGTCGTCCCACTTGAGCGGAGTGGTCGCCCCGAGCAGGTGGGCGATCAGGCCCTCGGTGCTCCAGCCCTTGGCCCGCAGCTGCCGCAGCAGGTCCAGGTAGGCGGCGGCACCCGAACCGGCGGCGGGGACGACGGGTTCCCCGTACCGGACGCCGACCCGGTCCGAGGGCGCCGACGCGGCGAAGGCCAGCACCAGGTTGTTCTGCGCCCTGCCGATCCAGTTCGCGCCGCTGAGCCAGCACCGGCAGCCGTACGGGAGCAGTGCGGCGATCGCGTCGAGGATCCGCACCCGCCGTTCCTGGGAGGGCAGTTCGCGTCCGCTGGGGGTGATCACCACCTGGTGACGGTCGGTCAGCAGGGCGGCCACGCTCGCCGCCCATTCGAAGCCCACCTCCTCGATCACTGCGGCGAGCTCCGCGGCGCGGGCCGACCGGACGGCCAGGCGCAGCGGTTCGGCCGCCTCGCCCGGGCCCGGCCAGCGCAGGCCGTCCGCGGCGGCGACCAGCCCGGACCAGCCGATGCCGTGCCGGGCGGCCTGTGCCCAGTCGAGCAGCAGCAGCCGGGAGGTGATGATCGGGGCGCCCGTGCCGTCGTGGCTGTGGCCGTCCCAGTCCTGCTCGACCATCGCGCACACGGCGTCCGGCTCACCTTGGACACCGCTGAGGAAGACCCGCCAGGGCAGCTCGCCGTGCTCCTCCGGTCGGCGGACGTCCGGGGATCCGGTCTGCGCGCCCCAGAGGTAGCGCTCGGCCCGGGCCGCGTCCAGGCTCGTGCCGAGGACGGTGTACCCCATGGCCCTCCCGGCGTGCTTGCCGAGGACGGCCCAGTGCACGGTCAGCGTTTCCGGGGAGTCGCCCGGCAGCAGGGTCACCGCCTCCGCCCCCAGGTGCGGCCCTGGTCGGCGGTGATCCGCCGCTCCAGGTCGATCAGTGGCTCCAGGACGTTGATCGGCCGCGGGGAGGCGACGATGTGCGCGGCGCCGCCGACCTGTTCGACGCTGGCGTAGGAGCGGTAGTCGAAGATCCCGTCGGCGTTGAGGCGGAAGCCGATGGCGGAGGTGGCGTAGTAGGAGACCCGCTCGGGGTGGAAGTAGTTGCTGAGGCCGTTGCGGACCAGGCGGGCCGACGAGCCCCGGTAGGTGTTGCAGATCCAGTCGAAGTAGCCGGCGCCCAACTCCTGGGGCACCCGGGGGATCCTGGCCCCGACGTCCTCCTGGGTCACCCAGCGGGCCTCCACCGAGGGCCGGAACACCTCCGGGTCGTCGAACTTGGTGACGCACACCGCCACGTGGTGCGGAAGCCGGTTGCCCCTCAGGCCGCGCTGGTCGCGGATCCGGCTGTTGAGCTCGTTGAGGGTGGCGAAGAAGAAGTTCAGGCTCCGCGTCTCCGCCTCCCCGTCCAGCAGTGGATCGAACAGGTAGACGAGCGCGTGTGCCGTGGCCAACTGGTCGATGACGGTGGCGTGTTGTGGATGTCCCGGCTCGTAGAACTCGCCGCTGACGTCGTGGAGGTCGAGCACGAACCCGACCTCACGGGGTCTGCCGAACCGGCGCGGCTCCTCCCCCTGGAACGACCAGCTCATGCTCTCGGGGGCCTGGGTCGGCGGAGGGAACCCCCCGTCGACGGCCAGCATGGGAACGCTGGAACTGAGGAATCGGCTGGCCTGCGGAGTGAGGCCCCCGATGATCCAGTTGCCCTTGCCGTGCTCCGCGTACTGCATGGCCGCGATCGGCAGCGCGCACAGGAAGGTGGTCTTGCCGGAGCGCGGCGCTCCCCAAAGGCCGATCCGCACCACTCCGGGCCCGTTCGGCCCGGCCTGCCCCGGCGGGACCGGGATCGCCATCGGGGCCAGGTGCCCGTCGGCGGAGCGGCCGGGGCCGGTGGGGAGCGGTTGCGGGGAGCGCCCGGCGCCGGGCCCGTCCCAGGCGGCCTGCCCCGGTGCGGCGGGGCGGCCGTCGTCCGGCTCCGGCCTGTACGGCTGGTTGATCGACATCGGAGGTCTCCTCTGACGGATGGAGGGTTCAGAGCAGGGGGGTGGCCAGGGCGAGCCGCAGCGGCGGCCCGTCGATGTGCCAGGCGGGGAGCAGTGCGGCCACGGTCGTGGCGTGGTCGCGCCCGGGGTCGAGGGTGCCGTCGGCGAGCAGGGCGTCCCAGGCCGCTTCGACGTGCTCCAGCACGCTCCGGCGGAGCGGGGTGACGGGCCGTCCGGCCGACGCCCCGTCACGTGCGGTCAGCACCCGGACCCCGTTCGCCCGCAGCTGGGCGAGTTCGGCCTGCCAGTCGACCCCGAGCGGGCAACCGGGTACGCCGCCGCGGGGGAAGGGCCCGGCGGGTGGCCGGGCGGTGAGCAGCAGGGCGGTGCGCTGCGGCCGGCGGCGGCCCGCGGAGCCGGGTGCGGCCATCAGGTTCAGCGCCTTCAACGCGTCCTCGAGGGCCGAGACGGTGTCCTGTCGGCGAGGGGCCGGCCACCACCGCTCGGGATCGGCGAGCGCGGCCAGTACGGCGGCCGGCGGGCCGGGCCGCTCGACGTCCAGCAGGGTGCCGCGCGGCGCGTACGGGCTCTCGCGCACACCGTGCTCGTAGTAGCCGACGACGCCGACCTCGACGTCCTGGCCGGCCTCGGCGTCCAGCTCGGTGAGCAGCCCGCGCAGGAGGGCGAGCCGCGCGGCGACCTCCGCGGGGCCGGTGGCGTAGCACAGTTCCACGGCGATCAGCAGGTGCAGCCGGGGCGGCCGGGCCAGCCGCCGCGGCAGGCCCGCGACCAGGGCCGGCAGGTCGGCGTCGGCCGGTTCGGCGGGCGAGCCGTCGGGTAACAGGACCTCCACCTCTCCGGGCCCGTGCAGGACGAAGGTCAGTTCGGTCGGCCGCAGGGCGGGTAACCGGACCCGGTAGGCGAGGACGCTCTCCCCTCCGGGGCCCCGGCCGTCCTGCTCCCCGGTGCTGACCAGCGGCAGGGTCAGCGGCTGGTCCGCGTCCACGCCGCCGTGCACGGTGACCGGCACGGCGACGCTCTCCCCCGGCCGTAACCGGGCACCGGCCGGGAAGAGCAGCTTGGTCTCGGGCCGGACGGCCCCGCTCTCCCCGTCGACGGCGGCGAGGACCACGGCGTGACCGCGGCTCAGCGGCGCGCCGCGCAGCAGGTGCCGCACACCGTCGACACCCCCCGGGGCGGGCCCGAGTTCGGCGTCCGGGGCCCGCAGGGCGCGGAGCACGGCGGCGGCACGGGCGTGCAGCACCCAGTCGGGACGGCCCACCAGCAGCACCGTGCGCTGCCCGGAGCCGGCGGGCAGCAGGGAGGACAGGGTCCGGCGTACCGCCTCGTCGAACAGGATCCGGTCGATCGGTTCCAACCCACCTGTACCGCCCGCGAGTTGGCGGCAGCGCCGGTCGTGCTCGGCGGAGAAGGCGGGCAGCACCGCAGTCCAGGCCGCACCGCCCGCGTCGACGGCCCGGGGCACTCCGTGACGGTCCGTCAGAACCTTGACCAGGCCCACGCGTTCGTCCGTCAGTTCGACGAACCAGAGGGCCGCACCGGGGGTGCCGACGAGCTCGTCGAGCAGGCCGTCCAGAGCCGCGGAACCCACCACCGGGTCCCCCGGCCCCGTGGCGGCCAGCGCGGCTGCCCTGCCCTCCCAGTCGCCCCGGGCCGCTTCCAGCGCCCGGCGCTCGTCCTCCAGGTCCTCCGCGGTCGGGGCGCCGAGGAACAGGTCACCCGTGATCCGCCAACTGCAGCCCGGGCACGACCCGGTGCCGCTCCCGATGTCCAATTCCGGCCGACGGCAGACCGGGCAGGCCCGTCCGGCCGTGCCGGACACCCCCATCACCTTGTGACCCCCCACTGCGACAGGTACTGACGAAACACCTGCAACCGACCGGAAACGATCGGTTCGCTGGGCCCTTATGTTGGCACAACGCCATTGCGCGCAAGGCGAGTTCTGGAAAATGACCGCCCCGCCCGACCACCACCCCGACACCCGGGCCGACCCCGCGGCGGCACGCCACGTGGGTGGCGCGGTCGTGTGGCCGTGGAGGCGGCCTACCCGACGTGGACGCGGGGACGGCGGGAGCGGTCGGGCTCGGCCTCGCGCAGCACCTCGCGGGTGACCGGGGCGACCTCGCCCTGGCCGAACAGGAAGAAGCGGAAGAACTGGGCGAAGGGGTTGCCCTCGGTCCACTCGAAGTAGATGTGCGGGCGCAGCCCGGTGCGGTCACGGACCGTCAGGAGCAGTGCCGCCAGGGCGTTGGGGACGCTGGAGCTCTCCAGCGTCAGGACCCGGTAGCGGTCGTGCAGCACCTCGCCCCGCACGGTGAGCTCCGCCTCGAACTCGGACGGGTCCTTCACGGTGACCTCGACGAAGACCAGGTCGTCCTCGGCGGGGATGTCGTTGTCGGCGCGGATCTGCCGCTTCTTCTCCCGGTACTCGGCCAGGTCGCGGCGGTCGGGCTCGTTGGCGACCAGGCGCAGCGGACGGTGGGTGTAGTCGCGCAGGAAGCGCTCGGCCGCCTCGTCCAGCACCACGTCGGTGACCCGCAGTTCGAAGGCCCGCTTGAGCCGGGAGAGCAGGGAGACCAGCACGATGGCAGCGATGAAGCAGGCACCGATCTTCACCCCGTCGGGGCGCTCGGCGACGTTCGCCGCGGTGGTGTAGACGAAGATCACCGCGATGGTGGCGAAGGCGGCGGTCCAGCCCCGCTGGCCGGCCTTGCGGGCGGCGATGGTCACCGCGATCGCCGCCGAGGTGATCAGCACCAGGACGCCGGTGGCGTAGGCGCCGCCCTGGGCGTCCACCGAGGCGTCGAAGATCCAGGTCACCAGGAAGGCGATCAGGGTCAGCACGATCACCATCGGCCGCACCGCCCTCGCCCAGTGCGGCGCCATGCCGTAACGGGGCAGGTAGCGCGGCAGCAGGTTGAGCATCCCGGCCATCGCCGAGGCGCCGGCGAACCACAGGATCAGGATGGTGGAGAGGTCGTAGACGCTGCCGAAGGTGTTGCCGAGGTTCTCGTGCGCCAGGTAGGCCAGCGCACGCCCGTTGGCCTCCCCGCCGGCCTTGAAGGCGTCCTCGGGGATCAGCAGGGTGGTGACGAGGCTGCTGGTGATCAGGAAGGCGCTCATGATCAGCGCGGCGGTGGTCAGCAGCTTGCGCGCTCCCCGGATGCG
Organism: Kitasatospora sp. NPDC051853; assembly: GCF_044452665.1. Taxonomy (NCBI): domain Bacteria; kingdom Bacillati; phylum Actinomycetota; class Actinomycetes; order Kitasatosporales; family Streptomycetaceae; genus Kitasatospora; species Kitasatospora sp. NPDC051853. The sequence goes on along the minus strand of NZ_JBITBY010000007.1, from coordinate 441,027 downwards.
GCCGGTGGGGCGCTCCTCGGTGTCGTCCGGGTCGCCCTTGATGTGCGGCATCACGGCCACTCCGGTCTCGAACCCGGACAGGCCCAGCGCCAGCTTCGGGAAGACCACCAGGGCGACCCCGACCATGGCGAAGACGTTGCCGTGCTCGGCGGTGAGCGCCGAGGACCAGTCCTGGACGACGTGCTGCTCCTGGGTCAGGTGCCACAGCCCGTTCCCGACCACGACCACGTTCAGCGCCAGGTACACCCCGACCAGCACCACCGCGACGCCCATCGCCTCACTGAAGCCCTTGAGGAAGACACCACCCAGCAGGGCGATCAGCACCAGCGTGATCAGCACCTGACGCCCCGACAGCGCGTCGTGCAGGTGCGGGTTCTCCACCAGGTGGGCGGTGGCGTCGGCGGCCGACAGCGTGATGGTGATCATGAAGTCGGTGACCGCGAAGCCGAGCAGCGCGAGTACGAAGAGCTTGCCCTGCCAGAACGACAGCAGCCGCTCCAGCATGGCGATCGAGCCCTCTCCGTGCGGGCTCTCCTTCGCCACCCGCCGGTACACCGGCAGTGCGCCCGCCAAGGTGACCACCACCAGGACGATCGTCGCCACCGGCGACAGCAGGCCGGCCGCCAGCGCCGCGATCCCGGGCTGGTAGCCGAGGGTGGAGAAGTAGTCCAGGCCGGTCAGGCACATCACCCGCCACCAGCGCGCGCCCTTCTCCCCGGACGGCGCCTTCGCGTGCGGCCCCGGGTGCTGCTTGGCCCTGTCCGACAGGCCCTCCAGCAGCCAGGCCCGCAGCCTCGCCCCCCGCGATGCCGCCTGCGCGTCAGCCGCACCCATCGCACCGCTCCGTCCGCGCCGCCGCACGCCACCGGACCTGGTGACACTGCGTCAGGTTAGGTGATCATCAACTGAACACCCGGCAGCACCACGCCCGGGTCAGCCCTTCGGCGGCATCCCGGAAGGCCCACCGGAGCGGCCGGGCCGCCCGACCGCACTCCGGCGATTCCTGACGGATCCCTGACACGAATCCCCTTGCCTCGGCCGACCCCGGATCGGCAGGGTAGATCCCACCAACGGCCTTGCATACGAGGGGAATTCACATGTCTTCTGCCGTCAAAGCCAGGATCACCGCCGCCCTTGTCAGCGTGCTCGCGGCCGGTTCGCTGATCGCGGCCGGCGCCTCCCCCGCCACCGCCGCGACCGCATCGTCCCCGGCCAACGGCGGCGCCCTCCTCAGTGGCGCGGCCGCCGCCCAGGACGCCGCCTCCGCCCGGGCCCGCGCCGTCCAGCAGCACCTGATGAGCCCGGGGGACACCCTCTGCACGGGGACCTGGACGCACGCCGTGTCCACCGTACAGTTCCAGCGTGCCGCCGGCGGCACGCTGGCCTGGAGCTTCAAGCTCTCCAACGCCTCCCAGTCGGCCCTCGGCCCGACGGTGACCGTGACCATGCCCTACGCCTACGTCGACGGCAAGGCGGTCAACCCGCCGTACGGCCCGCACACCGAGCCGAACTGGTACAACTTCCACGGCAGCATGAACGGCTACCAGTTCATCGGCGGTGGCGGCGGCACCATCCAGACCGGCAACAAGCTCACCTTCTACTGGTTCCTCAAGGGCTCCACCCCCAACACCGCCGCCGACCGCTACATCACCTGCCAGGTCCCGACACCCGGCAGCGCCTGACCCAACGGAGCGCACCCATGCCCGACGAGCAGCCCGCGCCACGGCGGACCACCGTCCTGGACGGCCACCACGAACTGACGGTCCGTTCGCTCACCAGGGCGGACGCGTCCTTCACCGTGGACTACTCGATCACGCCGCCGCTCCCGGACGACCTCGCCACCGGCCCGGCCACCGAGCCGCTCTTCCTCTGGCTGGAGGCCGAGGACGACCTCGGCAACGCCTACACCGACTACGGTGGCGCCCGGGGCCTGAGCCCCGACGGCCGCTCCACCGAAGGCCGGATCTCCGGCCAACCGGCCCTGCCGGCCGGAGCCACGGCCCTGACCGTGCGCTTCGTCTTCCTCACCGGCGGCACGGAGCAGCCGCACCCGCTCACCCTGCCGGTACCGCCCGGCGCGTGACCGGCGCGGGGCGGTACCGGCCTGACGGCTCGGCCCCGACCCGTGCGGGCACTGTCGGTGCGTCAGCCCAGGACCAGCGCAGGCGGGTTCAGGCAGGCCGGTTCATTCAGACCTGCCGAGCAGGAGCCCGGCGGCCTCGGTGGTCCCGTCGGTGCGGATCGTGCGGGAGAGGGCGGCGGCCCGGGCGCGGGTCTCCGGGGCCAGGGCCGCGGCGAGTGCGGCCGTCAGGGTCTCGGCGGACGGGGCCGGGTCGTCGAGGGCGGCGCCGATGCCCAAGGCGGTAACCCGCTCCGCCCAGTACGGGTGGTCCGCGCCCTGCGGCACCACCACCTGGGGCACGCCGGCCCGGGCGGCCGTCGCGGTACTGCCCGAGCTGCCGTGGTGCACCACCGCGGCGACCCGGGCGAACAACGCCCCGTGGTCGGCCTCGCCCACCGTGAAGCAGTCGTCCCGGCCGTCGGCCGGCTCCAGCTCCGCCCATCCCCGGGAGAGCAGGATCCGGCGCCCCATCGCCCGGGCCGCCCCGACGGCGGCCCGGGCGATGTCCGGGGCCGTGGTCATCGGCATGCTGCCGAAACCGACGAACACCGGCGGATCGCCGGCGTCCAGGAACGCCGCCAGCCCGCGCGGCAGCGGCCGCTCGTCCGGCCGGAACCAGGTACCCGTCTGGACGACGCCGAGCCCCGTCGGCGGCCACGGGTCGAGCACCGGGTCGGTGGCCAGGAAGGGCGTCCCGGTGAAGGCGTAGTCGCGGATGCCGTCGACCGGCGGCAGGCCGACCGCCGCCCGGTGGGCGTTGAGCAGCCCGCCGAACATCTCGTCCGCGTTCCGCGCGTCGATCTCCCAGAGCTCCCGGTTGTCGGCGACCTCCGGCGGCAGCGGGCGCCCGCGCCGGGCGGGCGGCGGCTGGTGCGGGGACGGAAGACTGACCGGGGAGTGGCTCACGTACGCGTAGCGGATGCCCAGCTTCTCCGCGACCGACCGCGCACCGGCCGAGACCGGCAGCGGGCCGGTCGCCACCAGGACGTCGCAGCCCTCGGCCGCGGCGGCGACCGTCTCGAACTGAGCCGCCATCAGGTCCGCCGCCCGCTGCGCCAGACCGGCCGCCGAGCCCGGCACCACCGTGGTCACCAGCGGCCGCACCGGCGCACCGGACGCCACCATCTCCACCCCGGCGCCGGCCAGCAGGGCGGCGAACTCCTCGTCGGGCGGCGCGCACACCCGCACCCGCGCGCCGAGCGCGCGCAGCCGGACGGCGAGCGCCACCATCGGCTCCACGCTCCCGCGGGCGCCGTAGGTGGAGAGGAGGACCTGCGGCGGCTGCCCGTGTCCGGGGGCTCCGGCCGTGGCCGGTGCGGGACGGCGGTGGGTCTGGGGAGTGGACTGGTGCAAGCTCTGTCCGTTCGTGGCAGGGGATCTGAGCACGGGTCAGGTCGTGTCCGGAAGGAGCGGCCCGACCTCGCGCTCCCGGGTCAGGTGAGCGATTCTGCGGTACGGCCGGGGCCTTGCCGCAAGCCCCCCTGTGCGCTATATCTTGATCATCGGCGGGGTGCGCCGCGCGGCACGTACGCCGTCCCGGGTCCGCCCCGGCAGGCTGATGCGCGGTCAACGCCCGGTGCGGGCGGGCCGGTCCCCTGCCCCACCGTGACGTCACCTCAGGACGAGCGACTGCGGCAGCTCCCGCATGCCGTGGAGCACCACGGTGCCCGGGGCACCCGGCGGCGGTCAGGCCGGGGCGGGCGCGGCGGCTCCCCGGAAGGTGCGGCGGTACGCCAGCGGCGAGACGCCGATGGCGGCGTGCAGGTGCTCGCGCAGCGAGGTGCCGGTGGCGAAGCCGACCCGGCCGGCGATGTCGTCGACGGGCAGGTCGGTGGTCTCCAGGAGGTGCTGGGCCCGGCAGACGCGTTGCTGGATCACCCAGCGCCCCGGGCTGGTCCCGACCTCCTCGGTGAAGCGGCGGACGAAGGTGCGCAGGCTCATCCGGGCGTGCCCGGCGAGTTGGCGCAGCGTCAGCGACTCGTGCAGGTTCTCCAGCGCCCACTGCCGGGTGGCCGAGGTGTCGTGCGCTGAGGGCGGCGGCACCGGGTGCTCGATGTACTGGGCCTGGCCGCCGTCCCGCCAGGGCGGCACCACGCAGGCCCGGGCCACCTGGTTGGCGACGGCGGTGCCGTGGTCCCGCCGCACCAGGTGGAGGCAGACGTCGACGCCGGAGGCGGCGCCGGCCGAGGTGAGCACGTCGCCGTCGTCGACGAAGAGCACGTCCGGGTCGAGCCGGATCCCCGGGTACCAGTCGCGCAGGACGTCGGCGACGGCCCAGTGGGTGGTGGCGGGGCGGCCGTCGAGGAGCCCGGCCGCGGCCAGCACGAAGGCGGCCGTGCAGACGGAGACGATCCGCGTCCCGGGCCGGACCGTCGCGAGGGCCTCGGCCACGCCCGGCGGCAGTTCGCGGGAGAGGCGGGAGACGTCGAAGGGCGGCAGCAGCAGGGTGTCGGCCGTGGCGAGGAGCTCGGGGCCGTGCTCCACCGTCACCGAGAAGTCGGCGTTGGTGGCGACGGGGCGGCCGTCGACGGAGCAGGTCAGGACCTCGTAGCGGTCCCGCAGGGCGCCGAAGATCCGGCTGGGGATGCCGAGTTCGAAGGGGTAGACGCCGTCCAGGGCGAGGACGACGACGCGGTGGAGAGCGGCCATGGCACGATCCCGTCGGAAGTTGTCGTTCATGCCATGGTACGGGCCGGGCACGAACGAGCAGGCTGGTGCCCATGACGAACACCACCACCACGACCAGCGCCACCACCACCGGCGCCACCATGCGCGCCATCAGCCAGCGGACCCACGGCGCCCCCGAGGTGCTGGAGGAGGTCGTGCTGCCGCGGCCGGTGCCCGGCCCGAGCCAGATCCTGGTCGCGGTCCGCGCCGCCGGGCTGAACCCGACCGACTGGAAGCACCGCGCCTCCGGCCTCTTCCTGAACCACCTGCCGCTCGTCCTCGGCTGGGACGTGTCCGGCGTGGTCGAGGCCGTCGGCTTCGGCGTGACGCTCTTCAAGCCCGGCGACGAGGTCTTCGGGATGCTGCCCTACCCGCACGGCGTCGGCTCGCACGCCGAGTACGTGACGGGCCCCGCCCGCGCCTTCGCCCGCAAGCCCGCCGCCATCGACCACGTCCAGGCCGGCGCCCTGCCGCTGGCCGCGCTGACCGCCCGTCAGGCACTCGTCGACACCGCCGGGGTGCGGCCCGGGCAGCGCGTCCTGGTGCACGCGGCCGCGGGCGGGGTCGGCCACCTCGCCGTGCAGATCGCCAAGTCGCTCGGCGCGTACGTGATCGGCACCGCCAGCGCCCCCAAGCACGACTTCGTGCGCGGGCTCGGCGCGGACGAGGTGATCGACTACCGCACCACCGACTTCCGCGAGGCCGTCCGGGACGTGGACGTGGTGCTCGACCCGGTCTCCGGCGACACCCGCACCCGCTCCCTCGACGTCCTGCGGCCGGGCGGCGTCCTGGTCTCGATCCTGCCGGGCACCGACCCGGAGGAGGCCGCGAGGGCCGCGGCCCTCGGCGTCCGGGTGGAGACCCTCCTCGTCGAGGCCGACCACGCGGGCATGAACGCCGTCGCCGAACTGGCCGCCACCGGCGCCCTGCGCGCCCACGTCCAGGCGGTCTTCCCGCTCGCCGAGGCCGCCGAGGCCCACGCCCTGGGCGAGACCGACCGCACCAGCGGCAAGATCGTGCTGACGGTCGGCTGAGAACCACGGCCCGGGGCCCCGACCACGGCGCCCGGCGGCCGGTGGGTTGAAGGAGTACACCCACCGGCCCGTCCCCGGCCCTGCGGTGGTCGGGGCGGTCACGCCCCTGACGGTGTGTCAGGCGGGCCCGGTCACGCGGGTTCCACGCAGTACAGGGCGGTACGGGCGGTGTCGGCGTCGGTGCCGGCCGCTCCGGTGATCCGGATGCGAGCCTGTTCGCCGGCCAGCAGGGTGAGCAGGCCGCGGTCGGCGACCGCGTCGGGGGCCAGCCGGTCGGCCTGCAGCAGCAGGTCGCGGACCAGGGTGTGGGCGGTGACCACGACGTCGAGGGCCGTGTCGTCGCCGGCCACCGGCTCCACGGTCACGTCGAACTCGGGCCGCTGGTAGCCGAACTCCTTGTCGGGGACCGGGAAGTGCACCGCGCGCAGGCCGTCGGCGTCGGCGGCCAGGAACTCCTTGGTCGAACCCGCCGCCGGGGCCAGCGCGTCCGGTACGGGCAGGCGCAGCACCGAGCGGGCTTCGACGGTCAGCGGGATCTCGGTCGTCGCGGTGGTGGTGCCGTCGGCGGAGACCTTGCGCAGCGTGACGACGGTGTTCCACGGCTGGGCCGCCTGGTTGGCCAGGGCGAGGGTGGGGGTGGCGTCGTCGTCGGCGTTCGGCTGGATGGTGACGAGCCGGTCGGCGTAGACGCGGCGCAGCTCGTACCAGAGGGGCTTGAGGCGGCCGTCGCCGTCGATGGCGGCCCAGGAGGAGACCGGCCAGCAGTCGTTGAGCTGCCAGACCACGGTGCCCGCGCAGCGGGGCCAGTGGGAGCGCCAGTGCTCGATGCCGGTGGCGACGGCACGGGCCTGGACGACCTGGGTGAGGTAGTGCCAGCGGTCGAAGTCGGCGGGCAGGTCGAAGTGGCGCCCGACGCCGCGGTCGAGCTTGCCGTTGCCGTCCTCGGCCTTCTGGTGGTGGAGCATGCCGGGCGAGTCGGCGGCCAGGTCCTCGGTGGGCAGGGCGCGGCGCAGGGTGGCGTGGGCTGGCGGGGCCTGCCAGCCGAACTCGGCGACGAAGCGGGGGACGGTGGCGCGGTACTCGGCGTAGTCCTGACGGTTCCACACCTCCCAGGAGTGGTGGGTGCCGTGGTCGACGTCGTTGGGGTGGTGGTCCCAACTGCCGGACCAGGGGCTGCCGGCCGTGTAGGGGCGGGTGGGGTCGAGTTCGGCGACGATGCGGGGCAGCACGCCGAGGTAGTAGCCCTCGCCCCAGGAGTCGGTGGCGAGGTCCTCCTCCCAGCCCCAGTCGCGGAAGCCCCAGAGGTTCTCGTTGTTGCCGTTCCACAGGACCAGGGAGGGGTGGGGCATGAGGCGGGCGACGTTCTCGCGGGCCTCGGCCTCGATCTCGCCGCGCAGCGGCTGCTCCTCGGGGTAGGCGGCGCAGGCGAAGAGGAAGTCCTGCCAGACCATCAGGCCGAGTTCGTCGCAGGTGTCGTAGAAGGCCTCGCTCTCGTAGATGCCGCCGCCCCAGATCCGCACGAGGTCGATGTTCGCCTCGGCGGCGCGGGTGAGGCGCTCCTCGTAGCGTTCGGGCGTGACCCGGCTGACCAGGGTGTCGTCGGGGATCCAGTTGACGCCCCGGACGAACAGGCGGACGCCGTTGACGACCAGGGTGAAGCCGCTGCCGTGTTCGTCGGCGGAGGTGTCGAGCTCGACGGTGCGGAAGCCGATGCGGCGGTGCCAGGTGTCGAGCGGGCCCTGCGCGTCGGCGAGGGTGACGTCGAGGCCGTGGAGGGCCTGGTCGCCGTGACCGCGCGGCCACCAGAGGGCGGCGTCGGGGACCTCCAGGACGAGGACGGCGGTGTCGTGGCCGGCCGGGACGGTGACCGTGGCGGTGTGCTCGCCGATGGTGGCGGTGGCGGTGAGCTCGCGGTCCGCGCCGGTGGTGGTGCGTTCGAGGTCGAGGTGGAGTTCGACGGTCCCGGTGGTGCCGTCGACGGTGGCGTGGGGGCGGACGCGGGCCAGTCGGGCGGTGGACCACCGCTCGATCCGGGCCGGGCGCCAGATCCCGGCGGTGGGCAGGGTCGGGCCCCAGTCCCAGCCGAAGCTGCTGGCCATCTTGCGGATGTACTGGAACGGCTCCGGGTAGACGTTGGGGCGGTCGCCGACCAGGGCCCGTACGCGTTCGGCCTCCCGGTAGGCGCTGGTGAAGCGGACCGCCAGCTCGCCGGTCAGGCCGGTGGCGTCGAAGCGGTAACTGCGGTGCATGTTACGGGTGTTGCCGAGCTCCGTGCCGCCGTAGGTGACGGTGGCGGCGGTGTCGAGCCCGTCGAAGACCAGGTCGGTTCGCTCGTGCGGGGTGTCGCGCGCGGGCAGGTCCAGGGTGTAGGTCCAGTCCTGGCGGCCGACCCAGGCGACCTCGGTCTCGTTGGTCTCCAGGAACGGGTCCGGGATGAGACCGGCGGCGAGCAGGTCGGTGTGGACGCAGCCGGGCACGACGGCGGGCAGCCGGTTCCCCGCGTGGTGCAGGGTCCAGCCCTGGTCGAGCTGGGTGACGTCCTTCATCGTGCGGCTCCATTCGCTGTGGGGGTGGTTCCGGAGGCTGGCGGGAGCAACCGTAGCCCGCCGGTTCACTCCTGTCCATAAACCGGTTAGGTTGAAGCAAAAGGCCACATCAGCAACACATCTACCAACAGCATGGCCAGATGGAGGGCGCATTGCCTTTACCGGTTCGTCGAAGGCGGCCGATCCGCGGGGGTCAGCGCCCGAGTCTGCGCTGGGACTGGGCCCATCGCTTGTTGAGGTCCGCGAAGTAGCCGGCCTGGTCCCCCGGAGCCGCGCCGCGGGCGATGTCGACCAGCTTTCGGCGGTAGTCGGGCGAGCTCAGCCCGATCCGGGCGTCCTTGTCGATCTCGCTCACCAGGGCGGCCTTGTCCTGGGTCTGCGTCATGATGCGCACCCCGCGTTCGTCGAAGGCCTTGAGGGCCGGCGGCAGCGGGGTGCCCTTGACCGTGGAGATGGCCTGCTCCGCCTGGGCACTGCCGGACTTGGTCAGGTACCAGTCGATCCAGGCCCGCGCGGCGGCCTTGTTCTTGGAGCGGCTGCTGACCGCGTACTTGTAGTCGGGCTGGACGACGGTGCAGAAGTGGGACTTGGACAGGGCGGGGAAGGGCAGGTAGGCGATGTCGTCGGGGTTGCGGCCGGCCGCCTCGGCGGCCTTCCGCATCTGCGGGATCGCCCAGGAGCCGAGGAACATCGCCCCGATCTGCCCGGTGCCCATCAGGGTCTTGGAGCTCTCCCAGTCGGTGGCGGCGGGGTCGGGTTCGGTCAGCCTCTCGCGGACGGCGCTGTAGAGCAGGCCGTCGATGGCATGGAGGTCCCTGCCCGGACTCCAGGGGTCCGGGGTGGCGGCCAAGGCGTCCCGGGCGGAGTTGTTGCAGCCCGGTCCGCCGATGTGGTCGGACCACTGCCGCAGCGGCCATCCGTCGTGGTAGTTGGTGTAGTAGGGGATGGCCCGGGTCTTCGCCTTGATGGCCCTGAGGGCGTCGATGAACTGCTCGGGGGTCTGCGGCCACTCGGTGACGCCGGCCTGCTCCCAGACGGCCTTGTGGTAGACGAAGCCGGTGGCGATGCCGATGTTCGCCAGGCCGTACACCTGGTGCGCCACCGTGGCGTACTCGGTGAAGTCGAAGGTCTGCGCCAGCTCGTCCGCGGAGCCGAGGGACGCGAAGTAGGTCGGATACTGACCGAGGTTCATGCTGTTGGGAATCAGCAGCACGTCGCCGTAGTCGCCGCCGTCCAGCCGGACGCCGATCCCGCCTTCGTAGTCGGTGAGGGCCTCGAACCGGACCCTCACGTCCGGGTACGCCTTCCGGAACCGGTCCGCGTACTTCCTGAGCGTCCCGTCCGAGAGTTGGTCGACGCGGTTGGTCAGGACCTTGATCTCACCGGAGACGCGGGTGTCGCCGCCGTCGGGGGGCGGGGCGCCGTCGCCCCCGCTCCCGCAGGCCGTCAGCAGCATCGCCGTCGCGGCGGCGACGGCCACCCATCCTCTGCGCATTCGCTCGTCCTTCGCACTGGGAGCGGTGCCGCGCCCGGGCGGTCGCCGTCACGCGCCGGGCTCCGGCACCTGTGGAGTTAACCGGTTAATTCCGGGGGACGCTATTGCCGCCGTCTCGCAGCTGTCAACGGCTGGTTAACCGGTTGTCCCCCATGCACGGGGTTGGCTACTGCGGACGGCCGGGCCCGTAGTAGCTTGGGGGCGCAAGGTCCGCCTCATCGGTTCGGAAGGGTCCTCGTGGATCAGGTGTCCCCGCAGCAGAGTCCGGCCGCGCGGCGGCCCACGATCGCCGACATCGCCAAGATCGTCGGCGTGTCGAAGGTCTCCGTCTCCAACGCGCTCAACGGCCAGCCGGGCGTCTCGGAGGCGACCCGGGCCCGGATCGCGGAGGTCGCCGAGGAGATCGGGTTCGTGCGCAACAGCGCCGCCCGGGCACTGAGCGGCGCGAAGTCGTCGGCCGTGGGCCTGGCGCTGGCGCGGCCGGCCCGGATGCTGGGGACCGAGCCGTTCTTCATGGAGCTCATCGGCGGGATCGAGAACGTGCTCTCCGAGGCGTCCTACTCACTGGCGCTGCGGGTGGTCTCGGACCACGAGCGCGGGCTGGAGGCCTACCGGCGCTGGTGGGGCGAGCGGCAGATCGACGGCGCGATCCTGGTGGACCTGCGGGAGGACGACGCCCGCGTACCGGCCCTGGAGGAGATCGGCCTGCCGACGGTCGTCATCGGTCACCCGTCCGGTTCCGGCGGCCTGACCCCGGTCTGGTCGGACGACTCCGCGGCGGTCCGCGAGACGCTGGAGTACCTGGCGGCGCTGGGCCACCGGCGGGTCGGCCGAGTGGCCGGGCTCACGGGCCTGGTGCACACCTCGCTGCGCGACGCGGCCTTCACGGCCGTGTGCGAGGAACTCGGGCTGGAGGCCGTGCCGGTCGTCCACACCGACTACACCGGCCTGGAGGGCGCACGGGCGACACGGCGCCTGCTGCTCTCCCCCGACCGGCCCACCGCGATCCTCTACGACAACGACATGACGGCGGTCGCCGGCCTGTCGGTCGCCCAGGAGATGGGACTCCAGGTGCCCGAGGACCTGTCGATCGTCGCCTGGGACGACTCCCCCCTGGTCCAGGTGGTCCGGCCTCCGCTCACCGCGCTGACCCGGGACATCCACGCCTACGGCGCGCACGCCGCACGGACCCTGCTGGCGCTGATCGCGGGCGGGAAGAGCGACGGCTACGAGGACGCCGCTCCGCAGCTGACTCCCCGCGGGAGCACCGCGGCGCCGCCGGCCTGATCGGTCCGGTCCCCGGGACCGGACCGGCTCACGGCCGCCGCGGCGGCGGGCCGGTGGTCCCGCGCGGGACCAGTTCGGGGGTCCCGGAGATGCGGGACTCGGCCCGTCCGGTGTCCAGGAGTTCGAGCAGGCACCGGGCGACCTCCGAGCCGAAGGCGAAGGGGTCGTGGCTGAGGGCGGACAGGTTCGGCCTGGTGATCCGGCACAGGTCCGAGTCGTCCCAGGCGACCAGCGACACGTCCTCGGGGACCCGCAGGCCCAACTCGGCGGCCACCGCCAGGCCGGCCACCGCCATGAGGTCGTTGTCGTAGACGATCGCGGTGGGCCGGTCGGCGGAGGCGAGCAACTCCCGGGTGGCCCGGGCACCCTGATGTGCCGACAGGTCGGTGACGACGGTGCGGTGGTCCTCCAGGGACAGTTCGACGCCGGTGTCCTCGAACGCCTGCGAGCGGACCAGCGCACTGCCGAGCTTGGCGGGGCCCGCGACGTGGGCGATCCGCCGGTGCCCGAGGACGGCCAGGTAACGCACCGCCTCCGTGACGGCCGCCGCCTCGTCGCTCCAGACCGCCGGGAAGGGGCCACTGTGGTCGGGGTGGGTGACGGCGACCACCGGCATGCCCAGGCGGTGGGTGGGCTCGATCCGGGGGTCGTCCGCGGTCACCCCGGTCAGCACCGCCCCGTTGACCTGACCGGACTGCCACCACTGCTTGTAGAGGGCGATCTCCATCTCCCGGCTGGTGGTCAGGTGCAGCAGCAGGGAGCAGGGCCGTTCCGACAGGACGTGCTCGATGCCGCCGATGAGGGCCATGTGGAGCGCGTCGAGCCCCTCGTCCACGGCCTCGCGGCTGATCGCCATGCCGATGGTGTGCACCTGCGGACCACGGGCCAGCGAACGGGCCGCGAGGTTGGGGGACCAGCCGAGTTCCCGGGCGGCCTCGGTGATGCGGCGGCGGGTCTCCTCCGAGACGCCGGGCCGGTCGTTGAGGGCGAGCGAGACGGCACCGGCGGAGACCCCGGCGCGAGCGGCGACGTCTCGGATCGTCACCCGGTGCGGCATGCTGTTCCCCTCTGACGGCTGGTGGGTCCACGGCACGTCTCCACGTGCCCAGGGTCTATCCTGTCAGGTCGCGCAGCAGCGGCAGGCCGCCCACCTCGGGTCAGCCCCCGGGCCGTGGAGCCTTCCCCGCCGGTCCCCGCACGATCAGGTGGGAGGGGACCGGCTGCGGGGTGACGCCCCCCGGGCCGCCGGCCGGACGGCACTCCGGCAGCGGTCCTACCGAGGACGGCGGGGCCCTCCACCGGCGGCCGTCGGCACTCCGAGGCCGCCTGCCGGCCGAGCCCGGCCCTCACCTCTTCTGTCGATCCGTCAGAGCAGCCCCCGCACGGGAGGCCTGGCCGACGTCGGGCGTCAGCGGCGAGCGGGGCGGGCGAGGGCGGCGGGGCCCTCGGCGACGACATCGGCCACGGCCGGCCCGACGCCGCGTCCACCGGCAGCCGTCAACGCTCCGAGGTCACCTGCCGGCCGAGCCCGGCCCTCACCTCTTCTGTCGATCCGTCAGAGCGACCCCCGCACGGGAGGCCTGGCCGACGTCGGGCGTCAGCGGCGAGCGGGGCGGGCGAGGGCGGCGGGGCCCTCGGCGACGACATCGGCCACGGCCGGCCCGACGCCGCGTCCACCGGCGGCCGTCAACGCTCCGAGGTCACCTACCGACCGAGCCCGGCCCTCACCTCTCCTGTCGATCCGTCAGAGCAGCCCCCGCGCCGCAGGCGCAGCCGATGGCGGCGTCGGGCGTCAACGACAGGCGGGGAGTACGGGGCGGGCGAGGGCGGCGGCGCCGACCAGGCCCGCGTCGGTGCCCAGGCGCGCGGGCACCAGGCTCAGTCCGCGGGTGAAGGAGAGGGTGGCGTACGAGGCGAGGTGGCGGGTGAGCGGGTCGAAGAGGACGGGGCCGGCCTTGGCGACGCCGCCGCCGATCACCGCGGCGTCGAGTTCGACGAGGGTGGCGGTGGCGGCGATGCCGGCCGCCAGGGCCCGGGCGGCGCGGTCGTAGGCGGTCAACGCGAGCGGGTCACCGGCCCGGGCGGCGACGGCGATCGCGCCCGCGGTGGCGTCGCCGTCCGGGCCGGGGCGCCAGCCGAGTTCGGCGGCGGTGCGGGCGATGGCGGTGCCGGAGGCGAGTCCCTCCAGGCAGCCGCGGGAGCCGCAGGGGCAGGGGCGGCCGCCGTGGTCGATGCTGATGTGGCCGAGGTGTCCGGCGTTGCCGGTGGTGCCGGTGCGGAGGCGGCCGTCGAGGACGAGGCCGGCGCCGACGCCGGTGGAGACCACCAGGCACAGGGCGTTGCGGTAGGGGCGGGCGGCTCCGCGCCAGTGTTCGGCGGCGGTCATCGCGACGGCGTCGCCGCCGAGGACGACCGGCAGGTCGCGGACGGCGGGGTGCTCGGCCGCCTCGGAGCGCAGCGGGAAGCCGCGCCAGCCGGGGAGGTTGACCGGGCTGACGGTGCCGGCGGCGATGTCGACGGGGCCGGCGCTGCCGATGCCGAGCGCCCGTACGTGCTGCCAGGCGGGGAGGCGGGCGAGGTCGTCGAGGACGTGGTCGACGGCGGCCATCAGCTCGTGCCGGTCACCGTCGGCGGGGGTGGGCACCTGGAGCTGGTGCAGCAGGGTGCCGCCGGTGTCGACCAGGCCGCCCGCGATCTTGGTGCCGCCGATGTCGAGGGCCGCGATCAGCGGTCCTGCGGGGGTGCCGGCCGGTGCCGGCCCGGTGGGTCCGGCCATGTCGTAACTCATCGTGACGTCTCCGCGTGTGCGACTGAGGAGCGCCGCCGTACTGGACAGGGCGCCACCGGGGCGTTCCCGGCGATTCTGACCAGCTTTGACAACGTTGTCCAGACCTCGCCGGTCCCAGTCGGACAACGGGCTCGATCCACTCACTTGTTAGGCAAAGTTTTAGTAAACAGAGCCTTGATCGGTAACAAAACTGGTGGATATCAAAGTTGACCGCTCTATGGACATGGCAGCAAAGTGACGTCTACGTTAAGCGTCCAGCAGCCAGGGAGACCGGTCAGGTCCGCTGGATGTCGCTTCCCCCGTGTTCAGAAGACGATCAGCGCGAAGGATGGGCGAGATGCGAAGAGGATGGGTGGCCGTCGCGGCCGCGACCATGGTGGTGCTCACGGCGTGTAGCAGCAACGGCGGCAGCGGCGCCACCTCGGTCCCGACGGTCAACTCCGACCCGGCCAAGGTGTCCGGCTCCATCACGGTCCTGACGAACCGTACGGACCAGCTGGGCGACGGCACCTTGGACAAGTACGCCGCCGAGTTCACCAAGCTCTACCCGAACGTCAAGGTGAAGTTCGAGGGGATGAAGGACTACGAGGGCGAAGTCAAGATCCGCATGAACACCGAGAACTACGGTGACGTGCTGCCGATCCCCTCGGACCTGTCGATCGCTCAGTTCCCCACCTTCTTCTCGCCGTTGGGCGAGGCCGCCGAGCTGTCCCAGCAGTACCAGTGGACCGACTACTCGACGGTCAGCAACAAGGTCTACGGCATAGCCAACTACGGCACCGTGACCGGCTTCGTCTACAACAAGAAGGTCTGGGCGGAGGCCGGCGTCACCGAGTGGCCGAAGACCCCCGAGGAGTTCGTCACCGCACTGAAGGCCATCAAGGCCAAGGGCGCCGCGACCCCGTACTACACCAACTACCACGACGGCTGGCCGCTGCGGCAGTGGACCGACGCGGTCAGCTCCCCCAGCTGCGACCCCAAGGCCAAGGACGCGATGGCCACCACGCCGCTGCCGTGGACCAGCGGCAACGACATCTTCACCATCGACAGCCTGCTGTACTCGGTGGTCAGCGAGAAGCTCTCCGAGACCGACCCGACCACCACCAACTGGGACAACTCCAAGGTCCTGCTGGCCACCGGCAAGGTCGGCTCGATGTACCTCGGCTCCTGGTCCATCTCGCAGGTGCGCGACGCCGCCACCAAGGCCGGCGCCAACCCTGACGACATCGGCTACATGCCGTTCCCGTCCACCACCGGCAAGCCCTGCACCGTCCTGCAGCCGGACTACAAGTACGCGATCAACAAGCACTCCAAGAACCAGGAAGCGGCCCGCGCCTGGATCGACTGGTTCGTCAACAAGTCCGGCGCCGCCCGGAACGAGCAGGGCATCTCCTCCGTCAAGGGCACCGAACTGCCCAGCGCCCTCAAGCCCTTCACCAAGAAGGGCGTGCAGATGATCGGCCAGAACCAGGAGCAGCTGGCCAAGGTCAAGAAGATCGACAAGGGTGCGGAGATCAACCTGGACGCCCCCGACTACCGGCAGAAGCTGGTCGACATCGCGCGCGGCGCCGCCCCCGGCGACCAGAAGAGCTACTTCGCCGAGCTCAACAAGAAGTGGTCCGAGTCGCAGAAGACGGTCGGCTGACCCACCCGGGAACCGAGCGGCACGGCCCGCGCCCACCCGCCCTGACATCGGGCCGGGCCGTGCCGCTCACCGGACGCCAGGACCAACGAAGGAACGAAGATGACTGCACTGCAGAGGGACCGGGCCACCGCACGGCCACCCGCACGGACCTCCCCCGCCGCCACTCCGGCCGGCCCGGGCCGCCTCCCCCGGCGCAAGGGTGTCCGCAGGCACTGGTGGTTCACCCCGTGGCTCTACCTGCTGGTACCGCTCGGGCTCCTGGCCACCTTCACCTACCTGCCGATCGCCGACATGCTCGGCTACAGCTTCACCGACTGGGACGGCATCAGCCCCGAGAAAAACAACGTCGGGCTGAAGAACTACACCGACCTGGTCACCCGCCCCGAGCTGTTCAAGGTGTTCCTGGTCAGCGGCGTCTACCTGGTCGCCGCGGTGCTGCAGATCTGTCTGGCGCTGTACTTCGCCACCGTGCTCAGCTTCAACACGAGGTTCCGCAACCTCTTCAAGGGCATCCTCTTCTTCCCGTACCTGATCAACGGCGTGGCGATCGGGTTCGTCTTCCTCTACTTCTTCCGCCCCCACGGCACCCTGGACTCCCTGCTCGCACTCCTGGGAATCCACGGCGACCACCTCTGGATGGGCGACCCGGACCTGGTCAACAAGTCCCTGGCCGGCGTGTCGGTCTGGCGCTACACCGGTCTCAACCTGGTGCTCTTCCTCGGCGCCATCCAGTCCATCCCTCCGCACCTCTACGAGGCCGCCGCCCTCGACGGCGCGAGCCGCTGGCAGCAGTTCCGCCACATCATCGCGCCCAGCATCAAGCCCGTCATCAGCCTCAGCGCGATCCTCGCCGTCTCCGGCTCGCTCGCCGTCTTCGAGATCCCCTACATCATGACCGGCGGCGCCAACGGCTCGCAGACCTTCGTCATCCAGAGCATCAACATGGCCTTCAAGTTCGACAAGTTCGGCCTCGCCTCGGCCAGTGCCGTCGTCCTGCTCGTCCTGATCCTGCTCGTCACCTGGATCCAGCGCCGCCTGGTGCCGGAGGAGAGGGTGGAACTCTCGTGACCACCGATCCCGTCACCCCCGCGCGGCAGCCCCGCGCCGCCCGCAGGATCCACACCCGGTCCGCCGTCGCCGGCGGCGCCAAGTACCTCTCCCTGGTCCTGGCCTCCGCCGTCGTGCTGATCCCCCTGCTGGTGATCCTCTTCACCGCGCTGAAGACCCGTCAGGAAGCCCTCGGCACCGGGCCGCTCGACCTGCCCGGCAACTGGCTCAACTTCGAGAACTTCCGGATCGCCTTCACCCAGGGCAAGATGCTGCCCGCCTTCCTCAACACCACCTTCATCCTGCTGGTCTCGGTCACCGGCACGGTCGTCATCGGCTCGATGACCGCCTACGCCATCGACCGCTTCGAGTTCCGGCTCAAGAAGCTCGTGATGGCGCTGTTCCTGCTCGCCAGCCTGGTCCCCAGCGTCACCACCCAGGTCGCGACCTTCCAGATCATCGACAACCTCGGTGCCTTCAACACCCGGTGGGCGCCGATCCTGCTCTACCTCGGCACCGACATCATCTCGATCTACATCTTCCTGCAGTTCATCCGCTCCATCCCGGTCTCCCTCGACGAGGCCGCCCGCCTCGACGGCGCCAACAGCTTCACCGTCTACTGGCGGATCATCCTGCCGATGCTCAAGCCCGCCATCGCCACCGTGGTCATCGTCAAGGGCGTCACCGTCTACAACGACTTCTTCATCCCCTTCCTCTACATGCCCTCCAGCGACCTCGGCACCATCTCCACCTCGCTGTTCCGCTTCCAGGGCCCGTTCGGCGTCAACTGGGAGATCATCTCGGCCGGCACCATCCTGGTCATCCTGCCGACCCTGATCGTCTTCCTCGCCCTGCAGCGCCTGATCTACGCCGGCTTCGCGGCCGGCTCCACCAAGTGAGCCGGCTCCCAGGGCGGACGACCCGGAGGCACCGCACCTGCGCCGCGGTGCCTCCGCCCCGACAGTGCGCGCCCACCACGGCAAGGAGACCGAGGCGATGAGCGGACGCGTCACCATCCGCGACGTCGCCGCCCGCGCGGGCGTCTCCCCCGGCGCCGTCTCGCTCGCCCTCAACGACCGACCCGGCGTCTCCGCCCCCACCCGGCACCGCATCCGGACCGCCGCCGCCGAACTCGGCTGGGTACCCAACCAAGCCGCCCGCAGCCTGGCCGCCCTCCACCCGGACGGCGAGACCGTCGGCCTGGTCATCGCCCGCCCCGCCCACCAACTCGGCCTGGAACCCTTCTACATGGAGTTCATCTCCGGCATCGAGACCGTGCTGGAGGAGCGCTCGGCGACCCTGCTGCTGCGCCTGGTGCGCGACCGCGAGCAGGAGATCGCCGTGCACCGCACCTGGTGGCGCACCCGCCGGGTGTCCGGCGCAGTCCTGGTCGACCTCACCGAGGACGACCCCCGCATCCCGGCCGTGGCCGCGCTCGGCATGCCCGCCGTCGCCGCCGGACACCCGGCCCTGGCCGGCCCGGCGCTGGCCACCGTGTGGACCGACGACTCCGCCGCCGTCGAGGACGCCGTCCGCTACCTGGCGATGCTCGGCCACCGCCGCATCGCCCGGGTCGGCGGCGACCCGGCCCTCGGCCACACCGCGATCCGCACCCGGGCGCTGGAGGCCGTCGCCGCGCAGCTCGGCCTGGAGCCGCCGCGCAGCCTGACCACGGACTTCTCCGGGCGGGCCGGCGCCCGGGCCACCCGGATGCTGCTGGCCTCCGCCGACCGCCCCACCGCGATCGTCTACGACAACGACATCATGGCGGTGGCCGGCATCGCCGTCGCCGCCGAGCTCGGCCTCCAGGTCCCCGCTGACCTGTCCCTGATCGCCTGGGACGACTCCCAGCTCTGCCGGCTCACCCACCCCCCGCTGTCCGCGATGAGCCACGACGTCCACGGCTACGGCACCCAGGTCGCCCGCACCCTGTTCGACGTCGTCGAGCACCGGCGCCCGCCGACCTCCCCGGCCCCCACACCCGTCCTGGTACCACGCGGCAGCAGCGGACCGCCGTCCCGCTGACCGCCTCCCACAGACTCCCGGCCCGTCCCCGACTCCTCTTGAGGGTGAGGAAGTTCGAGGACGGGCCGGGTCCCACGCACACCCGGAGCACCGACATGACCGCCGACCTGCTCACCACCACCATCCGCCCGTACGCCTGGGGCTCCACCACCGCCCTCGCCGAATTGACGGGCCGCCGGCCCACCGGCGCGCCCGAGGCCGAGCTGTGGATGGGCGCCCACCCCGGCGCCCCCGCCCGGATCGACCGCGGCCGGGGCAGCGAGGCACTCGACGCCGTCATCGCCCGGGACCCACGGCACGAGCTCGGCGACCGGGTGGCCGAACGCTTCGGCGCCCGCCTGCCCTTCCTGCTGAAACTGCTGGCTGCCGACCACGCCCTCTCCGTCCAGGTCCACCCGACCGCCGCCCGGGCCAAGGCCGGGTACGCGGCCGAGGAGGCCGCCGGCATCCCGCTCGACGCCCCGCACAGGATCTACCGCGACCGCCACCACAAACCCGAACTGATCTGCGCCCTCGGCGACTTCGAGGCACTCTGCGGCTTCCGCGACCCCCGGGCCACCGCCGCGCTCTGGCAGCGCCTGGCCCTGCCGGTGCTGGACCCCTGGATCGAGCAGCTGCGCACCGCCCCCGCCGACCAGGCACTGCGCACGGTGCTGACCGCCGCGCTCGCGGACGACCGCGCCAGGGGGGAGCGGGCCGCCGCCGAACTCCCCGCCGCCCTGGCCGCCCTGGCCTCGGGCGACGATGCGGACGCGGCCACCTGGGCCGCGTACCGGGACGCCGCCCGCGACTACCCCGGCGACCCCGGGATCCTCGCCGCGATGCTGCTCAACCACGTCCGCCTCGGCCCCGGTCAAGCCCTCTACCTGGACGCCGGAGTCCCGCACGCCTACCTCCGCGGCCTCGGCGTCGAGATCATGGCCGGCTCCGACAACGTGCTGCGCTGCGGCCTCACCCCCAAGCACGTCGACACCGCCGCACTGGCCGCGGTGGTCGACTTCCGCCCCACCGCCCCGCAGCACGTCCCCGCCGTTCCCACCGGCCCCGGCGAGCTCGAATTCCTCACTCCTGCCGAGGAGTTCAGCCTCTCCCGGATCGAAATCGGCGAGCCCCTGGAGATCGCCGACGACGGCCCGCAGATCCTGCTCTGCGTGCGCGGCACCGCCCGGATCGACGACGGACCCACCCTCGTCCCCGGCCGGTCCGCCTACCTGCCCGCCGCCGGCGGACCCGTCCGGCTGGACGGTGACGCCACCCTGTTCCGCGCCAAGGTCCCGCAGCCCCGCTGACCTGGCCCCAACCGATCACGCCCCCAGGCACCACCCCACCCACGCTTGTCCGGAGGAGACCCGTGAACGACCAGCCCCGCACCACCAGCCGCCGCACCCTGCTGGGAGCAGCAGCCTTCGGCCTCGCCGCCACCCCGCTCGTCAGCGGCACCGCACTCGCCACCACCGGCGCGGGCCAGGACGCCGAGCAGCGGGGCAACGGCCGCGAGGACGGCGCGAAGCGCTCGTTCGTCACCGCCAGAGGCGGTGAACTGCGCCTGAACGGACGGACGTTCCGCTTCGGCGGGACCAACTGCTACTACCTCCACCAGCAGTCCCACTACATGATCGACGCGGTGCTGAACGACGCCGCCGCGATGGGCCTGACGGTGATCCGCGCCTGGGCCTTCGCCGACGGCGACGGCCACTCGCACCGCGCTCTGCAGCCGCAGCCGTTCCGGTACGACGAGGCCGCCTTCGACAGCCTCGACTACGCCGTCCACAAGGCCGGGCAACTCGGCCTGCGCCTGGTCCTCCCGCTGGTCAACAACTGGCCCGACTACGGCGGCATGCGCCAGTACGTCTCCTGGTTCCTCGGCCTGCCCGACGACTCCTACGGCGAGGGCGTCCACCACGACCGCTTCTACACCGACGCCAACTGCCGCAAGGCGTACCGGGCCTGGGCCAAGCACGTGATCGGGCGCCGGAACCGCTACACCGGCCTGCGCTACGACGCCGACCCCACCGTCATGGCCTGGGAGCTGGCCAACGAGCCGCGCTGCCGCAGCGACAAGTCCGGTGCCATGCTGCTCGGTTGGGCCCGCGAGATGAGCGCCTACGTCAAGTCGCTGGCCCCGCGTCAGCTGCTCGCGGTCGGCGACGAGGGCTTCTACGGCAAGGCCGGCCACGCCGACTACCCCTACTCCGACTACGAGGGCGCCGACTGGCTGAAGCTCACCGCCCTGCCCGCCGTCGACTACGGCACCGTCCACGTCTACCCGCAGAACTGGGGCGAGACCAGCGGCTCCAAGCCCGGCACCGACGCCACCGCCTGGGGCACCCGCTGGATCACCGACCACCTCGCCGACGGCCGCACACTCCGCAAGCCGGTCGTCGTCGAGGAGTTCGGCCTCCAGATCGACCCCGCCCGCGACATCCCCGACCCCGCTGCCCGCGACGCCGCCTACCGGGCCTGGACCGATGCCGCGCTCGCGAACGGCGCGGCCGGCGACCAGTTCTGGCTGCTCACCTCCCGCGTCGACGACGGCTCCTTCTACCCCGACTACGACGGCCACCGCGTCATGTGGAACAACGACCCCGCCAACCCCACCCGCACCACCGCCCAGCTCTTCGCCGCCCACGCGAAGGCGATGACCGCGGCGAGCTGACCCCTCGCCGGCCCCCGACCGCCCGCCGCCCGGTGACCGTCATGCCCGGGCGGCGGGCCCCGCCATGAGGAGCCCCGCATGCAGCCCCGCGCCACCGTCCTCTTCCAGGGCGACAGCATCACCGAGGCCGGCCGCGACCGCGACCGCCCCGAAGACCTCGGCCACGGCTACGCCGCGCTGGCCGCCGCCGGTCTGCCCGGCGCCCCGCAGGTGCTCAACCGGGGCGTCGGCGGCGACCGCCTCACCGACCTGCGCGAGCGATGGGAGGCCGACACCCTCGCCCACCGCCCGGCCCTGGTCTCCGTCCTGATCGGCGTCAACGACACCTGGCGCCGCCACGACCAGGGGCTGCCCAGCCCGATCGACGCCTGGGAGCGCGACTACCACCTGCTGCTCACCAAGCTGCGCGGGCACTGCGCCCCTCGGCTGCTACTGATCGAACCGTTCCTACTGCCGGTGCGGGCGGAACAGTGGAGCTGGCGGGCCGACCTCGACGCCCGGATCCAGGCCGTCCGCCGCCTCGCCGCCGCCCACGACGCCCGACTGCTGGCCGCCGACGGCCTGCTCAACCAGGCCGCCCGCACCGCGGGCGACCCCGCCCTGATCGCGGCCGACGGCGTCCACCCCACCCCGCTCGGCCACCGCCTGCTCGCCGACGCCTGGCTGGCCCTGGCGGCCACCCCCCACGCCTGACGCGTCGTCACCGGCACGTCACCGCACCACCACCCCCACTCATGGCACGAAAGGAACCTCCGTGCACCAGAGACTCCGCCCCCGCCGTACTCCGCACCTCGCGCCGACGGCCGTCCTGCTCGCCGCCGCCCTCGCCGCCACCGGCCTGACCCTGGGCCGCGCCGGCACCGCCCAGGCCGATACCGCCGGGTCGTTCGCCACCCGCTGCGGCGTCCACTTCTGCCTGGACGGCAAGGAGTACTACTTCGCGGGCACCAACACCTACGACTTCTTCACCTACGGGTCGGCCTCCGGCGACACCGAGTCGCAGTTCATGGACAAGGCCCGCATCGACGCCCAGTTCGCCAACCTGAAGGCGGACAAGGTCGACGTGGCGCGGCTGTGGATGTTCAACCACGAGAACTGGCACGGCTTCGAGACGTCCAAGGGCGTCTACGACGAGCAGCAGTTCACCCTGTTCGACTACGTCATCGAGTCGGCCAAGGCCCACGGCATCCGGCTGGTCCCGGTGTTCGAGAACTACTGGGAGGCGTACGGCGGCATCGACGCCCGCCTGCGCTGGGAGGGCCTGTCCGGCGGACAGCCCGCCCGGGCCGCGTTCTTCGACAAGGCCCGCTGCCCCGGCTGCTTCACCTCCTACAAGAACTACGTGTCCTACGCGCTGAACCGGGTCAACCACTACAGCGGCGTCACGTACAAGGACGACCCGACCATCTTCGCCTGGGACCTGATGAACGAGCCCCGCTACGAGGGCCAGAGCCAGGCCGAGAACCTCAACGGCACCACCCTGCGGGCCTGGGTCGACGAGATGGGCGCGTTCGTCAAGGGCATCGACTCCAAGCACCTGCTCGGCGTCGGCCTCGAAGGGCACGGCACCGGGTACGGCTTCGGCGGCGACGAGGGCAACCCCTTCGTCCACGTGCAGCAGTCGCCGTACATCGACTACACCTCCGCCCACCCCTACCCCACCGAGCACTGGGCGGACCTGGACATCCAGGAGACCAAGACCCTGATCCGGTCCTGGATCAGCGACTCCCACGACAAGGTCGGAAAGCCCTTCTACATGGGCGAGTTCAACGTGCACAACGTCGACCGCTCGGCGTGGTGGCGCGAGATCTACGCGGACTTCGAGGCGGCCGGCGGTGACGGCAGCGCGTTCTGGTGGTACTCGGACCGCAACATCGACGGCAAGTTCGGCGTACTGCCGGGCGCGCCCGAGCTCGCCGTCTTCCGTGACCACTCCGAGCGGATGCGCGCCAAGTCGGGCCTGGTGACCGGCACACCGAGCCCGAGCTCCTCCGCCTCCCCCGGCGAGCCGTCACCCTCACCCTCGCCCTCGCCCTCCGCGTCGTCCACCTCGCCGGCATCGACGACCAACTGCGCTGTGCACTACGGCCTCTCCGACTGGGGAGGCAGCTTCAACGCCGACGTCACCGTCAAGAACACCGGCACCGCAACCGTCAACGGCTGGCAGCTGGCCTTCTCCTTCCCCGGGGACCAGCGCGTCACCGCCATGTGGAACGCCGTGAGCACGCAGTCCGGCAAGCAGGTGACGGCCGCCAACCCGGCCTCCTACAACACCGCCATCGCGGCCGGAGCCAGCGTGAACTTCGGCTTCAGCGGCACCTCCACGGCCGGCACCAACGGTGCCCCCGCCTCCTTCACCCTCAATGGGGAGACCTGCAGCACCTACTGACGACACCCCTGGATTAACTGCTTCAGTCATGCCGCATGAGTTCATCCCATCCGGCTGCAACCACCAGCTTCCAATGTACAATTAATCGGTTAAGTCAGATCCGTTGAGCGCCAACTGACGGTGTGCCAGGATCCCGATGACGACGACGGCCAAGTCCCCGCCCCCACCCCCGGCGGGTCGACCGGCCCGACGTCGACCTGCGGCCCGCCCGTGCTCCCTCCGCCTGTCCAGTGACTGACACGGCGTCGGGCCGGCCGTACCCCCACCCACGATTCGAGGAGAGCCATGAACCCGTCGCAGAGCCGCAGAGCGCTCACGACGATCGGTGCGGCGATCGCAGCCGCCTTCGGTCTGCTGATCGCCGTGTTCGGATTCGCCCCGGGCAGTGCCCAGGCCGCCGCCACCGGCATCCACGTCAGCAACGGCCGCGTCCTGGAGGCCAACGGGAACCAGTTCGTGATGCGCGGGGTCAACCACGCGTACGCCTGGTACCCCGGGCAGACCACCGCGATCGCCGACATCGCGGCCAAGGGCGCCAACACCGTCCGGGTCGTGCTCAGCAACGGCGACCGCTGGACCCGCACCAGCTCCGCGCAGGTCTCCACCCTGATCGGCCAGTGCAAGGCCGCCAAGGTCATCTGCGTCCTGGAGGTGCACGACGCCACCGGCTACGGCGAGGACGGTGCCGCCACCACCCTCGACCGGGCCGCCCAGTTCTGGGTCGACAACAAGAGCGTGCTGGACGGCCAGGAGGCCTACGTCGTCGTCAACATCGCCAACGAGCCCTGGGGCAACAGCGGTTACACCGCCTGGACCGCCGCCACCAAGAGCGCCATCGGCAAGCTCCGCGGAGCCGGCCTGCGCCACGCCCTGATGGTCGACGGCCCGAACTGGGGCCAGGACTGGTCCAACACCATGCGGGACAACGCCGCCTCGGTCTTCGCCGCCGACCCGGACCGCAACACCGTCTTCTCCATCCACATGTACGGCGTCTACGACACCGCCGCCGAGGTCCAGAGCTACCTGGGCGCCTACGTCAACGCCGGACTGCCCATCGTGGTCGGCGAGTTCGGCGCCAACCACAGCGACGGCAACCCCGACGAGGACGCCATCATGGCCACCGCCCAGTCCCTCCAGGTCGGCTACCTCGGCTGGTCCTGGAGCGGCAACGGCGGCGGCGTCGAGTACCTCGACCTGGTCAACAACTTCGACAGGAACTCCCTGACCGCCTGGGGCAACCGCTTCTTCAACGGCGCCAACGGCATCGCCGCCACCGCCCGCCCCGCCACGATCTACGACCGCCCCACCCAGTCGCCCTCGCCGTCCCAGTCCCCGCTGCCGAGCAAGGCGCCGAACGGCTACCCGTACTGCGCCAGCGCCTCATCCGACCCCGACGGCGACGGCTGGGGCTGGGAGAACAGCGCCTCCTGCGTCGTCCGCGGCGGCCGCGCCGACACCGGCACCACCCCGTCCCCGACCCCGCTGCCGACCAAGGCACCCAACGGCTACCCGTACTGCCTGAACGCCTCCTCCGACCCCGACGGCGACGGCTGGGGCTGGGAGAACAGCGCCTCCTGCGTCGTCCGCGGCAGCCGCGCCGACTTCTGACCGCTCCCCCGTCCGGCAGGCGTCCGGCAGGGCACCGGGGTGTGCCGTCCCTCGCTCGAGGGGCGGCACACCCCGGTGCTCAGGGGTAGCGGAGAAGTCGTACGCCCGCCCCCCGGGGGGTTCAGTCGATGGCGTCGAGGACCTGGCCGAGGTCGACGAACTTGAAGCCGGTCGCCTCGCGGTCACCGTCACCCGGGGTCTCCTGGCCGTCCTGGACGACGAGCAGGCCGTTGGGGTAGCGGGCGCCGAGGGGGGCGTTGAGGGCGGCGGCGCCGTCGCAGACCTCGGAGCCGTCGAGGGTGGCGGAGGCGGCGGTGATGCGGAAGGCGCCCTCGAACTCGTTGTCGTCCTCGCGCTCGCGGTCGTAGGCGACGAAGGTGTTGTCGCCCTGGCTGGAGGCGAGCAGGTAGCCGTCGCCGTCCGGCTCGGTGACCAGGGTCAGGCCCTCGACGTCGGCGCGCAGGCGCTTGCCGCCGTAGCCCGGGTCGGCGCCGGGGCTGCACTCCTCGGTCTGCTCGTCGTAGCTGCCGGGGACGCCGTACTCGCGGACCTTGTCGATCAGCTTCGGCGTGCCGGTCAGGCCCGCGTCGATGCGCCAGATGCCGACGTCCTCCTGCCCCGCGTACAGGGTGCCGTCCGCCGGGTCGACGACCATGCCCTCGACCTGCGGCAGCTCGCCCGGTTCGGCGCAGGGCGTCCAGGTCGCGCCGTTGGGCAGCCGGAACGAGGACGGCAGGTCGATGGTGCGCACCTGGCGGTAGTCCACCGTGCCGCCCGCGGTGGGGACCAGCTCCAGCATCGCGATGCGGGTGCGGTTGCGCTGGCTGACCAGGGCGTAGGAGCGGCCGCTCTTGCGGTCGGTCCAGGTGGCCAGACCGTACGCGGTCTTCTGCTCGTTGATCTCGTCCTGGTCCGCGGAGAACACGGGCCGCACACCCGGGTCCGTCACGTCGGTGAGCGGGCCGCCGGGCCGGTCGCGGTCGATCCGGTAGATCCGCAGCCGGTCGTTGCCGCGGTCGCTGACCACCGCGACGTCGGCGCGCCCGCCCGCCAGGCGCAGGCCCTGCACCAGGTCGACGTTGTTGAACCGGCCGGGCTTGTCCTCCGCACCCGGTCCGGCCGGCGCGGGGATCGACTGCACCTGACGGGCGTCCAGGTCGTAGACCCGCAGGCCGCCCTGCTTGGCGGTGGCGACCACCAGGCTGCGGCCGGGGTCGGCGGCGTTGCGCCAGATCGCCGGATCGTCCGCGTTGGCGTCGCCCCCGGCCCCGTCGTCGAACAGCGGGGCGGTCTCCGCCTTCGCGTGGACGGCCGGAATCCCGGAGCCGGCCTCGGCCGGCAGGGCAACGGCAGACGCGGTCACCACGCCCAGGACCAGTGCGGTGACCCGCGGCAACTGACGCATCGTCATCATCGTTCCTCTCTGAGGGTTCTGCTGTCCGGGGCCGTCCGTCGCACCCCGGCGTGTGCACGATCGCGCGGCCGGACGTCCGCCCGACGTCCAGTTACCGGCCAGTAGGTGAATTAACCGATAAAGTTCACACCGCGCTCCAGGCACAACAACAACCGACGCCCGCCTGACTCCACGGGTGCATTAACCGGTCTATACCGCTGCCACCCCCACGGGGCAGGACGCCGCCCGGAACGTCTGACCCACCCTCAGGCCCCGACTCCACCCGCCCCGGCCGTCCGGACGGGATGACACACTGACGGCACGGGCATCGGAGAACGGGGGACGATCCGGGTGGGTCTGGAGATCGAGAGCCGGCCGTCGGAGCTGCCGCACATCGAGCGGGTGTGGCGCAGCCGCAGTTCCGACGTGGCCCGGATGACGTCGGTCGCGACCTCGCACTGGGAGCTCGTCTTCTGGGAGCACGACGGCCAGGTCCAGGCGGCCGTCCTGGGCCCGGAGCCCAAGGCCAGTCCCGCCCCCGTCCCCGGGGACGCCACGTTCTTCGGCATCAGCTTCGCCCTCGGCACCTCGATGCCGCACGTGCCCGTCAGCCGGCTCGTGGGCGGCAACGTGGAGATCCCCGACGTGACACGACGCTCCGTGTGGCTGAAGGGCTCCGCCTGGCACGTGCCCGACTACGACAACGCCGAGGCGTTCGTACGGCGCATGGTGCGTGAGGGCATCGTGGACTACGACCCGATCGTGCCCGCGGTCCTCGACGGCACCGCTCCCGCCGTCTCCGAGCGCACCCTCCAACGGCGTTTCGTCGCGGCGACCGGCCTCACCCAGGGGGCCGTCCGGCAGATCCACCGCGCCCGGGAGGCGGCGGTGCTGATCCAGGAGGGAGTGCCGGCGCAGGACGTCGTGCACCTGCTGGGGTACTTCGACCAGCCGCACCTGGCACGGTCGTTGAAGCGCTACGTCGGGCGGACCGCCACCCAGCTGAGCGCCCCGGACGCGGCGGAGCCGCTGTCGCTTCTGTACAAGCCCTCCTCCCCGACCCCCGCATAGTCTTCCTGACGTGGCCGACGAGGTCGGTCCGAACTCACCACGGAGGAATCATGCGCAAGGTCGTCTCGGGTCTGTTCGTCTCGCTCGACGGTGTCGCCCAGTCGCCGAACGAGTGGCAGTTCGCCTTCGACGAGGAGATGGGCGCGGCGCTGGCACAGACGCTGGAGTCGGCCGACACCATCCTGCTGGGCCGGGTGACCTTCACCGAGTGGGCCGGGTACTGGCCGACGGTGACCGAGGGCGAGGACGCCGGCTTCGCCAAGTGGATCAACGACTCGCCCAAGCACGTCGTCTCCTCCACCCTGGACAGCGTCGACGACTGGGCGAACAGCACGCTCGTCAGCGGCGACCTGGCGGCCGCGATCGCGGAACTCAAGGCGGGCGAGGGCAAGGACATCACCGTCGCGGGCAGCCCGACGCTGGTGCGCTCGCTGCTCGAGCAGGACCTGCTGGACGAACTGGTCCTGCTGATCCACCCGGTGGTCGCCGGCGAAGGCCGCAAGAAGCTGTTCGCCGACGACGCCGCCCTGAAGAAGCTTCAGCTGGTGAGCGCCCAGCCGACCAGCAGCGGCGTGATCATCGCGACCTACCGCCCCGCTCGCTGAACACACCACCGGGCCCGGCGACACGCCCGGGCTCGGCCACACCACCCGCTCGGGGCGCTCCCGGCCGAGGACCGGCTCCACCCCCGAACGTGCCGCCGAGCCCTGGACGGAGGGTCAGCGCACCCGCCCGCGCGGCTTCAGCGGCACCGGCGGCAGCTCCGGAGCCGCCAGCCGGGCCCCGTCGTAGCCGTGCACCTCGCCGAAGAGCGACCCCTCCATCCACTCCGTCCGCGCCTGGGCGATCTCCTCGCCGGAGCGGGCGATGAAGTTCCACCACATCACCAGGTGCTCCTCGAAGGGGACGCCGCCCAGCAGCAGGAGCGAGGCGTCGGTGCGGGCGAGCAGGGGGAGTTCGCGGCGGCCGGTGCCGAGGTAGAGGATCGAGCCGGGCTCGACCCGGACGCCGTCGACGTCGACGGAGCCGGTCATCGAGAGGACGGCGTACTCGTACTCGGGCTCCAGGGGCAGGCCGTGGGAGGCGCCCTCACGGAGCGTCAGGTCGGCGCCGACCAGCGGGGTGTAGGTGGTGCCGGGGGAGGTGGCGCCGTCGAGGGTGCCGAGGATGACGGTGGCGTCCAGGCCGGAGGCGGTGACGGTGGGGAGCACGGGGTGGTGCTCGAAGGCGGGGGCCATGTGCCGGTGGGCGTCGGGGAGGGCGACCCAGAGCTGGGCGCCGTGCAGGAAGCGGGCGTGCTGGCGGGGGGACTCCTCGGAGTGGGTGATGCCCCGGCCGGAGGTCATCAGGCCGAGCTCGCGGGAGCGGACGGGCTGGAGGCTGCCGAGGCTGTCGCGGTGCAGGATTGAGCCCTCGTGCAGCCAGCTGACGGTCTGCAGGCCGGCGTGCGGGTGGGGCGGGACCTGCATGCCGGGCTCGTCGGTGATGTCGTCGGGGCCGTAGTGGTCGACGAAGCACCAGGCGCCGACCATCCGCCGTCCGAGGTTGGGCAGCAGGCGGCGGACCTCGGTGGACTCGCCCAGTTGGACCAGACGGCCGGTCAGCAGCTGCTTGATCGGGCCGGAGTCGGCCTCGCCGCCGCAGGGGGTGGGGGTCGGCTTGAGGTCGAGGTTGCTCATCGCGGGCGCACTCCATCCGGTTCGGCGGTCCAGGACGACGGGACGCATCCGATCATCCGTCAGTTCGGGCCCGCAGCAAACCGAAGGGCGGGGATTGCTCCCCGCCCTGTCAGGTCGCCCGCCGTACGGAGATGCGGATGTACGGAGATACGGATGTACGGAGATGCGGAGGTCAGTGCCCGCAGGCCCAGGCCGCCCCCGCGGTGGCCGACTCCGCCTGCGCCCGCAGCGAGCGGACCGCCTCGGCCGGGTCGGCCGCCCCGTACACCGCCGAGCCGGCCACGAAGACGTCCGCGCCGGCCTCGGCGCAGCGCTCGATGGTGGAGGCCGCGACGCCGCCGTCGACCTGGAGCCAGAGGTCGAGGCCGTGCTTGGCGATCAGCTCACGGGTGCGGCGGATCTTCGGCAGCATGATGTCGAGGAAGGCCTGCCCGCCGAAGCCGGGTTCGACGGTCATGATGAGGATCATGTCCAGCTCGGGCAGCAGGTCCTCGTACTGCTCGATCGGGGTGGCCGGCTTGAGGGCCATCGAGGCGCGGGCGCCCTTGGCGCGGATCTCGCGGGCCAGCCGGACGGGGGCGGCGGCGGCCTCGGCGTGGAAGGTCACCGAGCCGGCGCCGGCCTCCACGTACTGCGGGGCCCAGCGGTCGGGCTGCTCGATCATCAGGTGGCAGTCGAGCGGGATGTCGGTGGCCCTGGCCAGCGACTCCACGATCGGGACGCCCAGCGTGAGGTTGGGGACGAAGTGGTTGTCCATCACGTCCACGTGCAGCCAGTCCGCGCCTCGGACGGCCTCCGCCTCCTCGGCCAGGCGGGCGAAGTCCGAGGACAGGATGCTGGGGTTGATCTGCGCCATATGAGGGAACCTTCAGACTCGGTGCGGGGCGGCCGGAGCAGCCGTCCGGCTCCATCATCTCCCCTGCCCGAGGCGGGCGGTGAGAGCCCGGGGGGCGGGTGACCCGCGTCACAGCGACGCCCCGGGACGTGGCACCACCCGGGACACCACCGCAGAGCGCCTCAGGGCGGCGGCGGACGGACCGGGCCGTGGCACCCGGCGGGGCGCAGCCCGGCCGCACCGGCCCGCCGCCCGACCCGAAAGGTCCCCGATGGCCCAGCCGGTCCACCCCGCCCGTGCACTGTGGTGGCTCTTCGAGCCCGTGCACGCGCTCACCTACTTCTCCCCCGAGGGCCGGGCGGCCTTCGAGGCGGCCGGGCTGCGCGGCACGTGGCGCGGGTACTTCGCCGGGCGGGCCGCACCGCT
The DNA here is from genome assembly GCF_044452665.1 of Kitasatospora sp. NPDC051853. NCBI lineage: Bacteria > Bacillati > Actinomycetota > Actinomycetes > Kitasatosporales > Streptomycetaceae > Kitasatospora > Kitasatospora sp. NPDC051853. The sequence continues at coordinate 410,314 of NZ_JBITBY010000007.1, read as the reverse complement.
CGGGCCGGTGGACGCGCCGCCGGTGGTGGCGGCCTTCTTCAACTTCGCGCCGCAGATGGTGGAGCGGGCACTGCCGGACGTCTGGTCCCGGGCGACCCCGGAGGCGACGCTGGCCGCGCGGCTGGACGGGGCGGTCGCCGCGCTGGAGCGCGTCCTGTCCGAGGTGAAGCCGGATCTGATCGACCGTTCGGTGGAGCTGCTGGAGCGCGGGGTGGCCGGGCTGGACTGTTCCGGCCGGGTCCTGGCGGCCGCCAACGCGGCGCTCCCGCGGCCCGAGGGCCGGCTCGCCCGGCTCTGGCACGCGACCACCGTGCTGCGCGAGCACCGGGGCGACGGGCACATGGCCGCCCTGGTCTCCGAGGGTCTGGACGGCTGCGAGGCGCTGGTGCTGCGCTGCGCGCTGGACACCCGCCGGGAGCAGCTCCAGCCGTTCCGCGGCTGGACGGACGAGGAGTGGGACGCGGCCGCCGCCCGTCTGACCGTCCGGGGCTGGCTCAACCCGGACGGCACCGTCTCCCCGGACGGCCGCCACCGCCACCAGGCGCTGGAGGCCGCCACCGACCTGGCCGCCTCCCGGGTCTGGTCCGCCTCCTTCCACCGTACCGAGCTGGACCAGCTGGTCGACGCGCTCACCCCGATCGCCACCGCGTGTCGCGCCGAACTGCCCGCCCTCAACCCGATCGGACTGCCCGTCAGCAGCTGAGCCCCGTTCCCGTTCCGCCTCCTCGTCAGCCCGGGCAGGGCAGGTAGCCGCCGCCGAACAGGACGGCCGCCCCGACGGCCGTGCCGGCGAGGAGGTTCAGGAACCGTCGGCCGAGGACGCGCTGTGCAGTGGTCATGCCCCGATCCTGTCCGCCCGCTGACGACCCGTCATCGGGGGCGGCCCCCGAGCCGCCCCCGATCCTCCCCTACGGGACGGCCAGGGCCCGCACCGCCGCGACGGTGTCCGCCTCCTCCGGCCGCTTGTCCTCCCGGTAGCGCAGCACCCGGGCGAACCGCAGCGCCAGCCCCGCCGGGTAGCGGGGGCTGCGCTGGAGCCCGTCGAAGGCGACCTCCACCACCAACTCGGGGCGGACGTACACCGTGTGGGCGTCCCGGTGGGTCTCCCGGGCGAGCAGCTGCCCGGTCTGCCAGGTGAGCAGCCGGTCGGTGAGGCCCTTGAAGGTCTTGCCGAGCATCACCCAGGGCTCCAGCCCCGCCTCGTCGGGGTTGCGGGCGGCCAGGTGCAGGTTGCTGAGCCACCCCTGCCGCCGTCCGCTGCCCCACTCGGCGGCGGTGACCACCAGGTCCAGGGTGTGCCGCGGCTTGACCTTGATCCACCCCGCCCCGCGCCGGCCCGCCGCGTACGGCGCCGTCAACTCCTTCACCACCACGCCCTCGTGACCGTGCGCCAGCGCCCCCGCGAAGAACCCCTCCGCCTCCGCCACCGCCGCCGTGACCAGCCGTGGCACCCGCAGCTCCTCGGGGACGAGCTCCGCGAGCGCGGCCCAGCGTTCGGCGGCGGGCCGGTCGAGCAGGTCGGTGCCGTCGCGGTGCAGCAGGTCGAAGAAGAGGACGCTCAGCGGGGTCCCGGCCCGCAGCACCGCCGGGTCCTGCCGGGAGGCGGTCCGGGCGGCGGTCTCCTGGAACGGGCGGGGCCGGCCGCCGGGCCCGAGCGCGACGGCCTCGCCGTCCAGGACGGCGCTCCCGACGTCCAGGGCGAGCGCCGCCTCGACCACCTCCGGCACCCGCGCGGTGATCTCGTCCAGGCTCCGGGTGAAGACCGAGACCCGCTCCCCCTCCCGGTGCACCTGCACCCGGATGCCGTCCAGCTTCCACTCCACCCCGACCGGCCGGCCCTCCCCCTCCCCCGTCTTCTCCAGCGCCGCCGCCACGTCCGGCGCGGAGGCGGCGAGCATCGGCCGCACCGGCCGCCCCACCTCCAGCCCGAACGCCCGCAGCGCCGCCTCCCCGCCCGTCAGCGCCGCCTCCGCCACCACCCGCGCCGAGCCGCGCAGCATCAGCGCCCGCCGCACCGCGGCCGCCGGCACCCCGGCCGCCCTCGCCACCGCGTCGCCCATCAGCGCGTCCAGCGCCCCCTGCCTCAACTCCCCCACCAGCACGCCCCGCAGGAACTCCTGCTCCACCTCGGTGGCCCGCCCGAACAGCTCCCCGAGCAGCCGCGCCCGCTCGGCCCGCGCCCCCGCCCCGCGCACCTCCCCGAGCCGCACCAGCAGCCCCTCCGCCTCCGCCACCCCGAGGCTCGCCGCCCCGGCCGCCGCCGGCAGCTCCCGCACCGCGGCCCACCCCACCCCGGCCCGCCGCGCCTCCCCGGAGAGCAGCGCCACCGCCGCCGGGATCTCCGCGGGCCCCAACTCCCGCAGGCAGTCCGCGATCAGCGCCACCTTCCCGTTCCGCCCCGTCTCCCCGGCCACCGCCCGCGAGGTCGACGCCAACCGCTCCAGCAGCACGGACCGCTCCTCCGACCTCGACGCGCCAAGGGGCCCATCATGCGCCGCCCTCCTCCCCTCCCACGCTCCGCCGCGCCCAGTCGCCCAGCTCCCGCACCGCACCGTGCAGCGAACGGCCCAGCGGGGTGAGCCCGTACAGCACCCGGTACGGCGCCACCACCTGCGGGGTGCGGTCGACGTAGCCCTCCTGCTCCAGGGTGCGCAGCGTCCGCGTGAGCACCCTGCGGCTCAAGTCGGCCACGGCGCGGTCGAGTTCGTTGAAGCCCCGGGGGCGTTCGGCGAGCAGGCTCAGCAGCAGCACGCTCCAGCGGTCGCCGATCCGGTGCAGCACGGCGGTCGCGGGGCAGGCCTGCCGTGCCTCGGTGGTGACCGGCTCCGTGGACAAAGTTGTTCCTTCTTTCGGTGCCGGAGGCTCTTCTTCCATGATCGTGCCGGGCCCGGCGGAACGGCCGGGACGGATCGGACGGGAGTTCACATGAACGCAGCAGTACGGGAGTTGGCGATCACCGGCGCGGCCGGGAACCTCGGCCGGGCGGTGCTGGCGGAGCTGCTCCGGCGCGGGGAGCGCCCCTTGGCCCTCACCCGCGACCCCGGGGCGGTCCGGGTGGCGGCCCCGGCCGGGGTGGAGGTGCGGGCCGCCGACTTCGCCGAGCCCGGCGGGACGGCGGCGGCCCTGGGCGGGGTGCGCCGGCTGCTGCTGGTCAGCACCAACCGCTCGCCGGAGCGGCTGGGCCTGCACCGCGCGGCGATCGGGGCGGCGGTGGCCGCCGGGGTGGAGCACCTGGTGTACACCTCGGTGGTCCGGGCGGCGGACCCGGGGAATCCGGTGGCCGAGGCCACCGACCACGGCGCCACCGAACGCCTGCTCCGGGAGTCCGGTTTGGCGCACACGGTGCTCCGGTTCAACGTCTGGCCGGAGATGCTCGTCCTCTCCCGGCTGGCCCACCGCGCGGTGGCCACCGGTCGGCTGCCCAGCGCCGCCGGGGAGGGGCGGACCGGCTTCGTCACCCGCGCGGACACCGCCGGCGTGGCGGCGGCCGTGCTCGCCGACGGCCTCCCGACCGGCACCGCGCCCACCTCCGCCCCCGCCTCCGCACCCGCCCAGCACGTGCTGAACGTCACCGGGGCGGGCCTGACGGACCGTGAGGTCGCCGAGGCACTCGCATCCGCCACCGGGCGCCCCGTCCGCCACGTCCCCGTCCCGGACGACCGGGTGGCCGCCGAGCTCACCGCGCTCGGCCTGGCCGCCCCGATGGCCCGGGGCTGGGGCGAGAACGACCCGGCCCGCCGGGCCGGCTGGTTCGACGTCCCCGAGGACGCCACGGCCGCCCGGCTGCTCGGCCGCCCGCTCACCCCGCTCGTGGAGTTCTTCGCCGCCCACCGCGCCGAGCTCACCACCTGAGCCCCGCCGGCCCGCACCCGGCGGAGTACCAGCCGCGACCGGACGGAGTGCGCACCGGAGCAGCTCCCCCGTCATCGCCAACTCCCGTGCCGGGCCATCCTGTTCACACCCATCACCGCAGCCCGGCACGGCCCCCGGCGGCCCTCCCCGTGCCAGGCTGCCCGTCACGGGCGCCCTCCCCGGCGCCCCCGGTACCGGAGGAGGACGAGGAGTGCGGACCGTGGTGGAACGGACCGGGAGCAGCGGCCCGACGGCCCGGGTCGGCTCCGTCCTGGCCGGGAACCGGGTGACGACCTTCGAGCTGTTCTTCGACCTGGTCTACGTCTTCGTGCTGACCAAGGTCACCGGCGCGATGGCGCACGAGCACGACACCGTCAGTGTGCTGCGCGGTCTGCTGCTGCTCGCGCTGGTCTGGTTCTCCTGGTCGGCGTACGCCTGGCTGGGCAACCAGGCCCGGGCGGACCCGGGCGTGGTGCGGGCCGGGATGTCGCTGGCGATGGCCGGGATGTTCGTGGTGGCGCTCGCCGTGCCGGAGGCCTGGCACGACGCGCCCGACGGACTGTCGGGGCCGGTGGTGCTGGCCTCCGCGTACCTGTCGGTGCGCTGCGTGCACCTGGTGCTCTACAGCGTGCTGGCCCGGGGCGACCAGGACCTGGTGCGGCAGGTGGCGATCTCCTGGGCGCCGGTGCTGGCCGGGGCCGCCCTGCTGCTCGCGGGGGCGCTGATCGGCGGCGAGGTGCAGACGGCCTTCGTGGCGGTGGCCATCCTGGTGGACTGGGGCGGCGTGTACGTGACCTCGCGGCGCGGCAACTGGCGCATCCACGACGCGGGTTGGTTCGCCGAGCGGCACGAGCTCTTCATGATCATCGCGATCGGCGAGTCCCTGCTCGCGATGGGCGCGGGCGCCGCCGACCAGCCCGTCACCGGCCCGCTGCTGGGCGCCGCCGTGCTCGGCGTCGCGGTCGCCCTCGGCCTCTGGTGGCTCTACTTCGACGTGGCCGCCCTGCACGGCGAGCACCGGCTGCGCGGCGCGGAGGACTCCGAACGGCTCGGCCTGGCCATCCGGGCGTACGGCTACGCGCACTTCCCGATCGTGGCGGGCGTGGTGCTCACCGCCCTCGGCGTGGAGGGCGTGGTCGCGCACGCCGCCGACGGCGAGGCGCTCGGCGGGTTCTACGCCGCCGCGCTGTGCGGCGGGCCCGCCCTCTATCTCACCGGACTGGTCCTGTTCGGCCGCATCCTGCACCGCTCCTGGAGCCCGGTCCGCCTCGGCGCCCTGCTCCCCCTGCTCGGCTGGGCCCCGGCCGCCGCCGAGCTCCCCCCGGTGGCCGGCCTCGCCGGGGTGGCGCTCCTGCTGGCCGCCGTCGCCTCCGCCGAGACCCGCCGCTACGCCGAGCTCCGCCGCGACCTGCGCCCGATCTGACCCCCCGTCACCACCCCCACGACCGCTCGCCCCGGGTCAACCCCCAGACGGCCCGGGGCGAGCGCCCCAGCACCTTCACGCCCCCGGCACCTTCACGTCCTCACCGTCTTCACGCCCCAGGGCCACCACCCGGTACAGCGGATCGGGCCGCGCCACGTCCTGCCCCGGCAGCGCCAGCAGCCGCCGCCCCACCTCGGCCGCCTCCCCCTCCGGAGCGTCCGCCGCCCACGGGACGTGCCCGGAGGCGATCTCCGCCAGCCAGCGCCGCGGGCTGCGCCCCTGCCCCGTCCCGGGGAACACCGTCTCGCCGACCACCCCCAACCCCCGCTCCGCCGCCCAGCCCCGCACCCGCCCGAACCCGTCCGAGGCGCGCGGCACATGCCGACGCCGCAGCTCGGCCGTGACCCGGGCGATGTCGCTCCCCGCCGCGAGCTGGGCCCCGTTCTTGTCCACGGTGGTGACCACCACCCCGCCCGGCCGCACCACCCTGGCCGCCTCCGCGAACACCGCCTCCGCGACCGGTTCGGGCAGCAGGTGCAGCAGCCAGACCATCACCACGGCGTCCACGCCGCCGTCCGCCAGCGGCAGCCGCGTCGCGTCCGCGCACACCACCCCGCCCGGCACCCGCCCGGCCGCCACCCCGAGCATCCCGGTGGAGAGGTCCACCCCCACCACCCGCCGCCCGGGCCGCACCAGACGCTCCGTCACGATGCCGGTGCCGCAGGCCAGGTCCAGCACCGTACCGGGGCCCTGCGGCAGCAGCCGCTCCAGTGCCCGCGCCGCGGCCGCCGCCCTCGGCGCCCCGCCCCGGGTCTCGTCGTAGCTCCGCGCCTCGTCGTCGTAGTCGAGCACCTGCCGCCCCTTCCTTCCCTGGACATCCACCGGTAATTCCAACGCACCGGCCACCGCGCCGTGCTTAGGGTGCCAGCCATGGACCGAGCACCGGACACCGACCACTCCTGGGCCAGGACCCGAATCTGGGTGGAGGAGCAACTGGCCCCCGGCGAAAGGGTCGTGGCGGCCGAGCGGCTGCGCGGCGGCTGGACCTCCGAGATGCGGCGGCTGCTCGTCCAGGGCCCCGGCACCGAACGCGCACTGGTGCTGCGCTCCTTCGTGCGGCCCTTCTTCCTGGAGCACGCGGACGGGCTGCTCACCCGCGAGGCGGAGGTCCTCGGCCTGCTCGGCCCCACCGGCGTCCCGGCCGCCGAGCTGGTGGCGGTCGACCCCACCGGCGCGCACTGCGACCACCCCTCCCTCCTGATGACCCTGCTCCCCGGCACCATCCGCCTGGACGACGGCAACGGCGACGGCGACGGCCCGGACCCGGACACCGACCGCCGCGCCGACCTGCTGGCCCGTCAGCTCGCCGCGATCCACCGCACCGAGGCGGCCGGGCAGCGGCGCCCCCGCACCTACCAGGCCTGGACCGCCCCCGAGCGCGTCCGGGTGCCGGAGCGCACCACCCGCCCCGAGCTCTGGCGGCGGGCGGTGGACGTGCTCCGCCAACCCCCGCCGCCGTACGTCGGCCGCTTCCTGCACCGGGACTTCCACCCCGGCAACGTGCTCTTCTCCGGCACCGGCCCCGGCCTGCTGGTCAGCGGGGTGGTGGACTGGGTGGAGACCTCCTGGGGCCCCGCCGACCTGGACGTCGCCCACTGCTCCACCGCCCTCGCCCTGCTGCACGGCGCCCCGGCCGGCCTCCGCTTCCCCGACTGCTACCGGGCCGCCGGCGGCGAACTCGACCCCGCCGCCGGGGCCCGCCGGTACTGGCGCCTGCTGGACGCCCTGGCCTTCGCCCCCGACGCCGAGAAGGTCGCCGTCCCCTGGCGCGAACTCGGCCGCACCGACCTCACCCCCGCCCTGCTGACCGCCCGTCTGGAGGGCTACCTCGCCGGGGTGCTCTCCCCCCGGTCCGACGAGACCCCCGGCGGCCCCAGCACGATCCCGCGCCCCGCGTAGAAGCGCGGCAGCGCGTCCCAGGGCACCCGGGCGAAGCTCTGCGAACCGTCCGGGTAGCCCGAGGGGTTGTGGATCAGCAGCTCCTGGTCGGAGGCGCCGACCGCGAGCACCAGGTGGCCGCCCTGGCGCGGCGGGTCCGGGTCCAGGGTGCGGATGGACGGGTGCACCGAGAGCATCACCAGCCGGCCCGCCGCCAGCTCCTCCCGGATCTCCGCCTCGGGGAGCGGGGAGCGGGCCTCGGCGTACAGGCCCCACCGGGTGCGCACGTACGCGGCGAACGGCGCGTGGATCAGCCCGTCCAACCGCCCGTCCGGGTGCCGGACGTACGCCCCGGCGGCCAGGCACTCCTCGGCCAGCCGCACGGCGGGCGGGCTGACGCCCCACCAGAAGTCCAGCGCCATCCGCAGGCAGGCCACCCCGCACAGCCGCCACGACCAGTACTCGTACTCCTCCTCGTCGGCCGCCCCCGATCTGGCCCACAGCGGGTCGTCCACCGCGAGCGCGGTCCCGGCCAGGATCCCGGGCACCAGCTCGGGCGACTCCCACTGCGCGTGGTAGGGGACCTGATGAGTGATCGGCTTCATCTGATAATCCTCACTCATCCACCGGGGCACTGCCGACCACGGGCGGCACTCTTGGTCACACCGGGTGCCGCACTCCCGCCCCTCCCCCGGGACACCGCGCGCCCTCTGCCCACGAAGCACCGGCCCGCCTACCGTGTCCCCATGACCGCCCCCAGCCGTCGCACCGTCCTCGCCCTCGGCCTCGGCGCCGCCCTCGCCCCGGGCACCGCCCCCGCCCGCGCCAGCACACCGGGCCCCACTCCCGGCCCCACCTTCGGCCCCGACTGGACCGGCCTCGCCTCTGCGCTCCACGGCGAACTGCTCCGCCCCGGCGACCCCCGCTACGACACCGCCCGCCTCCCCCGCAACCTCCGCTTCGCCGACCGGGCCCGCCCCGAGGCGGTGGCCCGCTGCGCGGACACCGCCGACGTCGCCGAGTGCCTGCGCTTCTCCCGCCGCCACGGCCTGCGCTTCGCGGTGCGCAGCGGCGGCCACTGCTACGGCGGCTGGTCCAGCGACGCCCCGCTGGTGGTCGACCTGGCCGGGCTGGACGCCGTCCGGGTGACGGAGGGTCAGGCCGAGATCGGCGCGGGCGCGCCGCTGGCCACCGTGTACACGGCCCTGGCCCGGCACGGCGTCACCGTCCCCGCCGGGAGCTGCCCCACCGTCGGCCTGGCCGGCCTCGCCCTCGGCGGCGGGCACGGCGTCACCAGCCGCGCGTACGGGCTGACCTGCGACAGCCTGCTGGCGGCCGAGGTGGTGCTGGCCGACGGCCGCACCCTCCGCTGCGACCCGGAGCACGAACCCGAGCTCTTCTGGGCCCTGCGCGGCGGCGGGAACGGCAACTTCGGGGTGGTCACCTCCCTGCTCCTGCGCACCCACCCCGCCCCCGACTGCACCTTCTTCCAGTACTCCTGGGACTGGCCCGACGCCACCCGCGCCCTCGCCGAGTGGCAGCGCTGGGCCTACGCCGCCCCCGACCGGCTCTGGTCGAACTTCCACGTCTGGACCCGCCCTGACGGTCCGTCGGTCGACGCCGGCGGCGTCCTCCTCGGCCCGGCCGAGGACCTCCGCCGCCTGACCGCCCCCCTGCTCGCCCGCACCGGCCGCACCACCTCCGAACAGGTCGTCACCCGCCCGTACCTGGACACCATGCTGGCCTACGCGGGCTGCCGCACCGAAGCGGACTGCCTCCGCCAGGAGTCCCGGGCCTTCGCCGCCGCCTCCCACTTCTTCGACGACCTCCTCCCCGACCCCGCCCTCACCGACCTGCGCCGGTTCGCCGAACGCCGCGACTCCGTCGAGGCCTCGATCACCTTCACCGCCCTCGGCGGAGCCGTGAACCGCGTCCCCACCGACGCCACCGCCTTCCGCCACCGCACCTCGACCCTGCTCGCCCAACTCATCACCGAGTGGCCTGAGGAAGCCGACCCCGCCCCCCGCCTCCGCTGGGTCACCGACGCCCGCACCACCCTCGCCCCCCACGCCAACGGCCACGCCTACCAGAACTACCGCGACCCCACCCTCCCCGACTGGCGCACCGCCTACTACGGCGAACACCTCCCCCGCCTCGAAGCCGCCAAGGCCGCCTACGACCCCGACCGCGCGTTCGACTTCCCCCAGGGCATCTGAGGACCGGACCGGGACCGGTGGCCCTGGCGTCCGGGCAGGTGGGACCGGAAGAGTGAAAGACCGGGCGGGCCGCATGAGCGGTGGCGGCCGCCGGGCAGGAGGCCCGCATGACCGCACCCGAAGTGGCCACCCCGCGGGCCGCCGCCCGGTCGAGCCTGCTGCCGGCGTACGCGGTGTTCGCCGTCACCCTGCTCGGCACCCTGGTCTGGGTGCTGGTGGTGCTGGGCAGCTCCAGCGAGGAGTTGGTGGACTTCGCCTCCGGCTACGGCGGGGTCCAGGTGGTGACCGGCACCGGGATGGCGCTGGCCGGGGTGCTGTTCGCCACCCAGCACCCGGCGATCGGCCTGGGCCGGCTGCTGCTGGCCGGCGGCGCGGGGGCGGTGCTGGCCGAGGCGCTGCCCGCCGTCACCGCCGAACTGACGCCCCGGACACCGCTGTTCACCCTCGCCTGCGCGCTCGCGCTGGCCGGCAAGAGCCTCTTCCTGCTCGGCCTGTTCGCCCTGCCGCTCTTCCTCCCCGGCGGCCGCCTGCCCCGCCGCTGGGGTCCGCCGTACCTGGTGCTGCTCGCCCTGCTGGCCGCCGTGCAGACCACCGTCGGCACCGGGGCCTTCGACCCCTGGTACGGGCAGCCGCTGCCGCTCGACGCCGAGCTGCTCTCCCGCCCGTACGAGTGGACCCTCGACTGGCCGTACGCCGCCTGGCTGGGCGACGCCGTGGTCGGGGTGAACCTGCTGGTGATGACGGTCCGTTGGATCCGCTCGCGCGGGGCGGCGGGTCCGCGCGCCCGGGTCTCGGGCGTGGCGATCCTGCTGCCGTACCTGCTCTGGATCGTGGTCCAGCTGCTCGCCTCGCTGCTGGGCCTGGGCTCCTCCACCACCGAGGCGCTCTGGTACCTGACCGCCGCCGCCTGGCCCGCCGCCACCGTGCTGGCCTGCGTCCGGGACCGCTCGCTCCACCTGGACCGCCCCGCCCTGCGCGCCCTCACCGGGCTGCTCACCGCCACCGTGCTGATCACCGGCTACGGCGCCGCCGCGCTGCTCTCCTACCGCCTGCTGCCGCCGGACTCCCCCTCCACCGGGCTGCTGCTCGCCCCGGTCGCCCTGGTGATCGGGATGCTGCTGCGCCCCACCGTGCACTGGGCCACCCGGATGGTGAACCGCTACTACTACGGCGAACGGGCCGAGCCCTACCAGGTGGTGCGGCGTCTGACCGACCAGCTGGGCCGGGCCGTCTCCCCCGCCGAACTGCCCCGGCTGGTCTGCGCCACCGTGGTGGAGACCCTCCGCCTGCCCGGCGCCCGGGTGGTGGCGCAGACCCGGGACGGCGAACTGGAGCTGGCCGGTCTCGGCACCGTCGACCCGCGCACCGCGACCGCCTTCCCGATGACCTATCAGAACGAGGTGATCGGACGCCTGCTGGTCCCGCCCCGGCCCGGCGGGTCCGCGCTCGACCGGCAGGACGCGGACGTCCTCGCCACCCTCGCCGCGCACGCCGCGCCGGCGGTCGCCTCGCTCCGCCTGTACGAGCAGCTCCAGGCCAGCCGGGAGCGGATCGTGCTGGCCCGCGAGGAGGCCCGGCGCCGCCTGCGCCACGACCTGCACGACGGGCTGGGCCCGATGCTCTCCGGCCTGCGGCTGCGGGTCGACGCGATCCGGGCCCTCGACGGCGCCGGCGGCCCCGGCGACCGACCGCTGGCCGAGGTCTCGGCCGGCATCGGCCAGGCCATCGTCGAACTGCGGCACATCACCGACGGCCTGGCCCCCGCCGCCCTCGACCGGTACGGGCTGGGCAACGCCGTCGCCACCCTGGTCGGCCGGCTGGCCGGGGCCGGTCCCGAGATCACCGCCGTGCTGACACCCGATCCGCTGCCGCCGCTGCCGGCCGCCGTCGAGGTGGCGGCCTACCGGATCTGCGCCGAGTCGCTCAACAACGCCGTCCGGCACGCCCGGGCCACCCGGATCAGGCTGGCCCTCACCGTGCGGGACGGCCACCTGGAGACCGAGGTGGCGGACGACGGCCGTGGTTTCACCCCACCGGCCGAGGGCGGCGGGATCGGCCTGCGTTCGATGGCGGACCGCGCCGAGGAACTGGGCGGCAGCTTCTCGCTGGCCCCGGCGACGACGGGCGGCACGGTGGCCACGGCCGTCCTGCCACTGCCCGTCACCACCTGAACGGCGCACGGCCGGTGGGACCTCGTCGGGACCACTGCCTCATGCGACGGCACCGGCCCGACCGTAGCGTTTGTGAGGTGCCGGCTGATCGACCGGCGCCCGGAGGAAGGACCCGATCATGAATCCCGACCCGACCCCGCAGGACGCCGCTCCGCAGGCCACCGCCGACGACCAGGACGCGCAGCGCAAGCCGGGCGGCCCGGCCGACATCCAGAACGGGTGCAAGCTGGCGGGCCAGCCGCACGGCCGGAACGTCTCCTGCGTACCCAACCCCGGCCACTGCCCCAGGCAGTGACCGCACCACCCCACTGACCAACCGTCACCCGGCCGGGCCCCGAGGCACCAAGCCCCGGGGCCCGGCCCCCTTCCGGGGGGCACTACCAGGCGTAGGCCTCCGGGGCGGGCTTGAAGCCCGGGAAGATCTCGTCCAGCCGGTCCAGCGACTTCCGGTCCAGCGTCAGGTCCAGCGCCCGCACCGCCGCGTGCAGCTGGTCCAGGGTGCGCGGGCCGATGACCGGGGCGGTGACCGCCGGGCGGCCCAGCAGCCAGGCCAGCGCGATGTCACCCGGCTCCTCGCCCAGCTCGGCCGCGAAGTCCTCGTAGGCCTCCAGCTGCTCGCGCCGCTTGGCGACCTCGTCGGCCACCCAGCCCTCGGCCACCCGCCGCACCCCCTCGCGCTCCTTGCGCAGCACCCCGCCCAGGATGCCGCTGAACAGCGGGGACCACGGGATCAGGCCGATGCCGTAGTGCTCGGCGGCCGGGGCCACCTCCAGCTCCACGGTGCGCACCGCCAGGTTGTAGACGGACTGCTCGCTGACCAGGCCGAGGAAGTGCCGTGCCCTGGCGGTCTCCTGGGCCTGCGCCAGGTGCCAGCCGCCGAAGTTGCTGGAGCCCACGTAGAGGATCTTGCCCTGGGCGACCAGCACCTCCATCGCCTGCCAGATCTCCTCCCACGGCGTGGCCCGGTCCACGTGGTGCATCTGGTACAGGTCGATGTGGTCGGTGCCGAGCCGGCGCAGGCTGTCCTCCACCGCGCGCCGCACGTGCAGCGCGGAGAGCCGGCCCTCGTTCGGCCAGTCGCCGGTCCGGCCGTAGAGCTTGGTGGCCAGCACGGTCCGGTCCCGGCGGCCGCCGCCCTTCGCGAACCAGCTGCCGAGGATCTCCTCGGTGCGGCCCTTGTGGCCGGGGCCGCCGTAGACGTCGGCGGTGTCGAAGAAGTTGACGCCCACCTCGTGGGCGGTGTCCATGATCGCGTGCGCGTCCGGCTCCGCGGTGTGCGGGCCGAAGTTCATCGTGCCGAGGCAGAGGCGGGAGACGGACAGGCCGGTGCGGCCGAGCTGGGTGTACTCCATACGGCCACCCTCCGGCCCGGCCGCCGCCGCTGTCCAGCCCCTCCCCACCCGATCGGACGAAGCGTCAACTCCCGCCCGGGCTCAGGCCGTCCGGCGGAACAGCGCCAGGTACATCGCGTCCGTCCCGTGCAGGTGCGGCCAGAGCTGGACGTCCGGGCCCTCGCCCAGGCCCGGCATCTCCGGCAGCAGCGGACGGGCGTCGATCCACTCCACACCCAGGCCCTCGCGCAGCACGTCGTCCACCACCGCCCGGGTCTCCGCCAGGTGCGGCGAGCAGGTCGCGTAGCCGACCACGCCGCCCGGCCGGGTGGCCCGGATCGCCCCGCGCAGCAGGTCCCGCTGGAGCGGACCGAAGCCCGCGATGTCCTCCGGACGACGGCGCCAGCGCGCCTCCGGGCGGCGGCGCAGCGCGCCCAGCCCCGAGCACGGGACGTCCACCAGCACCCGGTCGAAGGTGCCCTCGGCCCAGGCCGGCCTGGTGCCGTCGGCGGTGATCACCGTGTACGGGCCCGGGTTCCCGGCCAGCGCGCGGGCCACCAGACGGGCCCGGTGCGGCTGCTTCTCCGAGGCCACCAGCGCGGCGCCGCGCTCGGACGCCAGCGCGGCCAGCAGCGCCGCCTTGCCGCCCGGCCCGGCACAGCCGTCCAGCCAGAGCGCGTCCCGGCCCTCCACCGGCGCGGCCGCCAGCGCGAGCGCCACCAGCTGGCTGCCCTCGTCCTGCACCCCGGCCCGGCCCTCCCGGACCGCCTCGATCCCGCCCGGCTCCCCGCCCTCGGCCAGGCGCACCGCGAACGGCGACCACCGGCCGGCCTCCGACTCCGGCCTGGCCTCCAGCAGTTCGGCCGCCGTGGACCGCCCGGGGCGGGCCACCAGGGTCACCGCGGGGCGCACGTTGTCCGCGTCCAGCAGCTCCTCCACCGCGGCCCGGCCGCTCGCCTGCGGCTGCCAGCGGCCCAGCGAGTCCCACAGCGCCGACACCACCCAGCGCGGGTGCGAGTGCACCACCGCGAGGTGCTCCTCGGCGTCCTCCTCGTACGGCGGCGCGATCTGCCCGACCCAGGTCTCCAGGTCCTGCGCACTGATCCGCCGCAGCACCGCGTTGACGAACTTCGCCCGCCCGTCCCCGAGCACCACCCGGGCCAGCTCGACGGTCGCTGACACGGCGGCGTGGCTCGGGATACGGGTCGTCAGCAGCTGGTGCGCACCCAGCGACAGCACGTCCAGCACCGGCGGGTCCACCTCCCGCAGCGGCCGGTCGATGCAGGCCGAGATCACCGCGTCGTACGTCCCCTGCATCCGCAGCGTCCCGTACACCAGCTCCGTCGCCAGCGCCGCGTCCCGCCGGTCCATCCCCTTCTGCTCCGCCTCCCGCAGCAGCGAGGGCAGGATCAGGTTGGCGTACGCGTCCCGCTCGTCCACCGCCCGCAGGGCCTTGAACGCCACGATCCGGGCCGGGTCCTTCTTCGGACGGCGGTGCGGACGCGGGGGACGCTTGGCGCTGGGCGAACCGGGGGTGCTCACGTGCGGGGCCTCTCGAAAGGTGCTGCGGATCTCAGAACGGCCCAGTCTACGTGGCGCGCCCGCGCCGCCCCGCGACGCGCCACATCACGTACCCGGCCCGCGCCGCCCCGAGCCCGCACACCAGCACCAGCAGCCCGAACAGCGCCGACCCCTGCAGCACCCCGACGAAGGCGCGCAGCCCCAGGAAGGCGAACAGCCCGAAGTTCGCCCCGAGCAACAGCCAACCCGAGTCGGTCCCGGGCCTGTTGAACCGCTGCCAGGCGGTCCGCCGCGGCGCCCCCGGCGGCGGGCCGGCCCACCGGTCGAGCACCGCGCGGCGACCGTTCGACGTCATGACGGCTCCTCAGGTCCGCGGTGCCCCGGCCCTCAGAGGCCGAGGCGCTCGCCGGGCTCGATGCGGACGCCGCGGGCCCAGTCGGCGCCGCGCATCGGCTTCTTGCCCTGGGGCTGGACCTCGCCCAGTTCCACGTCGTGGGAGCCGGTGCCGACCCGGACGGAGTTCTTGCCGACGACGGCGAGCTCGCCGGGGGCCAGCTCCGCACTGTCCGTCAGGAGCTTGACCGGGCCGGAGAGCTTGAGGCGCTCGCCGCGGAAGGTGGTCCAGGCGCCGGGGTTGGGGGCGCAGCCGCGGACCACGCGGTCGACCCGCAGGGCGGGGTGGGTCCACTCGATGCGGGCGTCCTCGACGGAGATCTTGGGGGCCAGGGTGACGCCGTCCGCGGGCTGCGGGACGCCGTGCAGGGTGCCGTCCTCCAGGCCGTCCATGGTGGCGACCAGCAGGCGGGCGCCGGAGACGGCGAGGCGGCCGAGCAGTTCGCCGCTGGTGTCGCTCGGGCGGATCTCCTCCGTCAGGACGCCGTAGACCGGGCCGGAGTCGAGGCCCTGCTCGATCAGGAAGGTGGAGGCGCCCGTCACCTCGTCACCGGCCAGCACCGCGTGCTGGACGGGTGCGGCGCCGCGCCAGGCCGGCAGCAGCGAGAAGTGCAGGTTGACCCAGCCGTGCTTGGGGAGCTCCAGTGCGCCGGGGCGGATCAGCGCGCCGTAGGCGACCACCGGGCAGCAGTCGGGGGCGAGTTCGGCCAGCCGGGCGAGGAAGTCGGGGTCGGACGGCTTCGCGGGCTTGAGCACCTCGATGCCGGCTTCCTCGGCCCGCTGGGCCACGGGGCTGGCGACCAGCTTGCGGCCGCGTCCGGAGACCGCGTCCGGACGGGTGACCACGGCGACCACCTCGTGGCGGTCGGAGGCGATCAGGGCGTCCAGGGCGGGGACGGCGACCTCGGGGGTGCCGGCGAAGACGAGGCGCATGCGGGTGGGGCCTTTCGATCGGTGGAACGGTTGCTTCAGCGCGGGTGCGTCGGCGCCGGAGTGTCAGCGCGGGAAGCCGAAGGTCGGGTGCGGCGAGACCTTCACCCGGGGCACCAGGCCCTGCCCCCAGTCCGCGTCGCGGATCGCCTTCATCGCCGCCTTGCGCTGCTCGCGGTCCAGGCGGTCCAGGAACAGCACCCCGTCCAGGTGGTCGGTCTCGTGCTGGATGCAGCGGGCGAGCAGTTCGGTGCCCTCGATGGTCACCGGGTCGCCGTGCATGTTGAAGCCCTTGGCCACCACGCCGTACGCGCGCTTGGTGTCGAAGCGCAGGCCGGGGAGCGAGAGGCAGCCCTCGGGGCCGTCCTGCTCCTCCTCGCTGAGCGAGAGGTCCGGGTTGACCAGGTGGCCCAGCACGCCGTCCACCCGGTAGGTGAACACCCGCAGCGAGACGCCGAGTTGGGGCGCGGCGAGACCGGCGCCGGGGGCGTCGACCATGGTGTCGGTGAGGTCCCGGACCAGCTTCCGCAGCTCCTTGTCGAAGGTGGTGACGGGCTTGGCGGTCGCCCGCAGCACCGGGTCACCGAACAGCCTGATCGGCTGAATCGCCATGCGGGGGCTCTCCTGACGGTCGGTCGGCACGGGCAGCGGCCAGTCTATGCAATCCCGGGCCACCCGTTCGGCGGCGTTTCTGGCATATCCCGTCTGCATCGGTCGCGTGACCAGCGGCGCACTCGGGCGTTGGTCAAGTGGGATTGACCGGGCCGCCGAGGGCCCGGGCCGGGGCCGGCGCCCGGAGGCAGCCGGAAGCAGCACGTAGGGAAAGGTGGCAGCAGAGGCCATGGCCGAGCAGATCAACCACGACGCCCGAGCGCGGGCCAGCCTGCACCTGCTGGTGCGCGACATCGAGCGGGTGCGGCGCCAGGTGGACGCGCTGCGCACCCTCACCGCCCAGCTGGGCAACGTCTACCGCCCCCGGCGGCCCTCCACCTCCGCCGGGTTCGTGGTCTACGGCCGGGCTCCCGCGCCGACCGTCCGGCTGGCGCAGGAGCTGCGGGAGAGCGTGGAGACGCTGGTGGCGGCGGCGGTCGAGTTCGACCGCGCGCTGGGCTTCTCCTGGGACTCGGTGGGGTCGGCGCTGGGGGTCACCAAGCAGGCGGTGCACCGGCGTTACGGCATGCGGCGGCCCACCGGCGAGCTGCTCGCCACCGCCGTGCCCGCCCCCGGCCGCCCGGCCGAGGACCACCCGGTCGTCCGTCCGGCCGACGGCATCCCGATGGCCCGGCCGGGCGGCCGGCCGGCCGAGGAGCACCCGCTCTCCCGCACCCTGCCGCCCGCCATCCCGCCGGCCCGCCACCCCGAGCACCCGGGCGTCCCGCTGCGCGGCTGACGACCGTCGCCCCGGGTCCGTGCGGGGCACCGCCCCCGCACAGACCCCACCGGTGGGAACCCGGTCACCCAGGGACCCACGGCACCCAAGGCACCCGGCCCCCAGGCACCCCGGTCACCCGGCGAGCACCACCAACTCCCGCGTCGCCCGGGTCATCGCCACGTACCGGTCCACCGCCCCCTCGACGCCCTCGCCGAACGACGCCGGCTCGACCACCACGACCAGGTCGAACTCCAGGCCCTTGGCGAGGGTCGGGGTGAGCGAACGGACCCGGGGGTCGGCCGGCCGGTACCGCGGCGCGCCGATCACGCAGACGGTGCCCTCGGCGTTGGCGTCCAGCCAATCCGCCACCACCCCGTCCAGCTCCGCGACCGCCCCGTGCCGCACCGGCAGCCCGCTGCTGCGGATCGAGAGCGGCACGTTGGCGTCCGGCAGGGCGGCCCGGATCTGCGGCTCGGCCTCGGCCATCACCTCTTCCGGGGTGCGGTAGTTGACGGTCAGGGAGGTGACCGTGACCCGGTCCAGGCCGATCCGGTCCAGCCGTTCCTGCCAGCTCTCGGCGAAGCCGTGCCGGGCCTGCGCCCGGTCGCCGACCACGGTGAAGCTGCGGGAGGGGCAGCGCAGCAGCAGCATGTGCCACTCCGCGTCGGTGAGCTCCTGCGCCTCGTCCACCACCACGTGGGCGAACGGGCCGGCCAGCGGCTCGGCGCCGGCCTGCGGCACCGCGCCCGCGTCCAGCAGCGAGTCCTGGAGGTCACGGCCCATCAGCATGGTGACGGCGCCCTCGCCGTCGTCGTCGGCGCCGGTCATCTCCCGGATCACGTCGTCCATCCGGGCCCGTTCGGAGGCCACGGCGGCCCGCTGACGGCGCTTCAGGCGTTCGGCCTCCGGGTCGCCGAGCCGGTGCCGGGCGGCGTCCAGCAGCGGCAGGTCGGCGGTGGTCCAGGCCCGGGCGTCGGTGCGGCGCAGCGTCCGCACCTCCTCGGGGGTCAGCCACGGCGCGCACAGCCGCAGGT
Organism: Kitasatospora sp. NPDC051853; assembly: GCF_044452665.1. Classification (NCBI taxonomy): domain Bacteria; kingdom Bacillati; phylum Actinomycetota; class Actinomycetes; order Kitasatosporales; family Streptomycetaceae; genus Kitasatospora; species Kitasatospora sp. NPDC051853. The sequence continues at coordinate 392,133 of NZ_JBITBY010000007.1, read as the reverse complement.
ACGCGGGCACCTCCCAGAGGTCGCCGACCAGGTCGGTGGCCTCGATCAGCGGCCAGGCCCGGTGGAAGGCGGTGACCAGCTCGGCGTCCCGGCGCATCGAGCGGGAGAGCAGTTCGGCGTCGACGCCGGCCTCCTCGTCCAGCTGCTCGTGCACGACGGCGACCAGCTCGTCCCAGATCTGCTCGCGCGCCTCGTTGTGCGGGGTGCCGGGTTCGACGGCCTCGAAGGCCTGCGCCCAGTCCCGCGCGTTCAGCCAGAACTCGCCCCAGTGGGTGGAGACCTGGATGCCCTTGGTGGGCGGCTCCTCGTAGATCCGGACGGCCGACTCGATCGCTCCGGCCATCTCCACGGTGGACTTCAGCCGGGCCACCTCGGGGTCGGTCTCGGGCAGTGCGGCGGCGCCTTCGGGGACCAGGTCGCGCAGGGTGCAGGTCCGCACGCCCTCTTCGCCGAGGCTGGGCAGCACGTCCGCGACGTAGTTCAGGTACGGCTGGTGCGGGCCGACGAAGAGCACCCCGCCCCGGCGGTGGCCGAGCCTGGGGTCGGCGTACAGCAGGTAGGCAGCGCGGTGCAGGGCGACCACGGTCTTGCCGGTGCCGGGGCCGCCGTCCACCACCAGGGCGCCGCGCGAACCGGCCCGGATCACCGCGTCCTGGTCGGACTGGATGGTGGCCAGCACGTCGCGCATCCTCGGCGAGCGGCTGCTGCCGAGGCTGGCGACGAAGGCGGACTGGTCGTCCAGCGCGGCCCGGCCCTCCAGGCCCTCGGTGGTGAAGACCTCGTCCCAGTAGTCGGTGATCCGGCCCCGGGTCCAGCGGTAGCGGCGGCGGCTGGCCAGGCCCATCGGGTTGGCGTGGGTGGCCGCGAAGAACGGCTCGGCGGCCGGCGAGCGCCAGTCCACCAGCAGGCGGCGGCCGTCGGCGTCGGTCAGCCCGAGCCGGCCGATGTACACCGTCTCGCCGCTGCCCTCCTCCACCACGTGGCCGAGGCACAGGTCGAGTCCGAAGCGGCCCAGCGCGCGCAGCCGCCCGGTGAGGCGGTGCACCTCGACGTCGCGGTCCATGGCGGCCCGGCCCGCCCCGCCGGGGGCCCTGCGGGCGGTGTCGAGCTGCCCGGTCAGCTCGGCGACGGTCTCCTCCAGACTGGTCGCGACGGCGGCGAAGTGCCGTTCGTCGGCTGCGGTCAGAGCCGGGTCGGCCTTGGCGGCCAGACGGTCCGGCAGGTCGAAGGCGCTCTCGGCGGTGCGCGAACCGGATTCCGACATAGAGGTGTGCAACTCGCGAATCTCCCATTTGCGCAGGTTCCTGACTTCGGCCTGCGATTGTGGGGCATCAGGGGGGCCTTGCCACAAGGCCCCCCTCGCGCTATAAGTTGGTAGTGGCCGGAAGAGTGCTTTCCCCCTCCTCCCTCCGCCTCCTCAGCCCGTGAGGGCCAACTCCGCGACCAGCGCCCGGTGATCCGTGCCCTTCAGGGTGTGCTCCGACACCGCCACCGGCCGCAGCGCCTCCCCGTGCAGCACGTGGTCGATCTGGATCACCGGCGGCACCCCCGGCAGGTCGTGGTAGTCCTCCGGCCAGGTCGGCACCAGCCCCTTGCCCAACTGCTCGTGCGTGTCGGCCAGTCCGACGCCCAGCAGCTCGCGCATCGGCGCGTGGTCGAGGGTCGCGTTGAAGTCCCCCAGCATCACGGTGTTCCGCGGGGAGCGGGCCGCCTCCGCCTTCAACTCCCGCATGCCGTCGGCCCACTTCGCCGGATCGCCGAGCGGGTAGAAGGTGTGCACCGGCACCACCCGGACGGTCTTCCCGGCCACCGTCAGCTCACCGGCGGCGGCCGCCCCGGCGGTGGTGCCGACCCCGACCGGCGTCAGCGGCGTCCGGGAGTAGAGCACGGTGTCCCCCGTGACGATCCGTTGGGGCATCAGGTCGGCCAGCCCGGCCGCCTCCACCCGCCGGGCCGCGACCGGGTTCAACTCCACCGCCGCCAGCACGTCCACCCGCTGGTCCCGCACCAGCCCCACCAGCGCGGCCGGGTCCACCTGCCCCATGTACGCGTTGCTGACCGCCACCCGCAACCGGGGCGCCCCGGCCGGCACGGCGTCGGCATCCGCCACCAACCGCGGTGCGAACCAGGCCACCTGCACCGCCACCAGCAACACCGCCGGCACCGCCGTCCGCCACGCCCGCAGCCCCAGCAGCCCGGCCGCGCCCAGCAACGCCGCCAGCGCGGCGTACGGCAGCGTGGCCATCAGCACCGCCCAGTACGTCCCGTCGTCGAACCCCCCGAGCCGCACCGCCCCCAGCACCAGCGCCGGGACCACCGCCAGCCCGCACAGCGCGTACCCCACCCGCCACCGGAGCCCGCGCCGCCGCCTCACCGGCGCCTGCCGGGCGCTGCCCGCCGCCGTCTCCGTCACCACACCCGCCACCGGCACTCCCCACGTCCGACCTTGATCACCCGTTCCGCCCGGAGACGCCCCGCCCCCGCCGGGCGGTTCCGCCGGCCCACCGCGGAAACCGGCTTCCGCGGCGCACCGTCCCGCTCTACGATCCTGCTTCCGGATCACCGTGCGGGTGATCCCTCCGGGGGGCTGGCGTCATGATCTACCACGTGATCGGTATCGGTCTGCTCGTGATCGGCACACCGCTGATCGCGCTGATCGGCAACCTCGTCGCCGAGTACGTCCACGAGGGCGTCGGCCGCACCGTCACCATCGGCGGGGGCCTGGCGGTCACCGGGACCGCCATCTGGTTCATCGTCCGCAGCTTCTGAGCCGACGCCCGTGCGCGACGCCTTCTCCGACGGACTCTTCACCCGGCTGGCCCGCGAGGCGCACCCGGTCGACCTGATGTGCCTCTACCTGCTGCACGGCTCGGCCGACCGCATCCCGGGCCTGATGGCCGGTCAGGGCGCGCTCTCCTTCGAGCACCTGAGCCGGCACGTCCGTCCCGCCCACCACTGGCGCCACGAGGACGCGGACACCTTCTCCCTCCCCGTCCGCCGGAAGGTCCGCGGCCGGCCGTACGGCCTGGAGTTCCGGCTCCACTTCCTCGGCGGCGAGCCCTACGCCGACGCGCTGGTCCCGTTCGGCGCCGCCGTCGACCTGCCCCGGTTCCTCCACCACTTCCGCACGCACCACGCCTCCGGCGACTGGGACTTCGACGTGCACACCGACCGGCGTGACCTCCGGGAGAGCGTCCTGCGCTTCGCCAACGGCCGCGAGCTCTGGTTCCAGATCAACCGCGGCCCGGTCGTCGCCGGCCACGCCAGACCCGTCCCCTGGCAGCGCCACCGCCTCCTGACCGGCCGCCTCCAGGGCAACCTGTTCGGCCCGGGCCCCCACCCACCGACCGCGGGCAGCGCGGCCTTCCCCGACCCCCACCACACCGTCGAGCCCACCACCCCCGGGGCCCGCGCCCACCGCCGCCACGTGGCCCGGCTGTACGACCCCCTCCCCCTCCTCCCGGCCCGCCCGCCCCGCCCCGAGTTCGGCACGAGGCCGCGGCGCCGGTGAGCGGAGCCGGGCGGCTGGTCCGGCCGGATCAGCCGGCGCTGTCGTCCGGCAGCACCTCCGGCATCGACTCCACCAGCACGACCACCTCGCTCACCTCCCCCTCGGCGCAACGCCCCACCCACACCGGGTGGATACCGTCCCCGCTCGTGGCGAAGGCAGCCAGCTCGCCCCCCCGAGGCCTCGTCCCGGGTGCGCAGGAGGTACATCGAGTCGTCGATGTCCTCCCCGGCACCCGGCTCCCCGTGGACGAGGTGGTCCTCGAAGAGCTGACGGAGCGTCCGCCACGAGCCCGCGTCGGCGAAGCACCCGGTCGCGCCGTCGGTGCCGAAGCCGTAGGCCTCGCCGTCCCCCAGCAGCCGGAGGTCGTGATCCGGGCCGAGGCCCATCTCCCAGGACACCGCGGGGCCCTCGCCGATCCGCAGCCGGACCGCCGTGGTGTCGGTACGGGTGACCCACTCCCCCGCCCACTCGTACCCGACCCGGGCCCGCGCCTCCTCCAGCACGTGCTCCCCGGGCGGCACGGGCACGGTGACGTCGGGGTCCTCGTCGAAACCGTCCGGCCCGGACACCACCAGCAGACCGCTCGGCACCCGCAGCGTCCCGCACCGGCGCGGCTCCACGACGACCATCTCGGGGTGGTACCCGTCGCTCAGACGCGTCCCCGGCCGGAACAGCGCCCCGATCGGCCCCGGCCGCGCGGGCCGCGGCGGCCGCCAGCAGGTGACCGGAGCCCCTGACAGGTCGTCGGCCGCGGCCGCCACCCCTGGGCCGGGCTCCACCGGCCGGAGCGTCACCGGCCCGGGCACCCGCTGCCAGAGGGCCGCGACGACCGGCCAGTCCCCGAACCCGGGGCGGGGCTGCCACCGCCGCGCACCGTCCTTCGGCGCCGTGTCCGTCCTCGTGCCGCGGTCACCCTGCGGCTCCACCGACACGACACCCCTGCCGTCCGGGTACAGCTCCACCCTGGAACGGGGACAGTGGTCGTCGAACTCGGCCATGTCGGGGCCGGTGTACCGCCACGCGCGGGTCCGCCGGCTGAGGAGCAGACCCGGGTCGTCCAGCAACCGCCAGTCCAACTCCTCGGTACGCCGCCCCAGTTCGTCGTAGAGCCACAGACCGGCGTAGTGGTCCCGCCAGGAGACCAGCCGCACCTCCACCGGCTCCGCCCGCCCCGGCACCCGGTGCACGGCCACGTACGGCAGACCCGCCGCATCCCGCTCCCGCGCCGCCTCGACCGCCAGCGGCCCCCACTCCACCCGGGCCTCCAGGTCCCACGCCAGCGCGTACCCCACCTCGACGACCGTCACCGGTCCCTGCTCCCCGTCCACACCCGCACCACCCGTTCCACGTGATCTCGCCCCAGACGCTAGACCACCCCACCGACGCGACCCCACGCCGACCAGGCATCCTGGGCTCCGACGACGCCGGCCGCAGGAGCTGGCCCGGAGTTCTGTTCGGAGGCGGTATGACGGTCGGAGGCACGGCCGGGGGTCCCTCGGAGGACGACCTGGCGGCGGCCCGCGTCCGCTCGCTGACGGCAGCGGTCGTCGACGGCACCACGGCGACGGCGGATCGGGTCCGCGGGCTGTCCGGCGCCGAGCTCGACCGGATCGAACGGGACCAGGCGGCACCCCTCGGGGCCGCCTACCGCTGCTTCCTGGAACGGGTCGGCGGCGGTGCCGGGCACTTCCTGCGGGGCACCGACGTGTTCCACCCGCGGGTCATCGGCCTGGGAGCGGCGGCGCGCGAGCTCCTCGCGGAGAACGACGTCCCCTTCGCACTGACCGACTCGGACCGGGTCTTCCTCATGCACCAGGGCTACCAGTTCGAGTTCCTCCGCGGGCCGGGCCCCGATCCCGAGGTGTGGTCCTACTGCGAGGGCGGCACCTTCGGCGACGTGCCCACCCTGCGCTTCGCCCGGTTCACCGACTGGCTGCGGGCACAGGTCACCGCCGCCGCACCCGCCGAGCTCGCTGTCGCCCACGGGTCCGTACCGCCGTGCGGCTCTGGCTGACCGGGCGTCAGAACGGCTGCCCGGGGCGCCTGTCCGGCCCTCGTCTACAGTCGTGATCATGTTGCGTGGAAGAGCCTCCGAGACCGCCGCCGTCGAACGGCTGCTGGACCAGGCGCGCGGTGGGCGCAGTGCGGCGCTGGTGGTCCGCGGCGAGGCCGGGATCGGCAAGTCGCTGCTGCTGGAGCACGCCGCGGTGGCCGCGTCCGATGACCTCCGGGTGCTGCGGACCACCGGGATCGAGTCGGAGCGGGAGCTGCCCTTCGCCGGGCTGCACCTGCTGCTCGGCACGGTGCTCGACCGGATCGACGCGCTGCCGCCGCGGCAGGCCGACGCGCTCCGGGGCGCGCTGGGGCTGACGGCCGACGGCGGCGCGCCGGGCGACGGCATGGCGGTCGGTCTCGCGGTCCTCACCCTGCTCGGCGAACTCGCGGAGCAGGGGCCGCTGTTGTGCGTGGTGGACGACGCGCACTGGCTCGACCACGCCTCCACCGACGCGCTGCTGTTCGCCGCCCGGCGCCTGCACGCCGAGGGCGTCGTCCTGCTGTTCGCCGCGCGGCACCTGCACGCACCCAAGTTCCCCGCCACCGGCATACCCGAGCTCTGGCTGAGCGGGCTGGCCGACGCCGACGCCGGCGCACTGCTCGACGAGCACGCCCGTGACCTGCCCCGGCACGTCCGCGACCAGATCCTCGGCGAGGCGCGCGGCAATCCGCTGGCGCTGCTCGAACTCCCGGCCGCGCAGCGCGAGGGGCACCTCGCCGCGTACGCCTACGGCCCGTCGGCCCAGCCGAGCCACACCCGGATCCAGCAGGCGTTCGCCGACCGGATCGGCGCGCTGCCCGAGGCGACCCGCACGCTGCTGCTGGTCGCCGCCGCCGAGAGCACCGGGGACCTCGCGGTGGTGCTCGGCGCCGCCGGCCGCCTGGGCGTCACGGTGGCCGACGCCGAACCGGCCGAGCGCAAGGAGCTGATCGTGGTCGGCGACGGGCGCCTGACGTTCCGTCACCCGCTGATCCGCAGCGCCGCCTACCGGGGCGCCGCGGCGGTGGCCAGGTTCGCCGCGCACCGGGCCGTCGCCGAGGTGCTCACCGGGCCCGACGACGCCGACCGGCGCGCGTGGCACCTGGCCGACGCGACGGTGGGCACGGACGAGCCGGCCGCCGGGCTGCTGGAGGAGACCGCGGAGCACGCCAGGGCCCGTGGCGGGTACGCGGCGGTCGCGGCCGCGTACGAGCGGGCCGCGCAGCTCACCCCCGACCCGGCCGGCCGCTCCCGCCGGCTGGCCAGGGCCGCCCGGGCGGCCGCCGACGCGGGGTGGATCGACCGCGCCGCCGCGCTGGCCGGCCAGGCCGCACCGCACCTCACCGATCCCGCCCTGGTCGCCGAGACCGCCCAGGTCCGGGCGCTGGCACCGTACTTCCGGGGCGACCCGACCACCGCGCACGCCATCCTGCTGGAGGGTGCCGAGGCCGTCGGCCCGCGCCTGCCCGCCAAGTCGGCGTTCATCCTCTTCGACGCGATGGGCGTGATCTGGACGACCGGTGACCGGGCCCGGATCGGCGGCACGGTGGAGCGCGTCCGCGAGCTCGCCCTGCCGGCCGGGCCGCACGTGACCCCCTTCGTCGATGCCGCCCTCGGCCTGGCCGACCTGGCGGCCGGCCGGGCCCGCGACGGACTGCCCGCGCTGCGCGCCCTGCTCTGCGAACGGCCCGAGGCGCTGCGCGCGCTCCGGCTGATGGAGCGCGCCTGCGCCGAGGAGTGGGCGGTGCTGACCGGTGACCTGGACACCGCGCACCACCTGACCTCCGCGCTCCAGCAGGAGTGCCGCGACGCGGGCGCCGTCGGCGTGCTGCCCGAGGTGCTGCGCGACCTCGCCCGGGCGCAGCTGCTGATGGGTCGTCACCGCGACGCCGCGGTGACCGCGACCGAGGCCGAGCGGGTGGCCGAGGACACCGGGCAGGTCGCCTACGTGGCCGACGCGCGCGGCGTACTGGCGCACCTGGCGGCGGTCGGCGGCGACGAGTCGCGCTGCCGTGAACTGGCCGCCGCCGTACGGGAGGAGCGCACCGGCCGCGGCGGGGAGTGGGCGGCCACCGCGCTCGGCCTGCTCGACCTGGGTGCCGGCCGCTACGAGGAGTCGCTGCGTCACCGCGCCGGGATGGGCCCCCGGGCCGCCTTCCGCAGCGTCATCGCGCTCTACACGCTGCCCGACCACATCGAGGCGGCGGCCCGGCTCGGCCTGCCGGCCGACGAGCCGATGGCCCACTTCTCGGAGTGGGCCCTGGCCACCGGCCGCCCCTGGGCGGAGGCGGTCACCCTGCGGTGCCGCGCGCTGCTCGCGCCGGGCGACCAGGCCGGCCCGCTGTACGAGCAGGCGCTCTCCCGGCACCCGCACGACGGCCGCCCGTTCGAGCAGGCCCGCACCGAGCTGCTGTACGGCGAGTGGCTGCGCCGCTCCGGCTGGCCGTCCGACGCCCGCACCCCGCTGCGTTCCGCCGCCGACGCCTTCGCCGGACTCGGCGCCGGCCCGTGGGCCGACCGGGCCCGCAACGAGCTGCGCGCCACCGGCGAGCACCGCGCACCGCAGGCCTCCGCCACCGGTCACCGCGAGGCGCTGTCCCGGCTGACGCCGCAGGAGCTCCAGGTCGTCCGCCTCGCAGCGGCCGGGCTCACCAACCGCGACATCGGCGGGCAGCTGTTCCTGAGCCCGCGCACGGTCGGCTACCACCTCTACAACGCGTACCCGAAGCTCGGCGTCGCGTCGCGGGGCGAACTCGCCCGCCTGGACCTGGCCGAGGAGCCCGACCGGGGGCACCCCGCCGCGCCGTCCAGGTAGGTCCCCCGGTACCGGCCCAGTCATCCGACAGAGGCTGGGCCGGTACCCGTCCACCTAGCGTCATCGGTGCCGGGAGAACCCGGCACGACGCCCAGGACCAGGACAGGCCCCACCATGACGACCACTGCCCCCACCGCCTCCACCGACCGCCTCCGTCTCGCCGTCATCATCGGCAGCACCCGGGAAGGCCGGTTCGGCCCCACCGTCGCCCACTGGTTCGCCGACCGGGCACGCCGCCGCGAGGACCTCGACGTCGACCTGGTGGACCTGCTCGACGAGCGCCTGCCGGACGTGCTGGCCGGCACGCCGACGCCCGAAGTCGCCTCCCTCACCCCGCGGTTGGCCGCCGCAGACGCCTTCGTCGTGGTCACGCCCGAGTACAACCACAGCTACCCGGCGCCCTTGAAGAGCGCGATCGACTGGCACCGTCAGGAGTGGCAGGCCAAGCCGGTCGGATTCGTCTCCTACGGCGGCATCGCGGGCGGCCTGCGCGCCGTCGAACACCTCCGCCAGGTCTTCGCCGAGGTCCACGCCACCACGGTGCGCGACACCGTCAGCTTCCACAGCGCGTGGGAACTGTTCGACGAGGCGGGGCAGTTGCACGACCCGGCGCGGCCCGAGGGCGCCGCCAAGACGATGCTCGACCAGCTCGTCTGGTGGGGACGGGCGCTGCGCGACGCCAAGTCCGCCCACCCGTACGGCAACTGACCCCTCACCCACCCCGGAGCACACCATGCGAGCCATCACCCTGCACCGGTTCGGCCCCGCCGAGAACCTGCGCCACGAGAGCGTCCCCGACCCCGAGCCCGGCCCCGGCCAGGTCCGGATCGCCGTCCGCGCCGCCGGCATCCACCTGCTCGACACCGCGCTGCGCGCCGGTCTCGCCGACCAACTCCCCTTCCCCCTACCCGAGTTGCCGATCGTTCCGGGCCGCGAGGTGGCAGGCGTGGTCGACCGGGTCGGCGACGGCGTCGACACCTCCTGGCTGGGCCGCCGCGTCGTCGCCCACCTGGGCCTGGCCAACGGCGGATACGCCGAACTGGCGGTCCGCGAGGTCGCCGCCGTCCACCCGACCCCCGACAACCTCTCCGACGCCGCCGCGGTCGCGATGATCGGCACCGGCCGCACCGCACTCGGCATCCTGGACGTCGCACCGGTCACCGCCGACGACACCGTCCTGGTGACGGCGGCGGCCGGCGGCATCGGCACCCTGCTCGTCCAGGCCGCACTGCACGCCGGCGCCACGGTGGTCGGCGTCGCGGGCGGCGAGGCGAAGGCCGACCGCGTCCGGGCCCTCGGCGCCCACGCGGTCGACTACACCGCCCCCGACTGGCCGCAGCGGGTCCGCGACGCGCTCGACGGCCGCGAACCCACCGTCGCCTTCGACGGCGTGGGCGGTGACGCGGGCCGCGCGAGCCTCGAACTCCTCGGCCTGGGCGGCCGGTTCGTGATGTTCGGCTGGTCCGCCGGGGCCCCCACCGAACTCACCACCAAGGACCTGTACGAGCGCCTGCTCACCGCCACCGTCGCCCTCGGCCCCCGCCTGCTGACCGGCCCGGGCGGGCTGCGCGGCCTGGAGGAACGCTCCCTCCGAGCCGCCGCCGAGGGCCGCCTGCTCCCCGCCGTCCAGGACTTCCCGCTCCACGACGCCGCCGAAGCCCACCGCGCCCTCGCCAACCGGTCCACGGTCGGCAAGGCCGTCCTGGTCCCGTGACCCCACCCACCGACGAACCCCTCAGGAGCCCAGCCATGACCACCCTCGAACGCGACCTGGCCGACATCCGCCACCTGATCGCCGAAGCCGAACGCCACCAGAGCGACCCGGCCCGCTTCATCCCCCTCCACACCCCCGACATCAGCGTGGTCAACTTCGCCGGCCGCCACGTCCAGGGCCGCACCACCCTGGCCGCGGCCATGACCCAGGCCCTGGCCTCACCCCTCGCCGCCGTCCCCACCCGCACCGAGATCGAGACCATCCGCCTCGTCTCCACCGACGCGGCGATCGTCTCCTGCCTGAAGCACGTCTCCGACCAGCGCGAGCCCGCCCTGCGCGACGGCCCCGACACCCGCCTCCCCGCCACCACCGGCCAGCTCACCTACGTCGTCGTCAGACACCCGGACCCCGCGAGCGGTTGGCTGATCACCTCCGCCCAGACCACCCCCGTCCTCACCTAGGCCCTGCGGGTCACAGGGCGATCGGACGGTACCCGAGGGCCTCGTCGACGATCCGCCCGGCCGAGGCGCCCCGCAGTTCGGCCGGGGGATGGAAGATCAGGTCACTCACCCGAGGATGCGTCACGTTGGCTTCCAGGAGCCGCAGGTAGTAGCCGCCCTCCGGGTCACCGGCCAGAATCCTGCGGACGATCTCGACGAGTTCGTCCCTGGTGACGTCCGCGACCCGCGGCCGAGCCGGCCGAGCCGCCTCCACCGCGAACTCGGCCAGGCTCCGACTGCCGTAGTACTCGGCGAAGTCGAGCGCCGCGTAGTCGTGACCCGTCCGCTCGTTGAAGGCCCTGATCTCCTCATCCGGATCCCCGGAATCACTGAGCAGCAGATCGGCGATCCGCAAGATCTCACGGCTGACCTCGTCCAGCCGCTGCCGGCTCACCGACGGGGGCACCAGTTCCGCTCTCAGATCCACGGTCCGTATTGTGCTCGATCAGGAACCAGGCCAGAGCCCACCCGTCGGAGTCGCCGGCAATCCGAGCAGCGGCGACGACGAACACCTCCGCGCCGTCGAGGAGATCGGGCACCGCGTAGGCTCCCTTCCATGATCCAGGACGGCGAATCCGTGCACGGCGGCCTCTCCCTCGTACGGCGCGAGGGCGACACCATCCGCCGCCCCTGGCGGGCCTGGACCCCGGCCGTGCACGAGCTGCTCCGCCACCTGGAGCGGTCCGGCTTCACCGGCGTTCCGCGCGTCCTCGGCGGCAGCCCCGAATCCGGCGAGGAGGTCCTCTCGCTGATCCCCGGCGAGGTCGGCCTCACCCCCTGGCCGGAGGCCCTCCGCACCGACGACGGAATCACCGCCCTCGGCCGCTGGCTACGCGACTACCACGACGTCGTCCGCGACTTCCGTCCCCCGGCGGACGCCGTCTGGTGCGATCCCCACACCCACTGGCGGCCGGGCCTGATCATCCGTCACGGCGACCTCACCCCCTGGAACACCGTCTGGTCCGACGACCGCCTCACCGGCGTCATCGACTGGGACCTCGCCCTCCCCGGCAAACCCCTCCAGGACCTCGCCCAACTCGCCTGGTACACCGTGCCGTTGCGCTCAGCCGAACGCCAACACCGGGCCGGCTTCGGCCCCTCCGGCGTGCCCCTCGCCCGCCGCCTCCACCTGCTCTGCTCCGCCTACGGCGCCGCCCCGGCCACCGTCCTCGACACCCTCGCCCGCCTCCAACGCGAGGAGACCGACCGCATCACCCGCCTCGGCCCCACCGGCACCGACCCCTGGGCCACCTTCCTCCGCCGCGACTTCGTCCCCGACATCGAGGCCGAACGCACCTGGGCCCTGGCCCACCGCACCACCCTCCTCGCCCACCCCTGAAACCGGCCCCGCCTCAGGCCGTACGGATCCGGTCCCGGACCTCCGGCCTCGCCACGAACCCGGCCGCCTCGTACGTGGCGACGGCACCGACGTTGGAGCTCGGGGTGCACACCCGGACGCTCGACGAACCCAACTCCCGCAGCGTGGCCGCCCCGGCGAGGGTGATCGCCCGGCCGTACCCGCGGCCGCGGTGGTCCGCGTGGACACCCATCGGCTCCACCAACCCGGGCCTCCCCGGCCCGGCCGACCAGACCGTCACCACCGCCACCGGCTCACCCCGCCCGTCGTAGGCGCCCAGGCAACGGGCATCGTCGTGGAACGGTCCCGTCGCCATCCGGTGCCAGTACTCCCGCGAGGGCCGCGAAGTGCCGAACGCCGACCCCAGGACCTCGGCGAAGTCCTGCGCCCGCTCGGGGCCGATCGTCTCGATCCGCACACCAGGGTCCTCCACCGGCGCCGCGAGGTCACGGAACAACGGCGTCCACGGCTCGTCGACCCCCCAGCCCTCCTCGGTCAGCAGATCGTGCAGCAACAGACCCAACGGCGCCTCGATCGCGACCTCCCCCGCCGGCAGCACACCACGCCCGGGCAGCGAGACGTCCTCGACCAGCCGCCGCGCCAACTCCTCGTCCCGGAACGCCTCGGGGGCGACCGTCATCCGCAACAACGTCGGGCTGTCCTGCATCCCGACCGCGAGGATCCGCCCACCCCGGCTCCAGGTCCGCACCACCGCCGCCGTCTCGGGCGCCCCGAAGCGGTAGTTCCAGCCGATGTCCCCCGCATGCAGCTGCATCGGCGCTCCGTCACGCTGCCACTCCCGCAGCGCCCCCATCGCCTCCCGCACCCCGTCCACGGTCGGGGTCCCCAGCACAGTCGTCATGGCCCGGATCTGACACTCCGTCCGGGAACTCCCGCAACCCATTAACCGCCGCACCCGCTGGACCGTTCCGGGTTCGCTCCCTGCCGACACCGCCGGGCCCAGGGACGCCCGGCAGCTCCGATACCGGTCCGACGCCCACCGCGCAGCGTCGCACGGGCACGGTGACTCAACATGCTTGTTGTCGCCAACAGCACCACGCGATCTGCGGCTCACTTCATGAGCCTGGCGGGCCCAGCGGCTGGGCGGTCTCAGAACACTGTGCGGGTGTCGCTTCGGGTGTCGCCGACCGGAAGCCGTTCGTCGTAGAGTCCGGCTCGGGCCGAGCGGCGCCACGGGCGGGCGTAGCGGAGGGCCATGGTGATGTCCTCGTCCTGGGAGTCGAGGTCGATGTCCGCGATCGCCAGGGCGGGACGCCGGTCTGCGGGGCAGCGTGCCAGCCACCGTCCGCCGGGTGCCACGATCCCGGACGGTGCCGTGGTGCCGAACTGCGCCGGGACGGAGTAGCCGAGCCAGTAGTTGTAGAGCGTGCCGTACGCCTGGGCGACGCGGGCCCGGGGCGCGTCGTCGGCCATCGCCGACAGCAGGACGCAGTCGGCGTCCAGGCGCTCGTACTCGGCGAAGACCTCCGGGAAGTTGGTCTCGATGCACAGCGCGAAGCCGAACCGGATGCCGTCGATCTCGACGACGAGCGGCTGCCGCCCCGGGGAGTACAGGTAGGAGACCTCGGTGTGCGAGAGGTACCGCTTGTCGTAGCGCGCGACCAACTCGCCGCGGTCGGAGACGACGTAGAGACTGTTGTGCGGCCGGTTCGGCGGCGTGAGCGGGTGGACTGATCCGAACACCGTCCACAGGCCGAGCTTCCCCGCCAGCGCGGCGATCGACTCCGCCTCCTCTCGCAGGACGTCCCACGCGGCACGGCTCCAGTCGGCCGGTACCAGCTCACCGGCCGGGCCGGCCGCCATCACGTGCTTGCTCGGGTAGGTGATCGCCCCCTCGGGGAACTGCACAAGCCGTGCACCCGCCCCGACGGCCTCGACCATCAGGGCCCGGATCTCCTGCCCGGCCGCCCGGAGCGCTCCTCGATCAGTGGGGTCCTCCGGCACCGTGCTCTGCGCGACCGCCATCCGCAATGTCCTCGCCACACCGCGGACGGTACGGCACACCCGGTTTCAGGACCAGCGCCTGGCGACCCCAGGCCGGGTCCGGCCGGATGCGAGCACCCCTGCGTCCGGCACACCCTGGGCGACGAATGCCGCGCCGGCAGGACAGTTGGTCTGCCGAGTCGCAGCTCACTCAGTGCGGCCAACGGACCGAGCCCGCCAACTACGGTGTCCTACCGCCAACTACCGCGCCCTGTCTCAACGACCGCCTCGCCGGCACCGAGCTCACCTTGGACGGCTGACCGACCTCACGAGTTCGAGTTCAGTGGCCGTGCGACATCGGATCACGCTCCCGATGGAGTCCGGCGCAGAGCAGGTCGAAGCCCTGCCGCGCCGCCGTCAGCACCTCGTCCCGGGCCCGTCCGGGCGCCTCGCCGGCCATCACCATCCGCCGCAGTTCCCCCAGCGCCGCCCGGTGCACCCCGGCCACGGCACCCGCGAGGACGACCGCCCCCGTCCGTCCCTCCGTGGCCGCTCCCTCCAGCGGACGCGCCGTCAGGGCGTCCGCCAGGGCGGCCTCGACGTTTTCGCCGATCTCCCGCTCCCGGGCGCGCAGCGCCGGGCTCTCCAGCACCACCTCCCAGAACGCGGACGCACCGTCCCGGAGTCCGAGCACCGGATCGTCCCGCCGCAGGGCGGCGAGCAGGTCGTCGCGGACGACGGCGACCGGACAGGCGTCCGGCGCCCGGTCGCGCACCAGTGCGGCGAGGTGGTCCTCCACCTCGGCCTGCCGGTCGAAGAAGAGGTCCTCCTTGGCCGGGAAGTAGTTGAACACCGTGTTGGTGGACACCCCGGCCCGCCGTGCCACTTCCGCGACCGTGACCCGGTCGAAGCCCCGCTCCAGGAACAGCCCGAGGGCGGTGTCGGCGATCGCCGTGCGGGTCTGCTGCTTCTTGGTCTCTCGAAGGCCCATGAGCCCCATGGTAGTGTCACCACAAATTTGGTGTGACACCAAAATTCTGGAGGCACGCATGACCCTGACCTTCGGCATCTACCCCGGCGGGCTCCTGGGCGACGACCGCGGCATCATCCACCCCGTCACCCCGGACTCCCCCGATCGCGTCCTCGCCGCCCTCACCGAACTCCAGGGCGACGCCCCCGCCTTCTCCGTCCGCGCCTACCGCTCCTTCGCCACCGTCCCGACCCCGGAGACACCGCCCACCCCGGCCGATCCGCACCACTACCTCGGCAACGGCCGCACCCTGGACCTCGTCCTCCAATTCCGCGAGCCCTCGGGCGAGTTGGACGGCTGGCCGGAGTTCGTCCGCGACGCCGTCCGCACCGGCGGCCCGCACCTGACGTCCGTCCAGATCTGCGAGGAGCCCAACCTCGACCTCCCCACCGTCGACGGCAGCCGGCCCAACGTCCTGAACGCCCTCGTCCAGGGCGTCCTCGCCGCCCGCCAGGAGGCCGACGCACTCGACCACCCCGTCGCCGTCGGCTTCAACGCCGTCCCGAGCTTCGACCCGGCCGACACCTTCTGGTCCGACCTCGGCGCCCTCGCCGACGCCGAGCCCCGCTTCCGACCGAGCCTCGACTACGTGGGCCTGGACTTCTTCCCCGACGTCTTCCGCCCCGTCCCCGACGACCACCTGGCCGACGCCGTCACCGCCGTCCTCACCGGCTTCCGCCGCACCAGCCTCCCGCGGGCCGGCATCCCCGACACCGTCCCGATCCGCGTCTGCGAGAACGGCTGGCCCACCGGCCCCGGCCGCAGCGAGGACCGCCAGGCCGCCACCCTCGAAACCGTCATCCGCACCGTCGCCGCCTCCAGCACCACCCTCAACCTCGACGGCTACTCCCTCTTCGCCCTGCGCGACGCCGACAGCAACGCCGAGGGCCTTTTCCACCACTTCGGCCTGCTCCGCGACGACTACACCCCCAAGCCCGCCTTCACCACCTACCACCGTCTCGTCCGAGAGCTCGGCACCGTGACGCCCTGTCAGCCCTCTGCGCGCGGACCACGGGACAGCGCAGGGTGATGACCACGGGAGCGGACATCCGTGGTTTCGCGGAGCACCGTACCCGGGGCCCGGGCCTCGCCGTCGACCGGAACGAACCGGCCGTCTCCCGCTCCACCCACCTCACCCGCCACCGCCGGACCCCGACCGGGCGGACCACGCCGCCGCGCCCCGCGAGCCCCCACGCTCCCGGGTCAGGCCAGGAACGCACCCGGACTTCCCGAAGAACGAGGCCCGGCCCGTCAGCCACGGCCCGCCGTCACGCCCCCTCGGGCCTCGCCGCCAGGATCCGCCCCAACAGCCGTGTCAGCACGGCCCGTTCCTCCGCATCCAGCCCCGCGAACCACGCCTGCTCCCGCCGCGTCTGCTCGCCGAAGGCCTCCCGCACGGCCGCCTCCCCCGCCCCCGTCAACGCCACGGTGACCGCCCGCTTGTCCTCCGGCAGCGGCCGCCGCTCCACCAGCCCGTCCCGCTCCAGCGTGTTGACGGCGTTGGTGACCGCCGACCGCGACATCGCCGACAACTCCGCCAGCCGGGCCGGCTGCGTGGGCCCGAGCAGCCACAGCTTGAACATCAGCCGGAACCCCGGCAGCGTCCACCCGCGCGGTCGGTGGATCCGGCTCTCCAGGTCGGCCACCACCAGGTACGACAGGTGCAGCAGGTGGTGCGCCAGCGCGAACGCCTCCGGATCCGCCGGCGGCGGCATCCCCGCCAACCGCTCCCGCGCGAACTCGGCATACCTGAGGTCCGGACGATCAGTACTCTCCACGCCCCGAGTCTCGCGCATCCCCCGCCCTCCGCCCCACAGCAGGGGAGGGACCGGCCGAAGGGCTCATCCACCCGCCGCCCGTGGCGGCCACGACCACACCACGTCGGCGGCGTCCCGCTCCCTGACGGCCCGTCGGTAGCGCGAGGCCTCGCGCTTCGTCCCCGGGCCGAACGGGCGGTAATGGACCCAGTCCTTCGGGACGATGTGCAGGGCCAGGGTCTCCTGCGCCTGCCGCCGGTCGACCGAGTGCGCGAGCACCACGCCGAAGCGCTCGATGCACCACAGGCACTCCCAGGGCGTCCCGTCGACGACGGCCCCGGCCTCGACGAGCTTCCGGCCGTACCCGTCCTCCACGGCGAGCTCCAGCTCCCGGTGGAAGAAGTCACCGCCGAAGAGGTGGACGCAGTCGCGCCGCAGCCTGTCCGCCATCTCCACCAAAAGCCCGGCCCCGACCCCGTCGCCGACCGCCGCCACCTGCGCGGGAGCCACCGCCAGCGGGAAGATCGCGTACTTCCCCCGGTCGATCACGGGGAAGCCGAACTCCGCCCACGCCGGGGTCCGGTCCGAGTGCCTCCCGCCGAGCGCGCGCTGGAGCGCGAACAGGACCGAGAGACCGTCCGAGATCCGGTACCGCTCCGAGTCCGCACCACCCCCGGCCTCAGTCAACGCCCCCACCCCCCTCCTCGCCCCGACGGCGTTCCCGCGCAGCCTAGCCCCCGCCCCGGACAGCCCCACCGCTCCCCGCTCCCCGCTCCCACCCTCCAGGGTCTTGCGCAGGCGACCCCGACAGGAGATTGTTACGGCCATAACATTCTCCGAAGGAGCGAAGCACGTGCGCATCACCATCGCCGGCGCCGGCATCGGCGGCCTCGCCACCGCCCTGAGCCTGCACGCCGCCGGCCTCACCGACCTCACCGTCCACGAGGCCGCCCCCGAGATCCGCCCGCTCGGCGTCGGCATCAACCTCCTGCCGCACGCCGTCCGCGAGTTGACCGAACTCGGCCTCGCCGACCGCCTCGCCGCGATGGCCGTCCCCACCGCCGAGCTCGCCTACTTCAACCGCTTCGGACAACCCATCTGGTCCGAACCCCGGGGCCTCGCCGCCGGCTACCGCTGGCCGCAGTACTCCGTCCACCGCGGCGAACTCCAACTCCTCCTCCTCGACGCCGTCCGGGAACGCCTCGGCGCCGACGCCGTCCGCACGGACAGCCGCATCACCACCCTCACCCACGACACCGACCTCCTCGTCGGCGCCGACGGCATCCACTCCACCGTCCGGGCCGCCCTCAACCCCACCGAGGGCGCACCCCCGTGGAACGGCCTGGTCCTCTGGCGCGGCACCACCGTCGCCCCGCCCTTCCTGACGGGCCGTTCGATGATCATGGCGGGCGACGGCACCCAGAAGTTCGTCGCCTACCCGATCGGTGACGGCACCCGCATCAACTGGATCGCCGAACAGCCCCTCCCCGGCGACGCCCCCGACCGCGGCAACTGGAACCGCCCGGCCGAACCGGCCGCCGTCGCCGCCCACTTCGCCGACTGGCGCTTCGACTGGCTGGACGTCCCGGGTCTCATCACCGCCGCCGAGGCGGTCTACGAGTACCCGATGGTCGACCGCGAACCGCTCGCCTCCTGGAGCGGCGAAGGCGTCGTCCTGCTCGGCGACGCCGCCCACGCGATGTACCCGGTCGGCTCCAACGGCGCCTCCCAGGCGATCCTGGACGCCCGCGCCCTCGCCCACTCCCTCGCCACCACCGGCTCCACCGCCGCCTACGAGGAGAACCGCCGCCCCGCCACCACCGCCCTCCAGCTCGCCAACCGGCAGCAGGGCCCCGAGGTGGTCATGCGGCTGGCCCACGAACGCGCCCCGCTCGGCTTCGACGACATCGAGACCGTCGTCCCGCTCGCCGAACGCACCGCCATCGCCGAGGCCTACAAGCGCACCGCCGGCTTCGACCCGGCCGTCCTCAACTCCCGCCCCTCCTGGTCCGTCACCCGCTGACGCCCAACTCCCGCCCCGGCCTGTCCCCCACCGACCCTCGACTCCCGCCCCACCCGGAGCACTTCACCGTGAACCTCGAACCCCTCGCCGACTTCACCGTCCAGGTCGCCACCCCGCTCGACCTCGGCCCCTCCCCCCAGGGCCACCGCCGCATCGTCCCCGTCACCGGCGGCCACTTCACCGGCCCCGACCTGCGCGGCGAGATCCTCCCCGGCGGCGCGGACTGGCAACTCCTCCACCCGGACGGCACCATCGCCATCGACACCCGCTACACCCTGCGCACCGACGACGGCGCTCACCTCCACCTGACCACCACCGGCCTGCGCCACGGCCCGCCCGAAGTCCTCCGCGACCTCGCCGCCGGCCGCGAAGTCCCTTCCAGCGCCTACTACTTCCGCCTCTTCTGCCGCTTCGAATCCGGCGACCACCGCTACCAGTGGCTCACCCACACCCTCGCCGTCGCCACCGCCACCCGCACCCCGGACGCCGTCCGCTACGCGGCCTACGCCCTCACCTGACCACCCCACCCCTCGCGCACCGCCCGGCAGACCACCGCCCGGCGGTGCGCGCGCGTTCCGCCGCAGCAGGACCCGACCGAGTGCGAGCGATCTTGCCGAAAGCTCTACTGAACACGTTCAGATCTGTGCCATGATTCCACCGCGCCCCAGCTGACGGTGCGCCAGTTCCACTCCACCGCACCCGCATCAGGAGCACAGCCATGTCCACCGCCCATGTCGTCCTCACCGTCTTCAGCGCCCTCTGGGTCGGCTTCTCCGGCGTCTCCCTCGCCCGCCGCGCGGACTTCGTCACCCAGCCGCTCGTCGACTACGGCGTCCCCCGCGCCTGGTGGCCCTGGCTCGCCCTGGCCAAACTGGCCGGCGCCGCCGGCCTCCTCCTCGGCCTCGCCGTCCCGGCCCTCGGCGTGGCCGCCGCCATCGGCCTGATCCTCTACTTCCTCGGCGCGGTCGTCGCCAACCTCCGCGCCCGCTCCTACAAGACCGTGCCCTTCCCCCTCCTCTACCTCACCCCGGTGGCCGTCACCCTCGGCCTCGGCCTCGCCGCCTGAGACCACCACCTGCAACACGGCCCCACACAGGGGGTACGGGTACGCATCCGTACCCACTAGAATGCCCTCAGGTACGGGTCCGCACCGCTGTCCACTCCGAGGAGCCACCGTGGCCGACGCCAACGTCAGAATTCCCGCAGAGGCGCGCGACCGGCTCGCCGAGGTCGCCGCCGCCGAACACCTCTCCCTGCGCGCCTACCTCGCCCGCCTCGCCGAGACCGTCCTGACCCCCGCCGAACGTGCCGAACGCGCCGAGCAGGCCAGACAACAGCTCCAGGCCTGGAACGGCTACGACCCCGACGCGGCCGCCACCACGCTCTTGGACGCCGAGCTCGACCGTCGCCTGGCACAGGCCGAGATCCGGTGACCGGCCTGCACGTGGTCCTCGACGACACCGCCATGGTCGCGGCCGGGCGCGGCAACCTCCTGGTGTCCCGCCTCATCCACCGCGCACACACGGAGCCGGGCTGGTACCTCTACGCCCCCACCTGCGCGCTGGTCCAGGCCGACCGCGAACGCCCCGGCACCGCCGAGCACCTCGCCGCCCTTCCGGCGGTCACCGTCCTCGAACTCGACCTCCCCGCCGCCCTGGCCATCGCCACCGACACCACCTGGGCCCAGGCCCACACCCGCTACGCCGCAGCCCCCACACCGGACCGTCCCGACGGCGCGGTCGTCGCCACCGTCGACCCGTCCCGCTGGAAGGGCGAACCCGTCCGGGTCATCGACCTGACCCCCTGAGCGAATCGCCCCAGGCCCCGACGGCCGAACCGACGAGCCGTCGCAGGTCCGCGGCCGACCGGTACAGCACCCCCGTCATCCCGGCCCGCCGTGCCGCCTCCACGTTCGTCCGGCTGTCGTCCACGAACGCGCAGCGGTGCGCCGGAACGCCCGCCCGCTCCGCCGCGATCCGGTAGATCTCCGGATCGGGCTTGGCGATGCCCACCCGCGCGCTGCTCACCACGTGGTCGGCCAGGTCGTCGATCCCCAGCCGTTCCAGGTCCTCCTCCAACCAGAGCGTCGCGTTGGTCACCAGGACGACCGGCATCACCCGCCGCACCCGCCGGACGACCTCCGCCACCTCCCCGTCCACCCGGGACGGCGCGTGCGCGAACGCCGCCGCCAGCTCACCCGCAAGCCCCTCCGGCGCCAGCCCGGCCAACCCGTCCGCGATCGACGCGGCCCACTCCGCCCGCCCGATCCGCCCCAGCAGCAACGGCAGGTCCCGCTCCGGCGCGAAGCCGATCCCGGCCGTGGTCCCGGGGGCCAGCCCGGCGAGCCGCTCCAGGCGTTCCACTTCCTCGTACCCGTAGAACCGGATCACGTTGTCGAGGTCGCACAGCAGTGCCTCGAACCCGGCCCCGCTCACTGGATCCGGCCCGTGTGCGGGTGCCCGGCGTCCGCCGGGCAGACGTAGAGCTGGAGGTGGTCGGTGCTGCCGACCTCGATCGCGGTGGGCTGCACGGGGCTGTCCCCCGGCACGTACGCGGCGTCCTGGTCCTCGAACGGCATCCAGCCGTCGTCCTCGCCGTCCCGTTCGAAGGAGGCGATGGTCAGCAACGGGACCATCCGGGTCTCGCAGACGGAGCAGTGCCGGGCGTACGGATCGGTCCGCCCCCACGGCGTCCAACCGCCGACCTTCCACCCCGGCGCCTCGGCGAGCCGTTGGTTGTAGAACGCGTCCGGGTCGTCCTCGTACTCCTCGCCCAGCACGACGCCGGCCGCCCGCCACCTTCCCCCGTCCGCGACCAACGTCCTTCTCTCCTCGTCCAGTTCGAGGAAGTTCGGGTACTCGGTGATCAGTTCCGGCGCCAGCAGGCACGGCCTCGGCACGTAGCCCTCGGAGTCCGCACAGGCCGGTTCCGGCGGTGCCGCGAGCACGTCCACCACCTCGGCGGCGGACCGCCAGAACAGCGCGGTCGACGGCGCCCACAACGGCTCGTGCTCCATCGGGCACCAGAGCAGTTGGAGCAGGTCCGCCCCACCGGGCGGCCGCAGCAGCGGAACGTCCCGCAGGTACAGCTGCGCCACCGGCAGCATCGGCACCGGCGGCTCCTCGTACGACGGGTCGAGGTCGGCCTCCTCCAGCGCCGCCACCACGGCCGCGTTCCGCTCCTCGGCCGCCCGCTCCTCCGGCGTGCACTCCGGCCCGCCGGGATCGGCCTCCAGCCGGGCCCGCCTGCTCCGCCGCAGCTTCAGGTCCCCGACCCAGGTGAACGCACTCCCGCCCGGGTGCTCCGCCTCGCAGTGCGGCCACGGCTCACCGGCCGGCCACAGCAGCGGCCCGCCCACCGAACTGTCGGCCACCGACGGCGACCCGGGACGCGGATGCAGCCGGACCGCCGCCCGCGCCAACGGCGCCAACTCGGGGAAGACGGAAGCGACATCGACCGGCCGCGGCGGAGTGGTGCGTACGAAACCCATGCCGGCGATCATGCCACTGCCCACCGACGCCCCCGCCCTGGCCCGCCGCCCCGCCCATCCGCCCCGCCCATCCGCTCAGCAGACCCGCTCAGCAGACCCGTTCCACCCCGAGCGCACTCCCCACCGGAGCGGCCCGCCACAGTGCCGCGACCTCCGGGACCGTCCCGACGGACGCCGCGATCCCGTCCAGCGCCGCACCCCGCCCGTCCCCGACCGGGTCGAAGCGGAAGCCCGTCCCCCCGTCCCCGTTCCCCAGCCCCGCCCACGCCGGGTCCTCGTCGAAGAACAGCGTGAGTTCCACGCTCCAGAGCTCCACCTCCCCGTCCTCCCACAGCCCCAGCTGCCGCGAGAAGCCCAACGACGGCCGCCCGTCGTGCCAACTCCACCGCCCCCACTGCACGATGAACCCGTCCCCGTCGTCCTCGACCAGTCCGCCGAGCGGCACCTGCACGAACTCCCGGAACGCGTCCCACGCCCGCCCCACCTCCCCGACCCCCTCCGGATCGAGCCCGTGAGCACGGAGGATCCCCGCGAAGACCTTCCTGGCGTCACTCGGGTGCACGGTCACTCCCTGTCGTCGTCGTCCTCGTTGAAGTCGCCCAAGTGCAGCGGCAGTTCGGGCGGCCCGGTCCGCAGCAGGTCGCCGAGCAGGACGGCCAGCCGGACGGGCCGGACGGTCTCGGCAGTGGAGGCGAGTTCGTCCAGCGACCACCAGCGGTGGCCGTGGGTGGCCTCACCCTCGTCGACCCGGACCCGGGCGGCCTCGGCGGCGGTGACCCGCAGCAGCCGGTACTCCTCGTACTGGTCGTAGCCCTGGCCGTCGAGGCTGAACACCGCCTGCCGGGTCCAGACCACCGGCCCGAACCGCTCGGCGGGCAGGTCCAGCGCGGTCTCCTCCCGCAACTCCCGTACGGCGGCCCGGAGATGGTCCTCACCGGCCTCCACTCCGCCGCCCACGGTGAACCACCAGCCCGCACCCGGCCTGCGCGGATCACGCCCGCACAGCAGCAACAGCCGCTCCGCCTCGTCGACCAACAGCACCCGCGACGTCCTACGCCTGCGCAGCTCCATGGGCACCGACCCTACCCGCCGGCCGGCGGGGCCCACCCCGCCCCGTGCAGCCGCGCGAACCCGTCCAGCAGCAGGTCCAGGGCGAACTCGAACTCGAACCGGTCGTCACACCCGCCCCCGACCACTGACGCCTCGTCATGACCACCACTTGCCAGCTCCGCCAGCCTCGGGAACGCCGCCGCGAACTCCGGCGCAGGTGCCCCGGCACCCGACGCCTCGAAGAGCTCCTGGCTGAACCCCAGCAGCCGACTCCCCATCGCGTGCATCACGTGGTGCGTCAGCTGCACCGACAGCCCTCCGCTCCGGAAGGCTCCCGCCATCGAGTCCAGGTACGCCAGCACGGCCGCGGTCGGCACCGGCCGGGTCTCGATCACCCGCGCCGCCCACCGGTGCCGCAGCAGGGCGGCCCGCGCCGAGAGCACCCGCGCCCGCACCACCTCCCGCCAGGGCCCGTCCCCCACCGGGTCGATCTCGGCGAGCACCGCGTCGACCATGCCGTCGAGCAGCTGGTCTTTGTTGGCGACGTGCTTGTAGAGCGCCATCGGCACCACGCCCAGCTCCTGGGCCAGCCGCCGCATGCTCAGCGCCTCGATCCCGATCGCGTCCGCCAGCTGCACCGCCGTCGCCAGCACCCGCCCCCGGTTCAACGGCTCCCGCCGCACCGCACCAGCCATCCCGCGCACAGCCCCTCTCGTCACCACAGCTTGACCGAGTGTACGGCGTACGCCTACCGTGACGGACCATCAGCAGGTGTACGCCGTACACCAGCACCCGAGGGGGTCCTCATGCACCGAGACCGGAGAACCGCCGTCATCACCGGCGCACTGTTCCTGCTCACCGAAGTCGCCGCCGTCGCGGGCCTGTTGCTCTACCGCCCGCTCCTCGACGGACACCCCGGCGCCGACACCCGCGCCCTGTTCGGCGTCCTCGCCGAGATCGTCCTGGTCACCGCCGTGGTCGGCACCGCCACCACGCTCCACCCCGTCCTCAGCCGCCACAGCCCACCGGCCGCCCACGCCTACCTGGCCGGCCGCCTCCTCGAAGCCGCGGTGATCGCCGTCGGCGTCCTGGCCGCCCTCACCCTGGTGACGCTCCCTCAGGAAGCACCCACCAGGGGGCTCCTCACCGCCCTCCACGCGCAGACCTTCCTGCTCGGCCCGAACGTCGCCCTCGGCCTCAACACCACCGTCCTGGCGTACGCGCTCCACCGGGCCCGCCTGCTCCCCCGCCCGATCACCGTCCTCGGGCTGGTCGGCGGCCCGCTGATCCTCGCCTTCGCCGTCGCCGTCCTGTTCGGCGCGTACCAGCAGGTCTCGACCGCCGGCTCGCTCGCCGCCCTCCCGGTCCTCGGTTGGGAGCTCGCCCTCGCCGTCCGCCTGCTGACCAGGGGCTTCGCGCCCCCTCAGCCGATGTCGAGCGGATCCACCCGGATCTTCACCGAGTCCGGCGGCCGCAGCGCCACCCGCGCGATCTGAGCCGCCTTCAGCGCGGCCGCCAGCGCGGCCCCCTGACCGGGCGCCACCCGCAGCAGCGCCCGCTCCAGCTCGACACCCCGTCCGCCCGAAGCGGGCACCGGCCCCAGCACGTCCGCCCCCTCCGGCAGCCGGATCAGCCCGAGCAGGTCCTCGACCGCCTGCGCGGAGCCGGTCACCGAGGCCATCCGGGAGACCGGCGGGAAGTGCAGCTGGGCCCGCTCCGCCAGCTCCAGCCCCGCGTGCCCGGCCGGGTCCCAGCGCACCAGCGCCTGCACCGGCCGGGCGGTCGGCTCGGCGACCACCACCACCGCACCGCCCTCCTCCGCCGGCCGCACCAGCCCGGCCGCCGCCATCCACAGCCGCAGCGCCTCCTCGCCCGCCCGCAGGTCGGGGCGGCCGAGCAGCGCCCAGCCGTCCAGCAGCAGCGCCGCCGCGTAGCCGCCCTCGGCCACCGGCTCGGCGCCCGGCGTGGAGATCACCAGGGCCGGCTCCCCGGACACCACCGACAGCACCGAGTCCCGCCCGGACGTCCGCACCGGCACCCGGGGAAAGGCCTTGCCCAGCTCCTCCGCCGTCCGCCCGGCCCCCACCACCTGCGCCCGCAGCCGGAACGAGCCGCACTCCACGCAGTGCCAGTCCCGCTCCTCCCGCCCGCACCAGGCGCAGCTCAGCACCGCCCCGGCCGCGCCCGCCGCCAACGGTCCCTCACACGTCCGGCAGCGCGCGGGAGTCCGGCACCGCCCGCAGGCCAGCCGGGGCACGTAGCCGCGCCGGGGCACCTGGATCAGCACCGGCCCGTGCGCCAGCGCGTCCCGGGCCGCCTCCCAGGCCGGCCTCGGCAGCCGGGCGTACTGCGCGGCCTCGTCCCGGCCCTGGTCCTGGTCGGTCACGGTCCGCACCCTCGGGGCGGTCGAGCGCACCACCGCGCGCGGGGCGGCCAGCGGCCGGGCCCACCCGGTGGAGAGCAGCTGGGCCGCCTCCACCGTCATCGAGAGCCCGCCGAGCAGCACCCCGGCCTTCTCCTCGGCCGCCCGCAGCAGGGCCACCTCGCGCACGTGCGGGTGCGGGGAGCGCGGGTCGCTGTGGCTGCCGTCGCCGTCGTTCCAGACCACCACCAGCCCGAGCTCGCGCACCGGGGCGAACATCGCGGCCCGCGTCCCGATCACGGCCCGCACCGAGCCCCGGCTGACGGAGAGCCAGCGCCGGTACCGCTCGCGCGGCCCGAGGTCGGCGGCCAGCGCGACATGGTGCCCCTCGCCCAGCAGCGCGCCCAGCGCCTCGTCCACCCGGGCCACCGAACGCCCCTCCGGCAGCACCACCAGCGCACCCCGGCCCCCGGCCAGGGTGGCGGCCACCGCGCGGGCGATCTCCGACGGCCAGTCGGGCCCGGGCAGCGCCGTCCAGACCGCGCGCGGGGCCACCCCGTCCCGGAGGGCCGTCAGGTACTCGGGGCCCTCCTCGTACCGCGACCAGCTCCCGGCCTCGGGGAACGCCGGGAGCGGCAGCGGCTCCGGCGAGGCCTCCGCCTCGGCCCCCGCGTGCCTCGGCGGCACGGCGAGCTGGAGCACGTCGGCCAGCGAGCCCGCGTACCGGTCGGCGACGGTGCGGCACAGCCGCAGCAGAGGGGGCGTCAGCACCCGCTCCGGGGAGAGCACCTGGGCCAGCGGGGCCAGTACGCCGGGGAAGTCGGAGTGCTCCAGCCGGGCCACCACGAAGCCGTCGTGCAGCTCGCCGCCCTCGCGCCGCCCGTTGGTCCCGACCCGGGCGCCGAACCGGACCCGGACCCGGACGCCGGGCTGGGCCTCCTCCGCCAGGTTGGCGGGCACCGCGTAGTCGAAGAACTTGTCCAGGCTGAGCAGCCCCTTGTCCACCACCACCCGGGCCACCGGCAGGTGCTCGGCCAGCTGCGCGCCGCGCCACGTCCGGGGCTTGGCCCGGCGGACCGTCTCCCGGATGAAGGACAGCTGTTCCCCGGTGCCGGCCGTACCGCCGTCGTCTGTGCTGCTCATCGCTCCCAACATCTATCAGACCGCACCGACGACATGACGAAGCGGCGGCCACCCCGTGAGGGGTGACCGCCGCTCCGGCTACGAACCTCAGGCCTCGACGGCCTTCTTCAGCTGCTCGACCCGGTCGGTCCGCTCCCAGGTGAAGTCCGCGTCGTCACGGCCGAAGTGGCCGTACGCGGCGGTCTTCGCGTAGATCGGGCGGAGCAGGTCGAGGTCGCGGATGATCGCGGCCGGGCGGAGGTCGAAGACCTCGGAGACCGCGGCCTGGATCTTCAGCACCGGGACGGTCTCGGTGCCGAAGGTCTCCACGAACAGGCCGACCGGCTCGGCCTTGCCGATCGCGTACGCGACCTGCACCTCGGCGCGCGAGGCCAGGCCCGCGGCGACGATGTTCTTGGCGACCCAGCGCATGGCGTAGGCGGCCGAACGGTCCACCTTGGACGGGTCCTTGCCGGAGAAGGCGCCGCCACCGTGGCGGGCCATGCCGCCGTAGGTGTCGATGATGATCTTGCGACCGGTGAGGCCGGCGTCGCCCATCGGGCCGCCGATCTCGAAGCGGCCGGTCGGGTTCACCAGCAGGCGGTAGCCCTCGGTCACCAGCTTGATGCCGTCGTCGGCCAGGCGCTTGAGCTCCGGCTCCACGACGAACTCGCGGATGTCCGGGGTCAGCAGCGAGTCCAGGTCGATGTCGCTGGCGTGCTGCGAGGAGACCACGACCGTGTCGAGGCGGACGGCCTTGTCACCGTCGTACTCGATGGTGACCTGGGTCTTGCCGTCGGGGCGCAGGTACGGGATCTGGCCGTTCTTGCGCACCTCGGAGAGGCGCTTGGAGAGGCGGTGCGCCAGGGTGATCGGCAGCGGCATGAGCTCGGGGGTCTCGTCGCTCGCGTAGCCGAACATCAGACCCTGGTCGCCGGCGCCCTGCTTGTCGAGGTCGTCCTCGTCACCCTCGACGCGGGCCTCGTACGCGGTGTCGACGCCCTGCGCGATGTCGGGCGACTGCGCGCCGATCGAGACCGAGACGCCGCAGGACGCGCCGTCGAAGCCCTTCTTCGAGGAGTCGTAGCCGATCTCCAGGATCTTCTCCCGGACCAGCTGCGCGATCGGCGCGTAGGCCTTGGTGGTGACCTCACCGGCGATGTGCACGAGGCCGGTGGTGATCAGCGTCTCGACGGCGACCCGCGAGGTGGGGTCGGCCGCGAGGAGCGCGTCCAGGATGGTGTCGCTGATCTGGTCAGCGATCTTGTCGGGGTGCCCCTCGGTGACGGACTCCGAGGTGAACAGGCGGCGAGACACAGCGCTCCCTGGGGTTGCAGCGGCTGCTGACTGAATGCCCGGTGGCCCGGGCATCCGGAAAGACTTTGATTCCGCGAGTGTAACGGTCCGCTACCAGGTGGCGGCACTCCCCCCTCAAAGATTGAGACGTATTCGACCACGCCTCGACCTCACCCCAAGCGGGCCCCGACCGCGTCCCAGACCGCGTCTGCCAGCGATTCCTTGGGGCCGTCGGCGATCTCGGTCTCGGTTCCGTCCGCGCTCAGCAGAACCGCCGCATTGGTGTCCTGACCGAAAGCCTTACCGCCGCCCACCTCGTTGACGACCAGCAGGTCGCACCCCTTGCGCGCCAGCTTCGCCCGCCCGTTGGCCAGCACGTCGTCGGTCTCGGCGGCGAAGCCGACCACCACCTGGCCCGGGCGGGCCCGGTGGGCGGAGAGCTCGGCCAGGATGTCGGGGTTGCGCACCAGGGCGACCGGCGCGGGCTCCCGGCCCTCCACCTTCTTGATCTTCCCGGTGGCGTACTCGGCCGGGCGGAAGTCGGCGACCGCGGCCGCCATCACCACCGCGTCCGCGTCGGCCACCGCCTTCAGCGCGGCCTCCCGCAGCTCCAGCGCGGTGGAGACGTGCACCACGTCCACCCCGGCCGGGTCCGGCAGGGTCGCGTTGGCGGAGAGCAGGGTGACCCGGGCCCCGCGGGCGGCGGCCGTGGTGGCCAGGGCGTAGCCCTGCTTGCCGGAGGAGAGGTTGCCCAGGTAGCGGACCGGGTCCAGCGGCTCGCGGGTGCCGCCCGCCGAGACCACCACGTGACGGCCGGTCAGGTCGGCCTCCAGGCCGCCGCGTTCCAGCACCCGGCGGCAGGCCTCGAAGATCGCGGCCGGCTCGGGCAGCCGCCCCTTGCCGGTGTCCTTGCCGGTGAGCCGGCCGACGGCGGGCTCCAGCACGATCACGCCGCGGCGGCGCAGGGTGGCGACGTTCTCCTGGGTGGCCGGGTGCTCCCACATCTCGGTGTGCATGGCGGGGGCCAGCACCACCGGACAGCGGGCGGTGAGCAGGGTGTTGGTGAGCAGGTCGTCGGCCAGGCCGTGGGCGGCTTTGGCCATCAGGTCGGCGGTGGCCGGGGCCACCACCACCAGGTCGGCCTGCTGTCCGATCCGCACGTGCGGGACCTCGTGCACCCGCTCCCAGGTCTCGGTGGCGGCCGGCCGGCCGGAGAGCGCGGCCCAGGTGGCCTCGCCGACGAAGTGCAGCGCGGCGGCGGTCGGCACCACGGTCACGGCGTGGCCGGACTCGGTGAACCGGCGCAGCAGCTCGCACGCCTTGTACGCGGCGATGCCGCCGCTCACGCCGAGGACGACATTGGGCGGGCTGGCGTTCATCGCAGTGGCTCTCTCTGCCGGGCGGTCGGGACGAGCCCCACCCTACGACCCATCAGAAGCCCGTCGCACCATGGCCCGCGACACACCGGGAAACGCCGGAGGGCCCGCCGGAGCGTGTGCTCCGGCGGGCCCTCCGGGAGAGCCGAACGACTCAGGCGGCCTCGACGGCCTCGGCCGTCAGCATGCCCGCGTTGATCTCGCGCAGCGCGATCGACAGCGGCTTCTCGTGCACGTGGGTGTCGACCAGCGGGCCGACGTACTCCAGCAGACCCTCACCGAGCTGCGAGTAGTACGCGTTGATCTGACGCGCGCGCTTGGCGGCGTAGATGACCAGGCTGTACTTCGAGTCGGTCGCCTCGAGCAGCTCGTCGATCGGCGGGTTGATGATGCCCTCGGGCGCGGTCATGGAAGAGGACACGCGAAAACCTTCCGAAAGAAGAAACAAATCCTGAGCAGAATGATCTGCTCAGGCTACACCGAGCAACCTTAGCAGTTCGGCCGACACCTGCTCGACGGAGTGGTTGACCAGCGTGGTGTCGAACTCCGGCTCGGCCGCGAGCTCGACCTTGGCGGCCTCCAGCCGGCGGTCGATCACGTCCTGCGGCTCGGTGCCCCGGCCGGTGAGCCGGCGGACCAGCTCCTCCCAGCTCGGCGGGCCGAGGAAGACCAGCTGGGCCTCGGGCATCGACTCCCGGACCTGCCGGGCGCCCTGGAGGTCGATCTCCAGCAGGACCGGCTTGCCGCTCTCCAGCTTCTCCAGCACGGCCGCGCGCGGGGTGCCGTAGCGGTTCCCGGCGAACACGGCCCACTCCAGCAGTTCGCCGTTGGCGACCAGCTTCTCGAACTCGTCGTTGTCGACGAAGTAGTAGTGGACCCCGTTCTTCTCGCCGGGCCTCGGGTGCCGGGTGGTGACCGACACCGAGAGCCAGAGCTCGGGGTGCTGCTTCCTCAGATGAGCGACGACCGTGCTCTTGCCGACCCCCGAAGGGCCGGAGAGCACGGTCAGCCGCGGACGTTCACTCATGCACCGATTATCCCGGATCGCGGACGATCCGGGGACCACCGGGTCGGCACTTGGCCGAGGTCAGGAGGCGGTGGAACCGAACTCCCGCTCCAGGGAGGCGATCTGGTTCGTCCCGAGCCCGCGCACGCGGCGGCTCTCGGAGATCCCCAGGCGCTCCATGATCTGCTTGGCGCGGACCTTGCCGACGCCGGGCATGGACTCCAGCAGGGCGGAGACCTTCATCTTGCCGATGACCTCGTCGTCGGCCTTGCCCGCCTTGATCACGTCGTGCAGCGAGGCACCGGAGTGCTTCAGCTTGTTCTTCACATCGGCGCGCTTCCGACGGGCTTCGGCAGCCTTCGCGAGCGCGGCGGTGCGCTGTTCAGGGGTAAGGGGCGGAAGAGCCACGCCGTTCACCTCAGGTGTAGATGGAAGGAAATGAGCTATGACTGGGTGGTGCCTTCGAAGTGCACCGAGCGCAGAACCTCACGGCTCTGACCTGCGAGAGCAACGGTTCCGCCGC
Organism: Kitasatospora sp. NPDC051853; assembly: GCF_044452665.1. Lineage (NCBI taxonomy): Bacteria > Bacillati > Actinomycetota > Actinomycetes > Kitasatosporales > Streptomycetaceae > Kitasatospora > Kitasatospora sp. NPDC051853. The sequence goes on along the minus strand of NZ_JBITBY010000007.1, from coordinate 361,222 downwards.
CCCTCGGTGACCTCTCGCCGGACACTACCCAACTTGAGGCCGCACGTCAGGAAAAGAACACGAAAAGTCCTGGTCAGCCGAGGTCGACCAGGACTTTTCCGGGCAAATCAACCGCCTTGACGACCCATCCGACGGGCCGCTGTGACGCGCCTCACAGTGCGCCCGTCACGTCGTACGTCACTTCACCACCGCCGCGATCTCCTCGACGAAGCGCTCCGAGGCCGCCCGCAGGGCCGCCACCGAGGGCCCGTGCTTGAGCACGTCCCGGCTCACGCTCGGCAGCACGTTGCCGACCGAGTCGCCGAAGACCCGGGGCAGGTCGGCCGCCGTGGCCCCCTGGGCGCCGACCCCGGGGGCCAGCAGGGCGCCGTTGATCGCCAGGTCCGCCCCGGCCTCGGCCAGGGTGGCGCCGACGACCGCGCCGAAGGAGCCGAGCGGCTCGGCGCCCTCGTTCTCCGCCCTCAGCCGGTTCAGCACGCCCTGGGCCACCGTCAGCCCGTCCGCGCCGACCGCCCGCTGCACCTCGTGGCCCTCCGGGTTGGAGGTGAGCGCCAGCGCGAACAGGCCGCAGCCGTTCGCCCGGGCCAGGTCCACGGCCGGCTGCAGCGAGCCGAAGCCCAGGTACGGAGAGACGGTCAGCGCGTCCGAGAACAGCGCCCGGTCCGGCGAGAGGAAGGTCTCCGCGTAGGCGGCCATGGTGGAGCCGATGTCGCCGCGCTTGGCGTCCATCAGCACCAGCGCGCCGGCCTCGCGGGCCTCGGTGACGGTCCGCTCCAGCACCGCGACGCCCCGGGAGCCGAACCGCTCGAAGAACGCGGCCTGCGGCTTGAGCACCGCCACCTCACCGGCCAGCGCCTCGACCACGGTGCGGCTGAAGGTCTCCAGACCGGCGATGTCGTCGTTCAGGCCCCAGGCGGTGAGCAGCGAGGCGTGCGGGTCGATGCCCACGCAGAGGCGGCCGCGGGTCTCCAGGGCGGCGGCGAGGCGGGTACCGAAGGGAGCGAGCGTCATGACGGCCTTTCAGGTGGAATCCGCGCGGTGGGCGTACCCCACCGCGTCCGTGTACGTGGTGAAACCCCGGGCCGCCAGTTCGGTGCGCAGCTCGTCGAGGATACGCAGCGGGGCGGTCGGGTCGTGGAACAGCGTGGTGCCGACGGCGACCCCGGCGGCACCGGCCAGGGTGAACTCCAGGGCGTCCAGCCCGGTCCGGAGCCCGCCCATGGCGAGGATCGGCACCCGCGGGATGCGGCCGGCCAGCATCTCCGCGTGCACCTGGTGCACGCAGCGCACGGCCAGCGGCCGGATCGCCGGGCCGGACAGCCCGGCCGCCCCGCCCGGCGCCGGGCGCATGGTGACGGGGTCGATGGCCATCCCGAGGGGGGTGTTGATCAGTGACAGTCCGTCGGCCCCGGCCTGCACGCAGGCGGCGGCGATCTCGGTGACCGAGGTGACGTCCGGGGAGAGCTTGGCGTAGACCGGCAGTTCCGCGTCGGCCTCCCGGCGCACCGCCCGGACCACGTCGTAGGAGGTGGCGGGGTTGCAGGCGAAGACCTGGCCGCGGTCGGCGGCGTTCGGGCAGGACAGGTTGACCTCGACGCCGACCACCCCCGGCTGCCCGTGCAGCTCGGCGGTGACCTCGGCGAACTCCTCCAGCCGCTCCCCCGCCACCGAGACCACCACCCGGGCGCCGCGCTCGGCCAGCCAGGGCAGCTCGTCGCGGACGAACCGCGCGACCCCGGCGCCCTGCAGCCCGACGGCGTTCAGCATCCCGGACGGGGTCTCCGCCGTCCGCGGCGCCGCCCCGCCGGGGCGCGGCGCCCGCATGACCGTCTTGGTGGTGACGGAGCCCAGCGCGTCCAGCGGCACGAACTTGGCCAGCTCCCGTCCGTACCCCGCGCAGCCGGCCGCGGTGGTCAGCGGGTTCGGCACCGTACGGGTCCCCAACGGGGCGGTGAGGTCGACCTCCTGAGGCTCCATCAGGCCGCCGCCCCCACCCCGGCCCAGCGCACCCGCGCCCCGTCGAACACCGGCCCGTCCGTGCAGGAGCGCACCGAACGGCTCACCCCGTCGGCCCCGACCACCGGCAGGACGCAGGTCGCGCAGAGCCCCGTCCCGCACGCCATCGCCTCCTCCACCGCCGTCCAGCACCTCGCGCCCAGCTCCGCGGCCGTCCCGGAGACCTCCGCCAGCATCGGCGTCGGCCCGGCGGCGTACACCACCGTCGCGTCGATCGCCTTCATCGCCTGGGCCACCACCTCGGTCACCACCCCGGCCAGCCCCGCCGAACCGTCCTCCGTCACCACCAGCACGTCCTGCGTCAGCTCCCGGGCCGCCTCCACCCCGAACAGCCGCGCCTCGGTCGCCGCCCCGAGGATGAACCCGACCTGCCCGCCGCGCCGCCGGATCTCCTCCGCCAGCCCGAACAGCGCCGCGCTCCCGTACCCGCCGGCCACCAGCAGCGCACTCACCGGCCCCTCCGGCACCGGGAACGGCGTCCCCAGCGGAGCGATCAGACTCAGCCGGTCCCCCACCCGGCTGCGCACCAACTCCCGTGTCCCGGCGCCCCGTTCGGCCACCACCAGCTCGACCGTCCCGGCCCCGACATCCGCCCGGTGGATCCAGAACGCCCGCCGCAGCAGCATCGCCCCACCCACCCCGAGCGTCGCGAAGTGCCCCGGCCCCACCCGCCGCGCCACCTCCGGCGCCCGCAACACCAACCGCCGGTACGCCCCGGCCTGGACCGACTCCACCAACTCGGCTCCGGCCACCACTGGATGGGCCATCGGATCTCACCTTCGTCAGGACATCGTCACTACCGAACCAAGAACGAGCACGGACCCGTTCGGCAACCAGGGTCAGCGGCACCAGGAGCGCGCGGCTCCGCCCCGCAGGGTGCGCCCCGTCAGGGGCGCGGGGAACTGCGCGCAGGGGAACGGCACTTGCCGCACTCCGCACCGCGCAGTCACCCCCGCCCCCGAACCCGGTCAGGCCTTCGCCGTCCCCACCGCCTCGGCAATGCTCTTGTACCCGCTCGCCTTCAACCGGGCCGCCAGCCCCCGGTGCATCCGCCGCATCCAGAACGGCCCCTCGTAGATGAACGCGCTGTACCCCTGCACCAGGTCGGCCCCGTGCGTGATCCGCTCCCACGCGTCGTCCGCCGTCTCGATGCCGCCCACGGCGACCAGCACCAGCCGCCCCTCGGTCCGCGCCCGCAGCCGCTGCAGCACCTCCAGCGACCGCGCCTTGAGCGGGGCCCCGGACAGCCCGCCCATCCCGATCTCCTCCACCCGGGCGGCCGACTCCTTCAGCCCCTCCCGCCCGATGGTGGTGTTGGTCGCGATGATCCCGTCCAGCCCGATCTCCATCGCCATGTCGGCGATCGCGTCGATGTCCTCGTCCGCCAGGTCCGGGGCGATCTTCACCAGCAGCGGCACGTGGTGCGGCACCGACCGGTCCGCCGCCCGCCGCACGTCCACCAGCAGAGGCGCCAGCGTCGACACCGTCTGCAGGTTCCGCAGCCCCGGCGTGTTCGGCGAACTCACGTTCACCACCAGGTAGTCGGCGTGCTCCGCCAGCCGCTCCGTGCTCTTCACGTAGTCGGCGGTGGCGTCGACCTCCTCCACCACCTTGGTCTTGCCGATGTTCACGCCCACCACCGGCGTGAGCCCCGTCCGGGCCCGGCCCGCCAGCCGGGCGGCGACCCGCGCCGAGCCCTGGTTGTTGAAGCCCATCCGGTTGATCAGCGCCCGGTCCTCGACCAGGCGGAACAGCCGCGGCGCCGGGTTCCCGGGCTGCGGCTCACCGGTGACCGTGCCGATCTCGACGTAGTCGAAGCCGAGCATCGACAGCCCGTCGATCCCGACCCCGTTCTTGTCGAAGCCGGCCCCCAGCCCGAACGGGCCCGGCAGGTCCAGCCCCAGCGCCGTGGTGCGCAGCGAGGCGTGACGCGGCGCCAGCACCAGCTTCACCAGCTGCCGCAGCCCCGGCACCGAAGCGGCCAGCCGGATCCAGAAGAACGCCAGGTGGTGCGCCTTCTCCGGGTCCATCTTCTTGAAGACCAGATCGAACAGCAGCTTGTACACGACGGGGTCGCACCCTTCCTCGGAGCAGAATCGGAGCAGAAGCGGACATGGGTGTGGGGGGCACCCCAACCTGCGGTGTGCCCCCCACGGGGATGAGCTACTTACGGCCGGCGTTGATCAGGGCCGCGTGCTCCTGGAGCGACATCACGCCGACGTCGCCGCGCAGCAGTGCGTCGGAGCCCTGCACCGCCGCGCCCATCGCCTGAACGGTCGTCAGGCAGGGGACGCCGCGCGCCACCGCCGCCGTACGGATCTCGTAGCCGTCCAGGCGGCCGCTGTTGCCGTACGGGGTGTTGATGATGAGGTCGACCTCACCGTCGTGGATCAGCTGGACGATGGTCTTCTCGCCGTTCGGGCCCTCGCCCTCGCTGTGCTTGCGCACCACGGTGGACGGGATGCCGCCGCGCTGCAGCACCTCGGCGGTGCCGGAGGTGGCGAGCACCTCGAAGCCGAGGTCGACCAGCGCGCGGGCCGGGAAGACCAGGTTGCGCTTGTCGCGGTTGGCGACCGAGACGAAGACCTTGCCCTTGGTGGGCAGCGCGCCGTAAGCGCCGGCCTGGGCCTTGGCGTAGGCGGTGCCGAACACCTTGTCGATGCCCATGACCTCACCGGTCGAGCGCATCTCCGGGCCGAGCACGGTGTCCACGCCGCGGCCGTGGATGTCGCGGAAGCGGCTCCACGGCATCACGGCCTCCTTGACCGAGATCGGGCAGTCGGCCGGCAGGGTGCCGCCGTCGCCCTCGGCCGGGAGCAGGCCCTCGGCGCGCAGCTCGGCGATGGTGGCGCCGAGCGAGACGCGGGCCGCCGCCTTGGCCAGCGGGACCGCGGTGGCCTTGGAGGTGAACGGCACGGTGCGCGAGGCGCGCGGGTTGGCCTCCAGGACGTAGAGGATGTCCCCGGCCAGCGCGAACTGGATGTTGATCAGACCGCGCACGCCGACGCCCTTGGCGATGGCCTCGGTGGAGACCCGCAGGCGCTTGACGTCGTAGCCGCCCAGGGTGATCGGGGGCAGGGCACAGGCCGAGTCGCCGGAGTGGATGCCGGCCTCCTCGATGTGCTCCATCACGCCGCCGAGGTAGAGCTCGTGGCCGTCGTAGAGGGCGTCCACGTCGATCTCGACCGCGTCGTCCAGGAAGCGGTCGATCAGCACCGGGTGCTCGGAGATCAGGCCGGCGTGCCGCTCCAGGTACGAGGCGAGCGAGGCCTCGTCGTAGACGATCTCCATGCCGCGGCCGCCGAGCACGTACGAGGGGCGGGCCAGCACCGGGTAGCCGATCTCGTCGGCGATGGCCTTGGCCTCGTCGAAGGAGAAGGCGGTGCCGTGCTTGGGGGCCGGCAGGCCGGCGTCGCGCAGCACGCGGCCGAAGGCGCCGCGCTCCTCGGCCAGGTCGATGGCCTCGGGCTGGGTGCCGACGATCGGCACGCCGTTGTCCTTGAGCGCCTGGGCCAGGCCGAGCGGGGTCTGCCCGCCGAGCTGGACCAGCACACCGGCCACCGGGCCGGCCTGCTGCTCGGCGTGGACGATCTCCAGCACGTCCTCCAGGGTGAGCGGCTCGAAGTAGAGCCGGTCGGAGGTGTCGTAGTCGGTGGAGACGGTCTCCGGGTTGCAGTTGACCATGACGGTCTCGTACCCGGCCTCGGCGAGCGCGAAGGAGGCGTGCACGCAGGAGTAGTCGAACTCGATGCCCTGGCCGATGCGGTTCGGGCCGGAGCCCAGGATGATCACGGCGGGCTTGGAGCGCGGGGCGACCTCGCTCTCCTCGTCGTACGAGGAGTAGAAGTACGGGGTCCTGGCGGCGAACTCGGCGGCGCAGGTGTCCACGGTCTTGAAGACCGGGCGGATGCCCAGCGCGTGCCGGACCTCGCGGACCACGTCGGCGCGCAGGCCGCGGATCTCGCCGATCTGCTGGTCGGAGAAGCCGTGCCGCTTGGCGTGGCGGAGCAGCTCGGGGTCGAGCTTCTCGGCCTCGGCGAGCTCCTCGGCGATCTCGTTGATCAGGAAGAGCTGGTCGACGAACCACGGGTCGATCTTCGTGTGCTCGAAGACCTCCTCCGGGGTGGCGCCGGCCCGGATCGAGTCCATGACGGTGTTGATCCGGCCGTCGGTCGGGATCCGGCTCTTCGTCAGCAGCTCGGCCTTGTCGGCGAGCTCGCCGGTCCAGTTGAACTGCGAGCCCTTCTTCTCCAGCGAGCGCAGCGCCTTGTTCAGCGCCTCGGGGAAGTTGCGGCCCATCGCCATCGCCTCGCCGACCGACTTCATGGTCGTGGTCAGCGTGGCGTCGGCGCTCGGGAACTTCTCGAACGCGAAGCGGGGCACCTTGACCACGACGTAGTCGAGCGAGGGCTCGAAGGACGCCGGGGTCTTCTCGGTGATGTCGTTGGGGATCTCGTCCAGGGTGTAGCCGACCGCCAGCTTGGCCGCGATCTTGGCGATCGGGAAGCCGGTGGCCTTGGAGGCCAGCGCCGAGGAGCGGGAGACCCGCGGGTTCATCTCGATCACGATGATCCGGCCGTCGACCGGGTTGATCGCGAACTGGATGTTGCAGCCGCCGGTGTCGACGCCGACCTCGCGGATGATCGCGATGCCGATGTCACGCAGCGTCTGGTACTCACGGTCCGTCAGGGTCATCGCCGGGGCGACGGTGATCGAGTCACCGGTGTGCACGCCCATCGGGTCGAAGTTCTCGATCGAGCAGACGACCACGACGTTGTCGTTCTTGTCGCGCATCAGCTCCAGCTCGTACTCCTTCCAGCCGAGGATGGACTCCTCCAGGAGCACCTCGGTGGTCGGCGAGAGGGTCAGACCCTGGCCGGCGATGCGGCGCAGGTCCTCCTCGTCGTGGGCGAAGCCGGAGCCGGCGCCGCCCATGGTGAAGGAGGGGCGGACGACGACGGGGTAGCCGCCGAGCGTCTCGACGCCCTTGAGGACGTCGTCCATCGAGTGGCAGATCACCGAGCGGGCCGACTCGCCGTGGCCGATCTTGGCGTTGACCGCCTCGACGACCTCCTTGAAGAGCTGGCGGTCCTCGCCCTTGTGGATCGCCTCGACGTTGGCGCCGATCAGCTCGACGCCGTACTTGGCGAGGGTGCCGTTCTCGTGCAGCGAGATCGCGGTGTTGAGCGCGGTCTGCCCGCCGAGGGTCGGCAGGAGCACGTCGGGGCGCTCCTTGGCGATGATCTTCTCGACGAACTCCGGGGTGATCGGCTCGACGTAGGTGGCGTCGGCGATCTCCGGGTCGGTCATGATCGTGGCCGGGTTGGAGTTCACCAGGACGACCCGCAGGCCCTCCGAGCGGAGCACCCGGCAGGCCTGGGTGCCGGAGTAGTCGAACTCGGCGGCCTGGCCGATGACGATCGGGCCGGAGCCGATCACCAGGACGGACTTGATGTCAGTGCGCTTCGGCACGGGTCAGCTCCCTGCGGTGGTGCGGGCCGGGGCGCCGGCCATCAGGTCAACGAAGCGGTCGAAGAGGTACGCGGCGTCGTGCGGGCCCGCGGCGGCCTCGGGGTGGTACTGGACCGAGAAGGCGGGGGTGTCCAGGCACTGGAGGCCCTCGACCACGTCGTCGTTCAGGCAGACGTGGGAGACCTCGGCGCGGCCGAACGGGGTGTCGCTCACCTTGTCCAGCGGGGCCTGCACGGCGAAGCCGTGGTTGTGCGCGGTGACCTCGACCTTGCCGGTGGTGCGGTCCTGCACCGGCTGGTTGATGCCGCGGTGACCGTACTTCAGCTTGTAGGTGCCGAAGCCGAGCGCGCGGCCCAGGATCTGGTTGCCGAAGCAGATGCCGAAGAACGGGGTCTTCTTCGCCAGCACCTCGCGGGCGACCGCGACCTGGTGGTCGGCGGTGGCCGGGTCACCGGGGCCGTTGGAGAAGAACACGCCGTCGGGCTCGACCGCGTACAGCTCCTCGGCGGTGGAGTTCGCCGGGAAGACGTGCACCTCGATGCCGCGCTCGGCCATCCGGTGCGGGGTCATGCCCTTGATGCCCAGGTCCAGCGCGGCGACGGTGTACTTCTTCTCGCCGATCGCCGGGACGACGTACTTCTCCTTGGTGGCGACCTCGGCGCAGAGGTCGGCGCCCTTCATCTCGGGCGCGCGGCCGACCCGGGCCAGCAGCTCGGCCTCGTCGGCCAGCGCCTCGCCGGAGAAGATGCCGACCCGCATCGCACCGCGCTCGCGCAGGTGGCGGGTGAGGGCGCGGGTGTCCACGCCGCTGATGCCGACGACGCCCTGGCGGACCAGCTCCTCGTCCAGCGAGCGCTCGGCCCGCCAGTTGGAGACGACCCGGGAGGGGTCGCGGACCACGTAGCCGGCCACCCAGATCTGCGAGGACTCGTCGTCCTCGTCGTTCCAGCCGGTGTTGCCGATCTGAGGGGCCGTCATGACGACCACCTGGCGGTGGTAGGACGGGTCGGTCAGGGTCTCCTGGTAGCCGGACATGCCGGTGTTGAAGACGGCCTCGCCGAAGGTCTCGCCGACCGCGCCGTAGGCCTGGCCGCGGAACACCCGGCCGTCCTCCAGGACGAGCACGGCGGGAACGCGCTCCCGCCTGTGGCGCGTGGTGGTGGGGGCAGGTGCGGTCATTTGGCGGCCTCTTCTTCCGTCTTCTTCGTCGTACGTCGTGTCACGAGAGCCTCGACCGCCTCGACCCAGGCGGTGTGCTCCTCAGGGTGGTCGGCCCGGAAGCCGGAATCCAGCGCGACACCCTGGTTCTCCCAGGTGATGACGAGGAGTCCGGCGGGCACGACCTTGCCCGCGATCCCGGAGTCCGTCCGGGCGGCCGTCAGGCTGCCCGCAGGGATCCAGAGGTCCACGTCACCGGGCCGGCGGACCAGCAGGCCCCGCTCGGTGAGCGTGAGTTCGGCCAGGCTGCGGGTGCCGAGGCCGTGCGCGACGACCCGGTCCAGCCAGTTCCCGGCGGTGGTCGAGCCGTGGTAGCGGCCCTTCGCCTCCAGCAGCGGGGCGCCCGGGTCGGCGGGCACCTCCGGCAGCGGGGGCAGGTCGGACTGGAGCGTGCGGCGCCAGTTCCAGCCCTGGCGCATCAGCCAGTAGACGAGGCCGACCAGGATGGCCAGGCCGGCCATCCACCCCAGGTACGGGGTCCAGTCGGTGATCTTCGCCTTCTCCTGGGCCAGCTGAAGGAGCGTCACGCGTCCTCACCCAGCTCGGTCAGGGCCCCGGCGAGCACCGTGGCGGTGCCGCGCAGGAAGGTGGCGTGCACCTTCCCGGGCAGGTCGAGGCCCTTGAAGGGGGTGTTCCGGCTGCGGGTGGCAAAGGCGTCGGGGGTCACGGTCCCACGGTACGCGGGATCGAACAGCACCAGGTTGGCGGGCTCACCGACCGAGATCGGGCGGCCCTGCCCGGTGAGACGGCCGATCCGGGCCGGACGGTGCGACATCCGGTCCGCGACGCCCTGCCAGTTCATCAGACCGGTGTCCACCATGGTCTGCTGGACCACCGAGAGCGCGGTCTCCAGGCCGACCATGCCCATCGCGGCCACCGCCCAGGCGCAGGTCTTGTCGGCCTCGGGGTGCGGCGCGTGGTCGGTGCCGACCGCGTCGATGGTGCCGTCGGCCAGCGCGGCGCGCAGCGCCAGCACGTCCTCCTCGGTGCGCAGCGGCGGGTTCACCTTGTAGACCGCGTCACCGGTGCGGACCAGCTCGTCGGTGAGCAGCAGGTGGTGCGGCGTCACCTCGGCGGTCACGTCCAGGCCGCGGGCCTTGGCCCAGCGGACGATCTCCACCGAGCCCTTGGTGGAGAGGTGGCAGACGTGCAGCCGGCCGCCGGTCGAGGCGGCCAGCGCCACGTCGCGGGCGATGACCGCCTCCTCCGCGACGGCGGGCCAGCCGGGCAGGCCCAGCTCGGCCGAGACGAGGCCCTCGTTCATCTGGGCGCCCTCGGTGAGGCGGGGCTCCTGGGCGTGCTGGGCGACCACGCCGTCGATGGACTTGGCGTACTCCAGCGCGGCGCGCATCATCACGGCGTCGTCCACGCACTTGCCGTCGTCGGAGAAGACCCGGACGGCGGCGGCGGAGCGGTGCATGCCGTCCCAGTCGGCCGCCTCCTTGCCCTCCAGGCCGACGGTGACGGCGCCGACGGGGTGCACGTCGCAGTAGCCGGCCTCCAGCGCGAGGCGGTGGACCTGCTCGACCACCTCTGCGGTGTCGGCGGTCGGGGTGGTGTTGGCCATCGCGTGCACGGCGGTGAAGCCGCCCATGGCGGCGGCCTGAGTGCCCGTCAGGACGGTCTCGGCCTCCTCCTTGCCGGGCTGGCGCAGGTGGGTGTGCAGGTCCACCAGGCCGGGCAGCACCAGCAGGCCGCGGGCGTCGATCTCGACGTCGGCCTCGACCGCGAGGTCGGTGCCGATCTGCTGGATGACGCCCTCGGCGAGGAAGAGGTCCTGCGGGGCGCCGCCCAGGATCTGGGCGTGGCGGATCAGGTACGTGGTCATGGCTGTGCTCCGGGGGGTCTTCGGTACGGGGGTACGAGGCAGCACGGCGGGGCGGGCACGGAGCACCGCCCGGCCGCTACTCCCCGGAGGGCTCGGCGGCGAAGGCCTGCGAGGACCGGGCCGCGTAGTCGCGGTCCCCGACCAGCACGGCGTCCCGGCCGTCCACGTCGGCGAGCCGGACCTGGACCGCCTCGCGCAGCGAGGTCGGCAGGTTCTTGCCCACGTAGTCGGCCCGGATCGGCAGCTCGCGGTGGCCCCGGTCGACCAGCACGGCGAGCTGCACGGCGCGGGGGCGGCCGATGTCGCTCAGCGCGTCGAGCGCGGCGCGGATGGTGCGGCCGGAGAAGAGGACGTCGTCGACCAGGATGACCAGCTTGCCCTCGATCCCGTCGGCCGGGATCTCGGTGTGCTCGGCGGCGCGGGCGGGCTTCAGCCGCAGGTCGTCCCGGTACATGGTGATGTCCAGGGTGCCCATGGGTATCTCGCGGCCGGTGATCTGGGCCAGCTTGGCCTGCAGGCGGCGGGCGAGGTGGACCCCGCGGGTGTGGATGCCGAGCAGCACGACGTCCTCCGCGCCCTTGGCGCGCTCGACGATCTCGTGCGCGATCCGGGTGATCACCCGGGTCACGTCGGTGGCGTCCAGCACCTGGTGCGGTGGACGCGCTGAGTCAGTACGTGTGGTCATGCCGAAGCCGACCTCCTTCCCCGCCTCACAGGACGGGCTTTAAAGGATGTCTGGTGAACGGATCCGGGCTGCGCCGGAAGCCGCCGCCATCGTAACAGGGCGATCATGTCTGCCTGGTCAGGGGCCCAATCGCACGAGTGCACCATTCGGCTTGACGCAACTACCTCACTCTACGTAACCTCACAGTGAGTTACGAGACCGCAGCCGAACCCACCGGTAACGCAGCCGGGTCCGGCAGTTGAACCACCAGCCCGCTCGTGCTCACCCTTCAACGCGAAGCAATCTCGTCCGGGGAGACCAATGTCCAGCGACTACGCGAAGCAGCTCGGGGCCAAGCTCCGGGCGATCCGCACTCAGCAGGGGCTCTCCCTGCACGGCGTCGAGGAGAAGTCCCAGGGGCGCTGGAAGGCCGTGGTGGTCGGCTCGTACGAGCGCGGCGACCGCGCGGTCACGGTGCAGCGCCTCGCGGAGCTGGCGGAGTTCTACGGCGTGCCGGTCCAGGAGCTGCTGCCCGGCGGCACCCCCGGCGGCGCGGCCGAGCCGCCGCCGCGCCTGGTGCTCGACCTGGAGAGACTGACCCAGGTGCCGTCCGAGAAGGCCGGCCCGCTGCAGCGCTACGCGGCCACCATCCAGAGCCAGCGCGGCGACTACAACGGGAAGGTGCTGTCGATCCGTCAGGACGACCTGCGCACCCTGGCCGTCATCTACGACCAGTCCCCCTCGATCCTCACCGAGCAGCTGATCAGCTGGGGCGTGCTCAACCCGGACGCGCGGCGCGCGGTGCGGGAGGAGGACGTCAGCTGACCTGACGTCACCTGCAGAAACGTCACGGCGGAGCGGGCCCGGCCGGGCCCGCTCCGCCGTTCGCGCACACCGGCCCGGGTCAGCACACCGTCCCCAGGCTGAACCCCGGCGCGGCCGCCACCCCGTCCAGCTCCAGCGCCGCCGGCACGTACCCGTACCCGCCGCCCTGCCAGGCCCAGGCCACCTGCCGGTACTCCCCGCAGGCCGAGCCCTGGGTCCCGTGCAGCACCGCCGCCCCCGGCAGCTCCCGGTACAGCCCGGCGCAGAGCACCGCGCAGACCAGGTCCAGGTCCTCGTCGTTGATCCGCACCACGCCGTCCTCCCAGTGCAGGATCCGCGCCTCGGCCGCCAGCCGCCCGCCCGGCGCCTCCACCGAGCAGCGGAACTCGTACGTCCCCGGCCCGGCCCCCACCAGCATCCGGCGGAACACCTCCGCCCCAGCCTGGTAGGCCCGCCGCACCGCCGGGTCGGCGTCCCCCTCGGCCGCGTACAACCCGCCGTCCAGCAACAGGTCCGCGTGGCGCAGCGTCAGCCCGTTCTCCCGGGCCCGCACCAGGCGCGGCAGGAAGTCCCCGCTCAGCTCCTCGCCCTGGTAGGGCAGCAGCTGGGTCTGCAGCGGCGGGTTGACCAGGTAGCGGTCCCGGGAGGCCGGTTCGGCCGGGTCCAGCCCGTGCAGCAGGCAGAACTCCGCGAAGTCCTGCGGATGGAACACCCGGGCCTGCACCGTCCCGAAACTGCGCCGCGCCTCCTCCAGCAGCACCGCGGTGTCCAGCAGGTAGGCGTCGTAGTCCGGAGCGTCCGTCAGCCGCCACTCCCGCACCCGCTCGAAGTCCTCCGGACCGGCCAGGATGCCCGTCACGAACGCCTGGTCCTCGTGCCGGGCCGGCTGGTGGGAGGTGCAGCGGGAGGTGCGGGACGGGCGACCGTTACGGCTCATCGGAGGCTCCTGATGGTTCGTCGGCGGCGGAGTGCCGCTGCCCCCTTACCTCCCCCTCCCCGGCCATCGCACACGTACCGCACGTCACAGACCTGTAACCGTCCGTGAGGGGCCGGCCACCCCAGCACCGCGCGCCCCGGGGCAGCGAGCGGGAGACTGGAGCTCCCGGGCCGTGGCGTCCAGCCCTTCTCCGGTCGGCCGTCGCGCGCCCGCAACCGCCCGACGCAGTCGCCCAGGAGGTCCGCCATGGACCCGTCCGCCCTCCGCGCGGCCGCAACCCCGGCCACGCTCGCCGGCTACCTCAGCGCCTTACCGCAACCCGCTGCGCACCCGCACGGCCCGGCCCGGAGCGTCCGCGAAGACGAGTACCAGGGCCACCGGATCACCATCACCACCACCTACGAGATCACCGTCGACGGGCGGCCGCTGCCCGCGCACATCGGGGTGGACGACAGCGGCGAGGTGCACTGCCACGCCCTGCCCGCCTACCAGGTGGCCTCCGCGGTCGAGCTCGTCCGCGCTCTGATCGACGCCTTCCCCGACGACTTCGGCCCCGGCGGGAACCACGAGCACGATCACGACCACCACGAGCACGGGAGTGGTTGAGATGGCCGCCGTCCGCCGCAACGTGGTCACCGACACCGCCGCCCGGGACGCCTACGTCCGCGGGGTGAAGCTGCTCAAGGCGGAGCAGACCACCGCCACCACCGCCGACTTCGGCATTCCCGGCACCCCGGCCCCGGTCCGCACCTACGACCTGTTCGTGATCTGGCACCACCTCGCGATGAACCAGCCCGTCCCACCCGGCGGTGACTCATCGGTGCGCAACCGCGCCCACCGCGGCCCGGTCTTCCTGCCCTGGCACCGGGTGATGCTCGGAGTCCTGGAGGCCAACCTCCAACGGGTGCTCCAGGAACCGGAGTTCGGCCTGCCCTACTGGGACTGGTCGGCCGACGGCGACCTGGCCGCCCCGCAGAGCGCGACGCTCTGGAAGCCGGAGTGGCTGGGCGGCCAGGGCCGGCCCGTCGCCGACGGCCCGTTCGCCTTCCGGCCCGGCACCCCGGGCACCTTCCGGATCCGGATCGAGGCCACCCTCGACAACAACCTCCGCCAGGTCAACCGCGGCCTGCGCCGCGCCTTCGGCCGCCCGAACGCCTCCCCCACCCTGCCCGGCACCGACGACGTGGACCTCGCCTACGACACCGTCGCCGATCCCGCGCTCGCCACCTACGACTTCAGCCCGTGGAACACCACCTCACGCGGCTTCCGCAACCGGCTGGAGGGCTTCCGGGGCACCGGCCTGCACAACCAGGTCCACCTCTGGGTCGGCGGCGACATGCTCCCGGCCTCCTCCCCCAACGACCCGGTCTTCTACCTCCACCACTGCAACGTCGACCGCCTCTGGGAAGGCTGGATGAACCGCCACGGCCGGACCTACCTCCCGACCATGGCCGCACCCGCCTCCCTCACCGGCCACCGCATCGACGACGAGATCGTCTCCCCGCTCGGCCCCGCCGCCACCCCGCGCAGCGTCCTCGACCCGGGCACCCTCTACAGCTACGACACCCTCCCCTGACAGCACGTCAGGCCCGGCTCCGAGGAGCCGGGCCTGTTCCTGCCGCTGCCCCTGATCAGGCCGGGCGCGGCGTCCGGGCCAGCTGGCGGGACTGGGCGACCAGCCGCCCCGAGGCGTCCCAGATCTCGCAGTCCTCCTCGAAGTGGCCGGCCGCCACGTTCCTGGTCGCGTGCACGACGCGGAGCCAGCCGGGTACCGGCCGGGCCCGCAGGTGGACCGTCAGTTCGATGGTCGGCGCCCAGCCGGGCATGCCGAGGTCGAAGGTGACCGGCGGCAGCGCGTCGGCCACCAGCAGCAGCGAGAGCGGGTCCGGCTCCCGCCCGTCGGCCAGCTTGAACCAGCCCTGGATCAGCCCCCGCCCGGACGGCTGCCCGAGCGCCCAGCCGACGCTGGCCGGGTCCAGCCGCAGGTCGAACCGCTCCAGCAGCGCGGCCTGCGAGATCAGCTGCGGCGGCGCGTGCTCCACCCCGATGCACTGCTCCACCGGCGGCAGTTGCGGCGCCACCGCGGTGGTCCGCACCTCCCCCTGATGGGTGCTCAGGTCCCCGTAGGTGGCGAGCACCCGCAGCCGCTCCTCCCCGCCCTGGCTCAGCGAGGCCGTCCCGGTGGAGAGCGAACGCCCCCGCCGCACCGACTCCGTCCGCACCTCGGCCGGCCCGGGCACCGAGGCCGACAGGTAGTACCCGCTGATCGAGACCGGGTCCGGGTGCTCGGGGTGGTCCAGCGAGAGCGCGTGCCCGGCCACCGCCAGCAGCAGCCCTCCGTTGACCCCGCCGCCGATCTGCCAGCCCTCGCCCAACTCGGCCCGGTACGCCCCCGGGCCGTCGGGGCTGAGGGCGATGCCCTGGTCGAACTCGCTGAGGATCGCGGTGGTCATCGGTGGAGCCGCCTTCACAGAGCAGTTACCCGTCAGTAGCCACCATAGACCGGCCGCCCCCGGGAACGACAGGGCCGCCGGACCCCCGAAGGGGCCGGCGGCTCCGTGGTCGGTGCTCAGTCGCGACGCAGGGTCGGCTTGAGCTCCAGGAAGCGGGCGAGCAGGCCGTTGACGAAGGCCGGGGAGTCGTCCGTGGAGTACTCCTTGGCGATCTCGACGGCCTCGTCCAGGACGACCGCGTCCGGGACGCCGTCCTCCCAGATCAGCTCGTAGGCACCGAGGCGAAGGACGTTGCGGTCCGCGATCGGCATCCGGTCGAGGGTCCAGCCCACGGCGTAGGTGGAGATCAGCTCGTCGATCTTGCGGGCGTGCTGGACGTAGCCCTCGATCAACTGCATGGTGTACTCACCGACCTGCGGGATGCCCTCGTCCGGCTTGGGGTCGCGCGCCCGCGCGATCCAGTCGGCGAGCACCCGCTGGGGGTCGACCCCGCGGTGGTCGGCCTCGAAGAGGATCTGGAAGGCCCGGGTGCGGGCCTTGGTGCGAGCAGCGGACACGGTTACTTGACCCGGCCCAGGTAGCTGCCGTCGCGGGTGTCGACCTTGACCTTCTCACCGGTGGTGACGAAGAGCGGGACCTGGATCTCGGTGCCGGTCTCCAGGGTGGCCGGCTTGGTGCCACCGGTGGAGCGGTCGCCCTGGACGCCCGGCTCGGTCTCGGCGATCACGAGCTCGACGGCGGCCGGGAGCTCGACGTACAGCGGGGAGCCGTCGTTCTGCGCGACCAGGGCCTCGAAGCCCTCCAGCAGGTACTTGGCGGCGTCGCCGACGACCGACGGCTCGATGGTGAGCTGGTCGTAGGTGTCCATGTCCATGAACACGAAGTTCTCGCCGTCCTTGTACGAGAACTGCATGGTGCGCTTGTCGACGTTGGCGGTCTCCACCTTCACGCCGGCGTTGAAGGTCTTGTCGACGACCTTGCCGCTGAGGACCTCCTTGAGCTTGGTGCGCACGAAGGCCGGGCCCTTGCCGGGCTTCACGTGCTGGAACTCGACGACGGACCACAGCTTGCCGTCGATGTTGAGGACCATGCCGTTCTTGAGATCGTTCGTGGAAGCCACGGGCGCACTAACTCCTGGATATAGCTGTCAAGGAACCAAGGGGATGCGCGTTCCGCAGCCGCCGGGGCGGCTACAGCGCGAGGAGCTCCTTGGTCGTGATGGTGAGCAGCTCGGGCCCGCCCTCTTCGAGGGGGCGCACCACGAGTGTGTCCTCGATCCGGACCCCGCCCTTTCCGGGGATGTGCACCCCGGGGCCGACGGTGACCGGCACGCGATTGTCCAGTTTACCCATGTCCGCGGGCCCGAGACGCGGCGCCTCCCTGATCTCGAGTCCGATGCCGTGACCGAGCGGGTGCGCGGCGTTGCCCACGTGGCCCGCCGAACGGAGGATCTCGCGGGCCGCCCGGTCCGGCTCGTGCTCCGCGACACCCGGCCCGAGCGCCTCCCGGCCGGCCCGCTGGGCGCGGAAGACCAGCCGGTGCAGGTCCACCTGCCAGGGGGCGGGGGCGGCGCCGATCACGAAGGTGCGGGCGGTGGAGACCCGGTAGCCGCGGTACTGCGCGCCGAGCACCACGGTGAGGAAGTCGCCCTCCTCCACCCGGCGGTCGGTGGGCAGGTGGGCCTCCTGGCCGGAGTGGCTGCCGGTGCCCACCGAGACCGGGAAGGCGGCCCGGTCCGCGCCGTGGTCGATCATCCGGCGCTCCAGCTCCATCGCCAGGTGGCGCTCGGTACGGCCGACCAGGATCGACTCCAGCAGCTCCCCGAGCGCCTGGTCGGCGATCTCGGCGGCGATCCGCAGGTCGGCGATCTCGTGCTCGTCCTTCACCACCCGCTGGCGCTCCACCGCCCGGGCCAGGTCCAGCAGGTTGACCCCCTTGGCCAGCCCGCCCACCGCGCGGTGCCGACTGACCGTCAGGTCGTGCTCCTCCACCGCCAGGTCGCGCACCCCCAGCCGGGCCGCCGCCTCGGCGGCGGCCAGCGCGGTGTCGGTCTCGCCGGGCACCGGCACCCGGGAGACCTCGGGGTCGTCCGGCACCAGGTGCTCGCCGGTGTCGTCCGGGGGCAGGTCCTCGGGCAGCGCGAGCAGGGCGCGGTCGCGGGTGAGCAGGAGGGTGGCCCCGCAGGGCGCGCAGCCGGTCAGGTACCGGACGTTCGCGGGACGGGTGATCAGCGCCGCGTCGGCGCCGGAGGCGCTGCAGTGCTGCCTGAGCCGTTCCCGCCGGGCCGCATGTGCGTCAACCATGCCCCGAGCCTAAGAACCCCACGCCGCCCCCGCCCGTCGAGCGCAGCCGCCCGTGGCCGCGGGCATGGGTCAGGGGCGCGGGGAACTGCGCGAGACGGAAGACAGGGACCCGTGTGCCGGGTACGGGCCTTCACCTGCAAGTGGCTGTCCGTACCCGGCACACGGGTCGTCGCCTTCCGCAGCGCGCAGTTCCCCGCGCCCCCGAAGCATCACCTCCAGCCCAGCAGGGGCCCGAGGTGGGTGGCGATGTCGGTGAGGATCTGGACGTAGTCGTCGTGGTCGAAGCTGAAGGGCAGGGCGAAGACGACCTCGTCGACCGCCTGGAACCCCGCGTGGGCGTACAGCCGTTCGGCGATCTCGGCGGACGTCCCCACCAGGTCCGGTGCGAACATCATCCGGGCCGGCCCCTGCGGGGTGGCGGTGCGCGGGAGCCGCTTCCGCGCGTACTCCTGGTACTTCGCGCGCTGCTGCGGCGTGGCGCTGTCGGTGGGGACGACCACCAGGCCCTGGGAGACCCGGGCGCGGGCGCCCTCGGGGTGGTGGCTGCGGAAGGCGTCGATCTGCGAGCGCTGGATGGTGGCGAAGTCCTCCGACTCCTCCGCCCGGACCACGTTGCTGGTCAGCAGGTTGAGCCCCTGCCCGCCCGCCCAGCGGGCCGAGCGCAGGCTGCCGCCGCCGTACCAGACGCGGTCCGCCAGGCCGGGCGCGACGGGCTGGACCCGGTCGGAGTAGACCTCGATGCCCTCGACGCCGCTGAAGTCGGTGGCGGGCTCGCCCTTGACGAAGCGCAGCAGCCGCGAGACCCGCTCGTAGCCGAACTCCTCGGTCTCGGCGGTGTCCGGGTACAGCGCGGGGGCGACCTGGTCCCAGTGGCCGGGGCGGCCGACGCTGACTCCGGGGTTGAGGCGGCCGCCGGACAGCAGGTCGACGGTCGCGAGGTCCTCGGCCAGGCGCAGCGGGTTCTCCCAGCCCAGGGGGATGACCGCGGTGCCCAGTTCGATCCGGTGGGTGCGCTGGGTGGCCGCGGCGAGGACGGCGACCGGGGAGGAGATCCCGTACTGGAGGTGCCGGTGGCGGACCCAGGCGCCGTCGAAGCCCAGCTGCTCGCCGAGCTCGATGATCCGGAGCGTGGACTCGTGTCCCTTGCCGGGATCGGCGGGGTCGAACAGTCCGATGGTCAGGAAGCCCAGCTTGCGAAGGGGCTGCGAGGGCGAGGGCACCGGGTCCTCCGTTCTCCGCGACGGGCCGGACGCGGTACGGCGCGGGTCGACCGACACGGCCCGGCCGGTCACCGGGCGCCCCGCCACGGTCACACGCACCGAGGAGACGATCAAGGGGCGGACCGGAATGGACATCGGGGGCAACACAGCCGTGACGTCCCGGCAGCAAGCGGGGGCGCGGTCAGCCGGAAGCGACCTCCCGCAGGGCCGTCTCGATGCTCGCGGGAATGTCGGTGACCGGGTACTGGACCTGACGGACCGTCCGGTCGGGGCCGATCACCAGGGTGAGGCGCTTGAGGCGGGGGGTGCCGCCGGCCCGGAGGGTGGGGAGGCGGAGGGCGGCGGCGAGTTCCAGGGCGGCGTCGGAGAGCAGGGGGAAGGCGAGGTCCTCGGCCGAGGCGAAGGCGCGCTGTTCGTCGGTGCGCTGGGTGGAGACGCCGTGCACGGTGGCCCCGGCGGCGGTGAACTCGGCGAGCCGGGCCTGGTAGCCGCGGGATTCGAGGGTGCAGCCGGCCGCGCCGGGGACGGCGCCCCAGCCGGGCGGGTAGAGCTCGGGGCGGGCGAAGGCGCCGGGGAAGCAGTAGAGGACGGTGAGCCCGTCGACCGGGTCGAGCGGCCCGTCCGCGGAGGGGAGCAGGAGCTCGGGCACCCGGGTGCCGAGCAGCGCGTGCACCCGCTCGGCCTCGCGGGAGTGCTCGTCGGCGGTGGCGGTGTAGCCGCCGTCGCCGAGCAGCCAGGTGTCGCCCCAGTCCTGGAGGGCGACCAGGACGGGCAGCAGGCCGCGCCCGCGCTCGGTGAGGCGGTACTCGTAGCGGGGCGGGCGGGTCTGGTAGGGCTCGCGGCTGAGCACCCCGGCGTCCACCAGCAGGGCCAGACGCTCCGTCAGGACCTTGCGGGAGAGGCCGAGTTCGTGCTGGAGGCCGTCGAAGCGGTGCTGACCGCGCGCGATGTCGCGGACGATCAGCAGCGTCCAGGCGTCGCCGACCACGTCCAGGGACTGGGCGACGGCGCAGTTCTCGTCACCGGGCCCGCCTCGTCTGGGCACCCGCCCTCCTCCGTCGAAATGCCGTTGACCCTCACCCTCCCATGCTGGCATAGTCCGTTCCCTAAAGGAACTGACTACTCGGGGGCCGATTCACGTGCGAGCAGTACCGAAGGCCGTCTGGCTCCTCTCGGTGGGCATCTTCGTCAACACCATGACCGCCTTCACCTTCGTCTACCTCTTCCTCTTCCTGACCGCCGAGCGCGGCATCGGCGTCGCCGGGGCGGGCCTGGTCGCGGGCGTGGGCGGGATCGGGTCGGTGGCGGGGAACTTCACCGGCGGGTGGTTCGGGGACCACTTCGGGCACCGGCGGGTGCTGCTGATCAGCTCGGTGGTCTCCGGCGCGGGGCTGGTCGTGCTGCCGGTGCTGCCGGTGGCGGCCCTGCTGCTGGTGCTGCCGCTGTCGATGTACGCCTCCGGCGCGGCCCGGGCGGCCAACGCCACCCTGGTCACCGCCGCCGTCCCGGCCGGGGCCCGGCGGCAGGGCGTCGCGGTGATGCGGTTCGCCGGGAACGCGGGCTTCGCGCTGGGCGCGCCGCTCGGCGGTCTGATCGCGGCCCAGGTCTCGTACGGGTGGCTCTTCCTGGCCGACGGGATCGGCGCGCTGCTGTTCGCGGGGTACGCCGCGCTGGTGCTCACCGCCGACCCGGGCAAGGCCGAGCGGGCCGCCGTCGCCGCCGGGGGCGAGTCGCTGTGGAGCGCGCTGCGGGCCCGGCCGGCGCTGCTGGTGCTGCTGCCGGCCATCGTGGTGATCGACACCGTCTACCGCCAGCAGTACGGCACCCTGCCGGTCTTCCTGCGGGACCACGGCATCGGCAGCGAGGTGTACGGCGCCCTGATGGCGGTCAACGGCGGGCTGATCCTCCTCCTGGAGCTGCCCGCCACCGTGGCCCTGCGCAAGCGCTCCCCGCTGCGGATGATCGCCGCCGGGCTGGCCCTGGTCGGCCTCGGCTACGGGCTGCTGGTGCTCGGTGCCTCGGTCTGGCTCGCGGTCGCCACCCTGGTGCTGCTCACCCTCGGCGAGATCCTCTACAAGACCCCGGCCACCGCGTACGTCGCGGACTGCGCCCCGCTCCACCTCCAGGGGCGCTTCCAGAGCCTGTACGCGGGCGCCTCGATCAGCGGCTCCGTCCTGGCCCCGGCGATCGGCGGCCCGGTGTACGACGCGGCGCCCGGTCTGCTCTGGCCGCTCTGCGCCGGGGCCGGCCTGCTCGCGGGCGCGGCGGTCCTGCTGGCCGCCTCCCCCGCCCTGCGCTCCCGGCC
This sequence comes from Kitasatospora sp. NPDC051853, assembly GCF_044452665.1. NCBI lineage: Bacteria > Bacillati > Actinomycetota > Actinomycetes > Kitasatosporales > Streptomycetaceae > Kitasatospora > Kitasatospora sp. NPDC051853. Next base: position 339,981 of record NZ_JBITBY010000007.1, on the reverse strand, counting down.
TCCGCGGCCCGCGCCGGCGGCCGCGGAGGCCGGGGTCCTGGAGAACGCCTGAGCCCCCGTCAGCGGGAGTTGACGGACGCCGGGTGGCACAACCGCCGGGCACCGTCGGTGTGAGAAGGTCGTGCCGCCCGGACCGCCGCGGGCCAGGACCGTCCAGGAGGTACCCGCGATGACCCGCCTCGAGAGATGGGAGTGCCTCACCCAGCTCCCGCTGATGGTGCTGTCGGTGCTCTTCGCGGTCGCGTACGCCGTGCCGATCCTGCGCCCCGAGGCCCACCCGGCGGTGCTGCACGCGGCCTGGTGGACGGAGTGGGTGGTCTGGGCCGCGCTCACCTGCGACTACCTGGTCCGGCTCTACCTGGCCGAGCACCGCTGGCGGTTCGTCCGTTCGCAGCCGCTCTCGCTGCTCGCGGTGCTGCTGCCGCTGGCGGGTCCGCTGCGGCTGCTGCGGCTGGTCTCCACCGCGGTGCTGGCCGGGCAGCGGGTGCGGATGGCCGCCCAGGTGCGGCTGACCACCTACGTGGTGGGGGCGGTGATCGGGCTGCTGGTCTTCGGCTCGCTGGCCGTGCTGGACATCGAACGGTCCTCGCCGACGGCCAACATCCGCACCCTGGACGACGCGCTCTGGTGGTCCTTCACCACCATGACCACCGTCGGGTACGGCGACCACACCCCGACCACCGGGCTGGGCCGGCTGCTGGCGGTCGGGCTGATGCTCTCGGGCATCGCCCTGCTGGGCGTGGTGACGGCCAACATCGCCGCCTGGTTCATCTCCCGCGCCGACGCCGAGGAGCGGATGGAGCACGTCAACCACCTGGCGATCCGCGAACTCACCGCGGAGGTCCGCGAGTTGCGCCGCCAGGTGGCCGAGCTGTCGGCCACCGCCCCCGAGGGACTGATCGGCACTCCGTCAGGTCCGGGGGAATGGACCGGGGCGGGGCCGCGTTGAGCCCAGGTGAAAACGGTTTCCAGTCGGTGACGGCCGGGAACCCCGAACCGAGGAGGACCGGATGGCTAGCACCGACCTGCGCCCGATCGTGAAGCTGAAGTCCACGGCGGGGACGGGCTACACCTACGTCACCCGCAAGAGCCGGCGCAACGACCCGGACCGCCTGGTCCTGCGGAAGTTCGACCCGGTCGCCCGCGAGCACGTGCTCTTCCGCGAGGAGCGCTGACCGCCCGGCCCCGGCCGATTCCCGCAGGTGGGAACCGGCCGGGGCCGCTCCACGTCCCCACGAGCGGGGCGGTCGGCGGGGCCGCCCGTCCCGGTTGCTAGCATCCGGTCCTCGGCGCAGCTCGGCCGGTACGTCGGAGGGGGCAGGGAGATGGCACGTCCGCTGGCCGTGGGCCTGCTGGCCGCGTCGGTGGTGCTGACGGCGGCTCAGACCGCGCAGGCCGCCGAGGTGCGCAACGGCAGGATCACCACCACCCTGGGCGGGGTGCCGGCCACCCTGCCGGTCGGCGGCACCTTCGAGGTCACCCTGACCGTCAGCTCGACCTCCCCGCACCGCATCCAGCCCGGCGGCTTCTCCCTCGCCCTCAGCACCAACGCCCGCACCGGCGGCGTGCCCACCGACGGGATCACGGTGGTCTGGCAGGACCCGGCGAACGGCGGCTGGCGCCCCTCCGACCGGGTCGACCCGAGCGGCCGGTGGAGCCTGAGCGAGCCGGCCGGCGCCGTCACCGTCCAGCCGCGCGGCACCCTGACCGTCCGGGCCAAGGTCACCCTGGCCGGCAAGGCCGCCAAGGGCAGCTACCAGCTCACCAGCAGCGGGCTGGACTCGCCGGTCCTGATCAGCACCGGCGAGGACCCGGCCACCGGCGGCCTGGAGGCCAAGGAGCAGGCCCAGGCCGTCTTCCAGTACGGACCGGCGAGCCCCGGCCCCACCCCCAGCCGGTCCGGACGCAGCTCCGCCCCGCCCAAGGCCACCGCCCGGCCGTCCGGCACCGCCCCCGCGGAGGCGTCCCCTTCCGCCGCCGACCCGGCGCCCGCCGCCGCCCCGGCCGCCGCCACCGGGCCGGACCCGCTCTCGCTCTGGATCGCCGGGCTGCTCACCGTCGCACTGGCGGCCTTCACCGTGCACTCGATCCTCCGGCGCCGCCGGCGCTGACCCTCCCCCTGGGGCGGACGGGCCGGGCGACGGTTCGGCCACCCAGGGGTGAACAGCGGGCGGTTCTCCGCACGCCGCGCGCCGCCCTGCGGGATAACGGTGTCCGAACAGGCCCGCCGCACCCTCGAAGGACCGCTGCCCATGCCGCTCAAGAACTACGGCGTGCTCTCCGCCCGCGCCGTCGCCCGCCGCCGCGAGGGTGCCACCGACACCCCGCACTACCAGATCCACCTCCGCGACACCCACGGCACCGACTACCGGGCCGCCGTCAACGTCCAGTCCCAGCAGGCCCCTTCGGAGCTGCTCTACGCGGTGGTGGACGACTTCCGCCACCCGCTGACCTCGCTGCTGCCGGCCACCGGCACCGGCTGGGCGCCGCTGCGCCCGGCCCCCGGCACCGCCGCCGTGGACTTCATCCGGGGCAACCTCTTCGACCCGGCGAAGCTGCGCACCCTGCCGCCGGACCTGCCGGGCGTGGACAACGACCTGGCCGACCTGCTGGACCACTTCGTGCTGCGCGCCGTCGCCGACCCGGCGGCGGTGCTGCACGTCTTCGGCGAGCGCTTCGGCCCGGAGCCCGGCAAGCCGGACAAGGTCTTCGGCTTCGAACCGGGCAACGGCATGCACGACGTCCACATGAACCAGGGCAACAGCGGCCGGTTCAAGGGCGACGACGGTGTGTACCAGGACGGCGCACTGCTGGTGCACCTGCCCGCCGAGAACCGCTGGATCGCGGTCTTCCTGGCCTTCCAGTCCCAGGCCTGGCACACCGACGACACCACCGGCCACGCCCTGCCCGGCACCCCCGGCCGCCCGGACGACCACACCCCGGCCGGGCTGCGGATCGTCTCCGCCCTGGTCAACCCGGCCGGCCCGGACCGGGGCCGGGAGAGGGTCACCGTGCTCAACACCTCCGCCGCCCCGGTCGACCTGACGGGCTGGCAGCTGGCCGACCGCTCCAAGCGCCGCCTGCCGCTGCCCGCCCAGCGGCTGGAGGCCGGAGCCAGCCTCGCGGTGAGCGGCGGGGGCAGCTTCGAGCTGGAGAACGGCGGCGGGGTGATCACCCTGCTGGACCCGGCCGGGCTGAAGGTGCACGGCGTCTCGTACACGGCCAAGCAGGCGAGGCAGGAGGGGCGCACGCTCACCTTCTGAGGACCTGTCCTCCGGGCGGGGGGCGAGCCTCCCGCCCGGAGGACGACGGTCCGTCAGAGCGGCCAGCCGTCCCGGGTGGTGATGGTCCGGGCGTACGGGCCCTCCGGGCCGGTGGAGCGGTAGGTCTCCACCGCCGAGGCGGTACGGACCGGGGTGGCGCCGTCGCGGCGGTACGCGGTCGGGGCGTAGGTGTGGTCCAGGGTGCGGCGGACGCCGTCGGCGGTCTCGGTCCGGTGCCGGCCCATCACCATCGAGGTGCGCTGGTCCTGGCCGCCGTAGCGGTAGTCCACCGTGAGCGGCACGCTCTCGCTCACCGTCTCCACCCGCTGCGGCCCGCCGCCCCTGCGGTGGGTGGTCCAGGTCTGCTCCAGCCGGTTGGCCAGCTTGAGCGCGGCACCCTCCTCGCGCAGCTGCTGGGTGGAGCCGAAGACCTGACTGCTGCTCACCTCGGTGCGGACCCGCCCGTGCGAGGTCTGCACCCAGCCCTCGGCCACGTCCTGCCGCCGCGCGGTGACGGTCCAGTCCCCGCTGCCCCCGCCGAGGTCGGTGAGGGCGGTGACCGGCTCGACGGCGGCGGCCACCTGGTGGCGGGTCAGGGCGCCGGTGGTGCGGGCGCTGCCCTCGTCGACCTCGGCGAAGAGGTTGAGCTGGCCGGTCCAGGAGTCGTTGCTCTGCTGCTCGGCCTGGTTGAGGGTGACCGAGAGGGTGTGCGGGCGGCCGTCCAGCAGCAGCCCGACGTACGGGGTGAGGTCCAGCCGGTAGGCGGGCAGCTCGAAGGCGAACAGGCCGGGGGTGGGCCGCCAGAGCAGCGGGTCCCAGCCGCCGGTGTAGATCACGGGGTACGGCCAGACCGCCCCGGCCACCCGGCCGTCCACGGCGAGCCGCAGCTCGCGGAACGGGCCCTGCCCGCAGTACCCGCGGCCGGGGTTGGCCTCGACGAACTCCTGTGGAGCGGAGGCGTAGGCGAACTCCTCGCAGGCCCCGCCGCCGCGCACGTAGAGCTCGGCGGTGAGCGCCTCCAGGTTCGGCGGGAAGCTGTACGCACGGGCGGTGGTGAGCCGGGAGCGGTCCAGCGCGAACGGGCCGGAGGTGAGCACCCGGTCGGCGGTGCGGGCGGCCGGCCACTTCGGCGAGGTGGTGTGGAAGGTGACCGAGGCGGAGATCACGAAGACACCGGTGTAGGTCTCGTTGGTGACGTTGGCCAGGTCGAACTCGAAGGGCTGGGTGCCGGTCAGCACCGGGGCGTAGCGGGTGATGTCGCGCTCCAGCCGCCACTCGATGCCGTCCTTGGAGGGCTCGGGGGTGGAGGAGAGCAGCACCTCGACCCCGCCGACCCGGACGGTGAACAGGCGGTCGTACTGCCGCCCGGCCACGCTGCCGTGCAGCTCCAGCACCACCATCGACCAGGGGCCGGCGCAGTCCGGCGGCACGGTGAGGCTGCCCGCGTACGGGGTGTCCGGCGGGTTCCCGTAGCCCTCGCGGAAGGCCCGCTCGTGCATCACCTCGACGGTGCAGGAGCGGGTGTCCGGGCGGGTCAGCGGCTTCGCCGCGGTGATCGGGTCGTGGTAGTCGCTGCCGAAGTCGGCGTGCGCGGGGCCGCCGCCGGCCAGCACGGCGGCCAGGGCCAGCAGGACGGCGCCGAGCGCGCGGGCCGCGCGGCGGAGGATCGAGGGTGCGGGCAAGACGGCCTCCGGATGCCGGTGCTGACGGATCGTCAAGGGCACCGGCATCCTTCCGCCGCTGTACTGAACCTGTCAATCACTCCGCACGGCGGGCCCGCTCAGGACCGCTGGCAGGACGGGCACCAGAAGAGGTTGCGCGCCGCGTGCGCCTCGGTGCGGACCTCGGTGCCGCAGACCAGGCAGGGCATCCCGGCCCGGCGGTAGACGTAGACCTCGCCGCCGTGGTCGTCCACCCGGGGCGGGCGGCCCATCGCCTCGGGGGTGTGCTCGGGGCGGACGGTGTCGATCCGGCCTGCCAGGGCGCCGTCGGCCATCAGCACCACCAGGTCGGCCCAGATCGCGTCCCACTCCTCCCGGGCGAGGTCCTTGCCGGCCCGGTGCGGGTCGATGCCCAGGCGGAACAGCACCTCGGCGCGGTAGACGTTCCCCACCCCGGCCAGCACCTTCTGGTCCATCAGGAGCGCGGCAATGGTGGTGCGGCTGCGGGTGACGTACCGCCAGGCGTCCTCGGAGGAGGCGCCGGGGCGCAGCGGGTCGGGGCCGAGCCGGGCGTGCACGGCGGCCTTCTCGGCGCCGGTGAGCAGCTCGCAGGTGTTCGGCCCGCGCAGGTCGGAGAAGAGCTCGTCGTTCTCCAGCCGCAGCCGGATCAGGCCGACCGGGGCGGGCGCGGGGGCCGGGCCGAAGGTGAACTCCCCGTACAGGCCCAGGTGGACGTGCAGCCAGCGGTCCTCGGAGAAGCCGAGGAAGAGGTGCTTGCCGTGGGCCTGGGCCTCCGTCAGGACCTGACCGTCGATCAGCCGGGCGCCCTCCGCGAAGCGGCCCTGCGGGCTGCTGACGGCGACCGGGCGGTGCGCGAAACCCTTGGCGTGCTCGGTGGCGAGACGGTGGATGATGTGGCCTTCGGGCAAGGCTGTCCCCCTCGGACGGTGGCGGCGATGCCCCCATTCTCGCAGCCGGGACCGACACCCCGGACCGGCCGGAGGGCCCGTACCCAGGCACTTCCCAGGGGCGCGTGGGACAGGGTTCACTCCCCCGTCACCCGGGCGGCATCCTGCGGACACCGGTTGAGCCGCCGTCAGTGGGTGGATATGCGCCAGCACCCGTCGCACACCGGCCACCACCGCAGGAGTCGCCCCATGAGCCCCGCCCCGCAGCACCGCAGCCGCGCTGTCCTCGCCGCCGCCACCGGTCTGCTCGCGGTCGCCGGTCTGACCGGGGCCGCCTCCCCCGCCGCCGCCGCGCCGAACCCCGCGCTCACCGCCCGGCCGGGCGACCTGCTGGACGTCACCCTGGACCAGCTGCGCCCGACCCAGCCCGCCGTCGGCTACGACGAGGTCTACTACAAGCTCGGCCGCTACACCTCCGGCAAGGACGAGGCCAACGGCAACGCCAACAAGCGCTTCGACGACTGGTGCGAGACCAACGGCCAGGGCGTGGCCGCCACCGTCCAGCCGGGCGCGAGGATCTCCGACGCCTCCACCTTCACCTGCACCATCGCGCTCGGCCAGGAGACCGAGGCCAGCCGCTCCGAGATGAAGACCGTGGTGGTCGGCCCGGGCGGCGCCCTCTACCTGACCGACGGTCACCACACCCTGACCTCCTTCCTGGAGGCCCCGGACGGCGGGCGGAAGCTGCACGTCCGCCTGATCGTCCAGGCCAACTACAGCAAGCTCCCGCAGGCCGAGTTCTGGCAGCGGATGCGGGACAACAAGTGGGTCCGCCTGCTGGACGAGAACAACCAGGCGATCACGGTGGCCCAGCTGCCCACCCGCCTCGGGCTGGCCAACTTCCACGACGACCCGTACCGCAGCCTGGTCTACTTCACCCGGGACATCGGCTACGCGGTGCCGGCCGACGCGGCCGAGTACCTGGAGTTCAGCTGGGGCGACTGGCTGCGCGGCCAGGGCATCGGCCTGCCCGGCTCCTACGACCCCGCCGACGCCGCCTCCTACCTGAACGCGGTGCGCACCGCCTCGCAGGCGATGACCGCCGTGCCCGGCTCCACCGTGGTCACCGCGGACGGCCGCACCGCCGACCAGCTCGGCCGCCTCACCGCCTGGAACAACGGCAAGAAGCCCACCGGCGGCGAGTTCGGCAAGCTGAGCGTGCCGATCACCGAGGCCAAGCCCGGCAAGATCGCCTACGCGCTGGACTTCCGTGCCAAGGTCCCCACCGGTCCGGCCTGCACCACCACCCTGACCGGCCGTCACAACGGCCCGTTGGTGGTCAACTCGGGCACCACCTGCCTGACCGGCGCCCAGCAGTTCGGCCCCGTGGTGGTCCGCCCCGGCGCCAACCTGGTGGTCAGGGGCTCGGACCTCACCGGCCCCGTCCAGGCGGTCGGCGCCGGCACCGTGCAGCTCTGCGGCACCGTGCTGACCGGCCCGCTGAGCGTCCTGTACACCAAGGACAAGCTCACCCTGTCGGCCCCCGGCTGCACCCCGAACACCCTGAACGGCCCGGTCCAGCTGGTCGGCAACCCGGCCTGAGCCCCAGCCCCAGGAGCCCGGGCCGACGGCTGACGGCCCGTCAGCGGCCCGGCTGTCCCCCCGCGAGGGCGGACAGCCGGGCCGCTATCACGCGGTCCAGCGCGGCCGCCGTGGCCGGCACGTCCAGCTGGGAGTTGTCGATGATCGGCAGCCCGGTGCTGTACCAACCGGCCATCCGGCCGTGGATCCGGGCCACCTCCTCGTCCGCCAGCCGCCGGTTGCCGCTGCGGCGGGCGTTGCGGGCCAGCACCGAATCCAGGCCGGGCAGCAGCACCACCGGGATCATGCCCGGGCCGATGTGCCGCTTCCAGCCGCCGAGGCCGACGGCGGGCTGGTCGGGGAAGACGGCGTCGTCGATGATGCAGGAGATGCCGTTGGCCAGGTAGTTGCGGCAGGCGAAGCCGCAGGTGCGGCGGGCCAGCCGGTACTGCGCCTCGGAGGCGTCGTTCCACCCGGACTGCGGGTCGGCGAAACCGGCCTGCACCCACTCGCGGACGTCGTCCAGCGAGATGTGCGCGGTCGGGGTGGGGCGGCGCTCGGCCCAGTACCGGGCCACCGTGGTCTTGCCGGCCCCGGCCGGGCCGATCAGCAGCACCGCCAGGGTGGGCTGCACGGCGTACGGCGGCGGCACGGGCGGCACCGGGGCGGCGTGCGGCATCGGGAAGTGGCCGGTCTGCGGGGGCGGTGCCACCGGATAGGGCGGCCGCGCCGGCGGCGGCGGTCCCACCGGGTAGGGCGGCTGCCCGCCCACGGGCGCGAAGGAGTGGCCCGGCGGCGGCACATGGCCCCCTGTGCCCCCTGCGTACTGCGTCACTTGCACCTCCCGTCCGGGAGACTACACGGCGCCCTGGTGGCGGGCACAAGCCCGCCACCAGGCAACTGATCGTCCGTCAGTACACTGTCACTTGGTGACGAGCTGCTCGGCCAGCGCGCGCAGCGCCAGCTCGTAGGAGCCGATGCCGAAGCCGGCCACCGTGCCGGAGGCGACCGCGGCGATGACCGAGTTGTGCCGGAAGGTCTCCCGGGCGTACGGGTTGGAGATGTGCACCTCGATCAGCGGGGCGGTCCGCTGCGCGGCCGCGTCCCGCATCCCGTACGAGTAGTGGGTGAACGCCCCGGGGTTGATCACCACGGGGGTGCGCCCGTCGGCCGCCTCGTGCAGCCACTCGATCATCGACTGCTCGGAGTTGGTCTCCCGGACCTCGACCTCCAGGCCGAGCTCCTTGCCGAGCGCGGTGCAGCGCTCGACCAGGCCGGCGTAGGAGGTGGCGCCGTAGACGTCCGGCTCCCGGCTGCCCAGGCGGCCGAGGTTGGGGCCGTTGAGCACCAGCACCTTGGTCACCTCGGTCACGAGGACACCTCCGCGTAGGCGGCGACCAGCACCTGCGGGTCCGGGCCCTCCAGCACCGAGGTCTTGCCGAGGCCGTCCAGCACGATGAAGCGCAGCAGGTCGCCGCGGGACTTCTTGTCGATCCGCATGGCGTCCAGCAGCTTCGGCCAGGCGTCCGCCCGGTAGCTCAGCGGCAGGCCGACCGAGGCCAGCACCGAGCGGTGCCGGTCGGCCGTCTCGTCGTCCAACCGCCCGGCCAGGCGGGCGAGTTCGGCGGCGAAGACCATGCCGATGGAGATCGCGGCGCCGTGCCGCCACTTGTAGCGCTCGTTGCGCTCGATGGCGTGGCCGAGGGTGTGGCCGTAGTTGAGGATCTCCCGCAGGCCCGACTCCTTGAGGTCCCCGGAGACCACGTCGGCCTTGACCTGGATGGCGCGGCGGATCAGCTCCACGGTGTGCGGGCCGGCCGGGGTCTTGGCGCCCTCCGGGTCGGCCTCGACCAGGTCGAGGATGACCGGGTCGGCGATGAAGCCGCACTTGATGACCTCGGCCAGGCCGGAGACGTAGTCGTGCTTGGGCACGGTCTCCAGGGTGGCCAGGTCGGCCAGCACGCCCACCGGCGGGTGGAAGGCGCCGACCATGTTCTTGCCCTCGGCGATGTTGATGCCGGTCTTGCCGCCGACCGCCGCGTCCACCATGCCGAGCAGCGTGGTGGGCATCGAGACCCAGCGCACGCCGCGCAGCCAGGTGGCCGCCACGAAGCCGGCCAGGTCGGTGGTGGCGCCGCCGCCGAGGCCGACGATGACGTCGCTGCGGGTGAAGCCGGTCTGGCCGAGCACCGACCAGCAGTACGCGGCCACCTCGGCGCTCTTGGCCTCCTCGGCGTTGGGCACCTGGAGGACGATCGCCTCGTAGCCCTCGGCCGCCAGGTCCTCCCGGATCGCCTCGCCGGTGGCCTCCAGGGCCTCCGGGTGGATGATCGCGACCCGCTTGGCCTTGGTGCCGATCAGACCGCTCAGCTCGCCGAGCAGCTGATGCCCGATCAGCACGTCGTACGGATCGTGTCCGGCGCTGCCGCCGACGTGGATGGTGACGGTGTCACTCATGCCTTCAACTCCAGTGCTTCCAGTACCGCGTCCGCGACCTGCTCGGGGCTGCGGCCCTCGGTGTCCACCACGGCCGTCGCCACCTCCAGGTACAGGGGGCGGCGGGCCTCCATCAGCTCGCGCCAGCGGGCGCGCGGGTTGATCGCCAGCAGCGGCCGGGGCGCGTCCAGGCCGACGCGCTTGACCGCGTCGCCGAGCGCGACCTCCAGGAAGACCACCGGCAACTCGCGCAGCAGGGCGCGGGTCTGATCGGCCATCACCGCGCCGCCGCCCAGCGAGAGCACCCCGGGGTGCCCGGAGGCGGCGGCCGCGACGGCCGCCACCTCCAGCTCCCGGAAGTGCGGCTCGCCCTCGTCCACGAAGATCTCCGGGATGGGCTTGCCGGCCGTCTCCTCGATGTCCGCGTCGGTGTCCCGGAAGGTGACGCCGAGGCGCTCGGCGAGCAGCCTGCCGACGGTGCTCTTGCCGGCCCCGGGAGGGCCGACCAGCACGACCACCGGTGCGGTCATCGGACGATCAGGTTGTCGAGGTAGCCCTGCACGTTGCGGCGGGTCTCGGAGACGTTGTCGCCGCCGAACTTCTCCGCCACCGCGTCGGCCAGCACCAGCGCCACCATCGCCTCGGCGACGATGCCGGCCGCCGGGACGGCGCAGACGTCGGAGCGCTGGTGGTGCGCCTTGGCGGGCTCGCCGGTGCGCACGTCCAGGGTCTGCAGGGCGCGCGGCACGGTGGCGATCGGCTTCATGGCGGCGCGCACCCGCAGCAGCTCGCCGGTGGAGAGGCCGCCCTCGGTGCCGCCGGAGCGGCCGGAGGTGCGCTTGATCCCCTCGGGGGTGGGCACGATCTCGTCGTGCGCCTTGGAGCCGGGGACGCGGGCCAGGTCGAAGCCGTCGCCGACCTCGACGCCCTTGATCGCCTGAATGCCCATCAGGGCGGCGGCCAGGCGCGCGTCCAGCCGGCGGTCCCAGTGCACGTGCGAGCCGAGGCCGACGGGCACGCCGTAGGCCAGCACCTCGACCACGCCGCCGAGGGTGTCGCCGTCCTTGTGGGCCTGGTCGATCTCGGCCACCATCGCCTTGGACGCGTCGGCGTCCAGGCAGCGCACCGGGTCCTCGTCCAGACGGGCCTCGTCCGAGGGCAGCGGCAGCACGCCGGCCGGGGCCTTGGCGGCGGCCAGCTCGACCACGTGCGAGACGATCTCGATGCCGCAGGTCTCCTTGAGGTAGGAGCGGGCGACGGCGCCGAGCGCGACCCGGGCCGCGGTCTCGCGGGCGGAGGCGCGCTCCAGGATCGGGCGGGCCTCCTCGATCGAGTACTTCTGCATGCCGGCCAGGTCGGCGTGGCCGGGGCGCGGGCGGGTCAGCGCCTCGTTCCGGGCCAGGCCCGCGAGGATCTCCGGGTCGACCGGGTCGGCCGACATGACCTGCTCCCACTTGGGCCACTCGGTGTTGCCCACCATGATCGCCACCGGGCTGCCCATGGTCTCGCCGTGCCGGACGCCGCCGAGGAAGGTCACCTCGTCCTGCTCGAACTTCATCCGGGCACCGCGGCCGTAGCCGAGCCGACGGCGGGCCAGCGCGTCGGCGACCATCGCGGTGGTCACCGGCACCCCGGCCGGCAGGCCCTCCAGCGTCGCGACCAGTGCGGGACCGTGCGACTCCCCCGCCGTCAGCCAGCGCAACGTACCCAACGGAGCTCCTTCGTCAGCGGCCCGCAGGCCAGGCGTTCGTTCCCCTCGATCCTTTCATGCCGGGAAACGGAACGGCCGCACGGTCCGCGTTGCGGACAGGAACGGTCCGAACCTTGTCAGCTCGGCCGGACCTCGTCAGGCGGCGGGGGGCGGCCCGCTGACCAGGCCGGATGAGGCCGCGTCGTTGGGGTGCGTGCCTCGGCGGCGCCGACGAGGGAGTCCATGCGGAGCATCGGCGACCGAGGAGAAGCCGACGAGGTGCGTGCCCCGGCGTCGCGGCCCCGGCCTGGTCAGCGGGCCGCCCCCCGGGCCAGCGCTTTCTCGCCCGCGGCGCGCATCGCGTCGAGCGGTCCGCGCTCCACCCCGGTGAACTGCTCGAACTGCAGCACCGCCTGATGGACCAGCAGGTCCAGACCGCCCAGCACCGTCGCCCCGCGCTCCTCCACCGCCGCCACCAGGACCGTCGGCCACGGGTGGTAGAGCACGTCGAAGAGCGCCCCCGGCGCGGCGGGCAGGCCCTCGGCGAAGCCGTCGGTGGCCCCCGCCGGGGTGGTCGAGACGGTCAGCGGCGCGGCCAGCGCGGCCGCCCCGTCCTCCCACGGCGCCGTACGGAGCGTCAGACCGAGCCGCTCGCCCAGCTCCCGCATCTCCGCCGCCCGCTCGGGGCTGCGGACGTACACCGTCACCTCGCCGGTGCAGACCTGCGCCAGCGCGGCCAGCGCCGAGGAGGCGGTCGCCCCGGCGCCGAGCACCGAGGCGGCCTCCACCCGTTCGATGCCGCGCTCGCGCAGCGCGTTGACCAGGCCCGGGATGTCGGTGTTGTCGCCGCGCCGGTGCCCGTCCGCGCCGAACACCACCGTGTTCACCGCGTCCACCGAGACGGCGGCCGCGCTCACCTCGTCCAGCAGCGGCATGACCGCCCGCTTCAGCGGCATCGTCAGCGAGAGCCCGGCCCACTCGGCCGGGTCCAGCTCCCGGACGAACCCGGCCAGCCCGGCCTCGTCCACCTCGTGCCGCCCGTACTGCCAGCTCGTCAGGCCGAGCGCCTCGTACCCGGCCCGGTGCAGGACCGGGGAGAGCGAGTGCGCGATCGGCGAGCCGAGCACGGCGGCCCGGTGCTGCATGGTCATCTGCCTTGTCCCCCTGGCTACTTGCAGTGTCCTCGGGTCTTGTCGAAGCCGAGGTTGCGGCCGGTGCAGTACTCCTCGACGTTCTTCAGGTGGTCCGCGTAGGTCTCCGCGAAGCGGGTCTCCTGCGGGTTCATCGCGATGAAGAACAGCCACTTGCCCTGCGCCGGGTCCAGCACCGCGTTGATGGCGTCCTCGCCCGGGTTGGAGATCGGGCCGGGCGGGAGTCCGGTGTTCAGGTAGGTGTTGTACTTGTTGGACGCGTCGTCCATGTCCTTCTGCGTCAGGTTGGTGCGGCCCAGGCTGTACTGGATCGTGGTGTCCATCCCGAGGCGGTGCTGGGTCTCGTTGCTGCCCAGGCGGTTCTGGATGACCCGGGCCATCTTGCCGAAGTCCTGCGAGTTGTTGCCCTCGGCCTGCAGGATGCTCGCCTCGATCAGCACCTCGTAGCCGGTCTTGAGCCCGGCCTTCGAGGCGTTGGCGTCCAGGTTGAGCGCCTGGTACTTCTCGGTCGCCGTCTTGACCATCTGCTTGAGCAGGTCCTCGGGCTTCATGCCCTCGCTGATCGAGTACTTGGCGGGCCAGAGGAAGCCCTCGATGTTGCCGTTGGCGTAGGGGGGCAGGCCGAGCTCGTTCACCTGGTTCTTGGCCACGTTGGCCGTGGTGCCGGGGGCCAGCTTGAGCTTGGTGTCGATCCGCTTGTAGATGTCGACGGCCTTCTGGCCCTCGGGCAGGATCAGCGAGGCGCCACCGGCCGAGTCCACCAGCAGCTTGACGGCCGCCTCGGCGGACATCTGGTGGTGCATGGTGAAGAAGCCCGGCTGGATGGTGATGGCCTTCGGGTTCTTGCCGTAGGCGTTGCGGAAGGCGTCGAGGCTCTTCACCACGCCGGCGTCCAGCAGCACCTTGCCCATCGCGTCGCCGGTGCCCGGCTTGATCTCGACCTGCACCGAGCCGGTGCCCTCGCCGGTGTAGTCCGGCGGCGGGCCGAAGTGCTTCTGGTAGAAGTTGTAGCCCCAGTAGCCGCCGCCGGCGAGGCCGCCGATCAGCACCAGGGCGACCACCAGGCAGGCGCCGCTGTTCTTCCGGCCGGCCTTCTTGCCCTTCTCCTTGCGGCGCTTCTCGGCCGTGCGGGAGTCGTCCTGCTCGCCGAAGAAGGACTCCTGCTCCGGCTCGTGCTCCTCGTACTCCTCCTCGGCCCACTCCTCCTCCGGCTCGGCCACGACCGGGGCGGGGGCGTCCAGCGCGGCGGCCTCGGCCTCCCAGTCGATGCCGTCGGGGCCGGGGCCGGAGACCGGCTCGGGGCGCCGGCGCGCGGGCTGCGGCTGGACCGGCTGCTGCGGCACCGGCTGCTGGGGCACCTGCTGCTGCGGGTAGCCCTGCTGCTGGTACGGCTGCTGCGGGACCTGCTGCTGCGGATAGGGCTGCTGGCCGTACTGCGGCTGCTGGGGCTGCTGGGGCTGCCCGTACCCGGGCTGCTGCTGGGGCTGGCCGTACTGCGGCTGCTGCGGCACCGGCTGCTGCTGCGGGTAGCCCTGCTGCGGATAGGGCTGCTGGCCGTACTGCGGCTGCTGGGGTTGCTGGGGGTAGCCGTACTGACCGGGCTGCTGATCCTGGGCGTAGCCGCCGTATCCGGGGTCGCCCGGGTGCCACGGCTGCGTGCCCTGGGGCTGGTAGCCCCCGCCCAGATCCGTCATCGAACCCCTTAAGCCGATCCGGCAAGTCTCTCGAACCGGCGTGCTAGCGACACGCCTGGAGGGAGACGTTACCGTACCGCAGGGTACGTCCCGGCTGGACGGGCTCACCCTCAGTGGCCGCCGGTGCCCGCGGCGGGACGGGCGGCCCGCGCCGCCTGACGCGTGTTGAACTCGGCCACGTTGCGCTGGTGCTGCTCGAAGCTGTCGGTGAACCGGGTGTCCCCGGGGGCGACCGTGACGAAGTAGAGCCAGTCCCCCTCGGCGGGCTGGACGGCGGCCTGCAGGGCGTCCCGGCCCGGGTTGGCGATCGGGGTGGGCGGCAGGCCCGGGTGCAGGTAGGTGTTGAACGGCGAGTCCAGCCTGGTGTCGTCCGCCGTGGTGGTGAGGGTGGAGCGGCCCAGCGCGTAGTTGATGGTGGAGTCGAACTGCAGCGGCATCCGCTTCGCCAGCCGGTTGTTCACCACCCGCGCCACCTTGGCCATGTCCTCCGCGTTGTCCGCCTCGCCCTGCACCAGACTGGCGATGGTGACCAGCTCGTACGGGCTGCGCCCGAGCAGGGCCGAGGCGGTCTCCAGCTCGTCCGCCTTCTGGGTCCTGGCGGCCTGGCGGACCATCTGCTGGAGCAGGCCGAGCGCGCTGGTCTCCGCGGTGACGGGGTAGGTGGAGGGGAAGAGGTAGCCCTCCGGGTTGCCCCCGGCCTCCGGCGGCAGGCCGAGCTCGCCGGTCCGCTGCTCGGCCACCGCCTTGGTGGTGCCGGCGGTGAGCTTGAGCTTCTGGTCCACGGCGTCGTAGACCTGGGCGGCCCGCCGGCCCTCGGGGATGGTGAGGGCGTTGGCGTTGGCCGGGTCGAGCAGCACGTTCAAGGCCGAGACGGCGGGCAGCTTCTGACGGAGCGTGTAGGTGCCGGGCTGGATGCTGTTGCCGGCCGGGCTCTTGGCGGCCGCCTCGGTGAAGGCCCGGGTGCTGGCGACCACGCCCTGCTTCACCAGGGCCTGGCCGATCTGGGCCACGGTGGCGCCCTGCACCACCGAGACCTGGGTGGAGCCGCTGCCGGAGCCGCTGAAGTCGGCCGCCCGGACGGGTTCGTCCCGGGGCCACCAGAGGTAGCCGACCAGCACCGCGGCGCCGAGCACGGTGGCCAGTGCCAGCAGGGTCAGGCCGCAGGCCAGCCCGGTGCGCCGGCGCCGCGGGTCGTGCGGCGCGCCGGCGGGGGCCGGGCCCGGGGCCCGGCCCTCGGGTTCGACCACCGGGGCACCCAGGTGACCGGGTGTCAGGCCCGGCGTGCTGTACGGATCGGTCACGGCCTCGTCCCCTCCGGCTGCTCTCCCTGGAGATGCGGAACGGGGCACCCGCGGCGTACCGCAGGTGCCCCGTCCGGGACGCTATTGCACGATGATCAGCCGACCGGCACGACGCTCTCACCGGGGGGCCTGCCGCTCACCCGTTCGGTCTCAAGGGCGTTCTGCAGGATCACCACGGCGGCCGCCTGGTCGATCACCGAGCGGCCCTTCTTGGCGTTCCGGCCGGAGGCCCGCAGGCCCTGGGCGGCGGTGACGGTGGTCATCCGCTCGTCCACCAGCCGGACCGGCACCGGGTAGAGCAGCATGGCCAGCCGGCCCGCGTACTCGCGGACCTTGGCGGCGGCCGGGCCCTCCTTACCGCTCATCGAGCGCGGCAGGCCGACCACCACCTCGATGGCCTCGTACTCCTCCGCGATGGCCTTGAGCCGTGCCTGGGAGCGGCCCCCCGCCGGGACCGTCTCCACCGGGGTGGCGATCAGCCCGTCCGGGTCGCAGCTGGCGACCCCGATCCTGGCGTCCCCCACGTCCACGGCGATCCGGCGCCCCCGGCGGAAGACCTTCTCCTCCTGAGCCTCCATCAGCTGGCGCGCTCCGCGACCAGGCCCTTGACCGCGGCGATCGCCTCGTCCAGGGCACCCGGGTTGGTGCCGCCGCCCTGGGCGACGTCGTCCTTGCCGCCACCGCCGCCGCCGAGGGTCTTGGCGGCGACCTTGACCAGCTCGCCGGCCTTGACGCCGCGCGAACGGGCGTCCTCGTTGGTGGCGATCACGGTCAGCGGGCGGTCGTTGGCCACGGTGAAGGCGGCGACCACGGCCGGGCGGGAGCCGAGCCGGGCCCGGACGTCCAGCACCAGCTTGCGCAGGTCGTCGGCGCCGGTGCCGTCGGCCACCCGGGCCGCGACCACCGAGACGCCCTGCACGTCCTCGGCGCTCCCGGCGAGACCGGCGGCCAGCGCCAGCACCTTCTCGGCGCGGAAGCGCTCGATCTCCTTCTCCGCGTCCTTGAGCCGGGTGAGCATGCCGGAGATCTTCTCCGGGAGCTCCTCCGGACGGCCCTTGACCAGCTCGGTGAGCTGCGAGACCACGGTGTGCTCGCGGGCCAGGAACTTGTACGCGTCGACGCCGACCAGCGCCTCCACCCGGCGCACGCCGGAGCCGATCGAGGACTCGCCGAGCAGCTTCACCAGACCCAGCTGGGCGGTGTTGCCGACGTGGGTGCCACCGCAGAGCTCCTTGGAGAAGTCCCCGATGGTGACCACGCGCACCTCGTCGCCGTACTTCTCGCCGAACATGGCGATGGCGCCGGCCTTGCGGGCCTGGTCCATCGTCATGACCTCGGCGGTGACGTCGAGTTCGCGGGTGAGCACGTCGTTGATCTTCTGCTCGACGTCCACCAGCACCGAGCCCGGCACGGCGGCCGGGGAGCCGAAGTCGAAGCGGAAGCGGCCCGGGGCGTTCTCCGAGCCGGCCTGGGCGGCCGTCGGGCCGAGCGCGTCGCGCAGCGCCTGGTGGGTCAGGTGGGTGGCCGAGTGCGCCCGGGCGATCGCCCGGCGGCGGTCCACGTCGATGCTGGCGTACGCGGACGCGCCGAGCACGACCTCGCCGAACAGCACGCCGCCGGAGTGCACCACGACGCCCGGGACGGGCTGCTGGACGTCGCGGATCTCCACCACCGCGCCGGAGTCCAGGCGGATCCGGCCGTGGTCGGCGAGCTGGCCGCCGCCCTCGGCGTAGAACGGGGTGCGGTCGAGGACGATCTCGACCTCGTCGCCCTCGGTGGCGGCCGGGGCCGGCACGCCGTTCACCAGCAGGCCGACCACGGTGGCCTCGCCCTCGGTGGCGGTGTAGCCGGTGAAGACGGAGGCGCCGGACTTGTCGGCGACCTCGCGGTACGCGGCGACGTCGGCGTGGCCCATCTTCTTCGCCTTGGCGTCCGCCTTGGCGCGGTCGCGCTGCTCCTGCATCAGGCGGCGGAAGCCGGACTCGTCGACCTGGAGGCCCTGCTCCTCGGCCATCTCCAGGGTCAGGTCGATCGGGAAGCCGTAGGTGTCGTGCAGCTTGAAGGCCTGGTCGCCGGAGAGCACCGCGCCGCCGGACTGCTTGGTCTCGGTCACCGCGGCGTCCAGCAGGCTGGTGCCGGCCTTCAGGGTCTGCAGGAAGGCGGTCTCCTCGGCGACGACCACCGTCTCGATCCGCTTGCGGTCGGTCTCCAGCTCCGGGTACTGCGGGGCCATCGCCTTGATGGAGACGTCGATGAGGTCCTTGGCCACCGGCTCGGTGGCGCCCAGCAGGCGCATGTTGCGGATGGCGCGGCGCAGGATGCGGCGCAGCACGTAGCCGCGGCCCTCGTTGCCGGGGGTGACGCCGTCGCCGACCAGCATCAGCGCGGTGCGGAAGTGGTCGGTGACCACGCGCAGCGAGACGTCGGAGCGGTGGTCGGCGCCGTAGGTGTGGCCGGTGAGCTCGGCCGCCCGGTCCAGGATCATCCGGCTGGTGTCGATCTCGAAGAGGTTGTCGACGCCCTGCAGGATGGCGGCCAGGCGCTCCAGGCCGAGGCCGGTGTCGATGTTCTTGCTCGGCAGGTCGCCGAGGATCTCGAACCCGTCCTTGCCGTCACCGTGGCCGCGCTCGTACTGCATGAAGACCAGGTTCCAGATCTCCAGGTAGCGCTCGCCGTTGACGGCCGGGCCGCCCTCCTCGCCGTACGCGGGGCCGCGGTCGTAGTTGATCTCCGAGCACGGGCCGCACGGGCCGGGGACGCCCATCGACCAGAAGTTGTCCTTCATGCCGAGGCGCTGGATGCGGTCGGGCGACACGCCGATGACGTCCCGCCAGATCTGCTCGGCCTCGTCGTCGTCCTGGTAGACGGTGATCCAGAGCTTCTCCTTCTCCAGGCCGTAGCCACCGTCCGCGACGGGAGTGGTGAGCAGCTCCCACGCGTACTTGATGGCCCCTTCCTTGAAGTAGTCGCCGAAGGAGAAGTTGCCGCACATCTGGAAGAAGGAGCCGTGCCGGGTGGTCTTGCCGACCTCCTCGATGTCCAGGGTGCGCACGCACTTCTGCACGCTGGTCGCCCGGCTGAACTGCGGCTTGATCTCGCCGAGGAAGTACGGCTTGAACGGCACCATGCCGGCGTTGACCAGCAGCAGGGTGGGGTCGTCGGCGACCAGGGAGGCCGACGGCACGACGGTGTGGCCGCGCTCCTCGAAGAAGCGCAGCCACCGGCGGCGGATCTCTGCCGACTCCATCATTGGTCCTTCCGGTTGGGGCCGCCGGGCAGCTCCGGGAGCTGACGCGGCGTCGAATCCATGTCTGAGGGGGTGGTGCGGGCACTGCGGAGACTGGGGCGCTGGGCGGCGGCCGGGGAGCCCGGTGCCGCCTTGATAGCTCGCGCGGCCCCGATCGGAGCGCTCGCCGCCTCGCCGCGCAGCGCCTTCCGGCGCGGGGGCTCGACCACGGCGGTGCCGTCCAGGCCCAGGTCGTCGCGGAGCTGGCGCTCGCGCTCGGTCATCCCGGCGCGCACGTCGGCGGCGAACCGCTTGGCGGCGTCGCCGAGTTGGAGCGCACCGCGGGCGGCGGTGCCGGAGAGGCTGTCCGGGGTCATCCGGTGCACGGCCTCGTTGGCCTTGTTCATGGCCCAGACGGTGGCGCCGGCGCCGACCGCCATCCAGAAGATGCGTCGCACCATCGCCGTCAGCCCTTCACCGCGCGGCGCAGCCGGCCGACCAGCCCGCCCCGGCGGGGTGCGGTGGCGGCCCGGACCTCGGCCCGGATCAGCCGGGCCAGCTCCTCCCGCTCGCCCGCCTGCTGAGGCAGCGTCAGCCCGGACTGCTGGCGGGCCACCGCCTTGCGCACGCCGTAGGAGAAGGCGGCCAGCTTGACCAGCGGGCCGCCGAGGGTGGCGGCCACCGTGGAGGAGAGCGCGTTGGCGTTGGCGGCGGCGTCCTGCACGTTGGCGGTGATCTCGTCCACCCGCTCCAGCTGCTCGTTGGCGCTGCGCACCGCGGTGCCGGCGTCGGTCAGCAGCGGCACGGCCTGCTCGGTGACGGCGGCGACCAGCACGGTCGCCTCCCGGAGCACCTTGGAGAGCCGCACCAGCACGACCGCCAGCAGGGTGACCAGGACCGCCCAGAACACGGCCACCAACAGACCGGCCAGCTCTCCCACGGACACCTTGCGCGCTCCCTCGCCGTCAGCCCCACGTTCCAGGGTTGAACCCTACCGCGATTCGGCAAGCGGATTGCGTGCGGCACCCGGCGCGACCTGCGGCCGCGGTCCCCGCGGCGGGTCACTCGTTCGGGTGGCTGGCATGCGCATGCCTTCCTGAGCCCGGTCCGCTGCGCGAAGCTGCTGGGCATGATCTTCGACAGCGGCCCCACGAACCTTGCCATCCAGACGTTCATCGACGCCCTCAACACGCGGGACGAGCGGGCGTTCGCCGATGCGGTCACCGACAAGTTCACGTACACCTTCGACGAGGAGACCGGCAGCGCCGCCGACTTCTTCACCACCTTCACCGGCTTCGTGATGACCAGTCAGAGCAGCGACGAGCACACCCTCACCGGCGTCATGCTCAATGCCGACGAAGAGGTCGCGGCGCAGTGGAAGTTCACCGCGCCGGCCTTCACACAGGTGACCGGCCTGACCATCGGCACCGACGTCGAGATCCCCGACCGGGACTTCACCGAGGCCCTCCACGAGCTCGACGCGGCCGCGCGGCTGGCCGACACGCCGGTGGGCACGCTGCGCCGCAAGGTGATGGTGCGCGACGAGTACTACGTCTACCGGTGGGGGCGCGGTGCGGGCGGCGCGATCGACTGGATCAACACCGGCGAGAAGGCCCCCGACCCGGACGTCTACAAGACCTTCGACAACCCGGCCGACGGCGACCAGAGCGACAAGGTCAGGGCGAGCAAGGTGAACTCGCGCCTGTCCCTGTCGCTCGGCTGGGACGACGGCCACCAGAAGGCCACCGTCCGCTTCCGCGCCAAGCCGTACTACTGGGACGCGACGGTCTGGCTGGAGGAGAACCTGGCCCTGGTCGACGCACGCATCCCGGTGATCACCGGGAGGCTGACGCTGACCGGCCCGTCCACCCTGACCGCACCCGAGGGCCGGGTGATCAGTTCCGAGCTCGTCACGATCCGGGACACCACCGCGCCCTACCTGCTCGAACTGACCCGTGAGTTCCCCCTCAAGGACCTCCAGCCCGGCACCTACACGCTGACCTTGACCGAGGCGGTCAAGAAGGGCGGCTTCGCGTTCGGCGGGAAGTACAACACCACCATCAAGATGAAGGACCACGTCATCTCCTTCCCCGTCGGCTCCTGAGCGCCGGCCCGGGCGCGGTGCGGGACGCTCCCCCGGGGGCCTGCCGCATGCCGAGTAACCCCTTGCCCGGTCGTCTCGTTGAGGGGGTGGTCCGCAGGGTGCGGGCCCTTTCCAGGCCACGGGGGCGGCTCAGTGTGCAGTGACTCACCCGGCCACCGGCTGCCCGCCGAGCTGACCAGCTTCGTCGGCCGGGAGGCCGAACTGGCCGAGCTGGAGCAGCTGTTGACGGCCGGCCGACTGGTGACGGTGACCGGCCCGGGCGGGGTCGGCAAGACCAGGCTGGCGCTGCGTGCGGCGGCCGCGGCGGCCCCGCGGTACGCCGACGGGGTGCGGCTGGTGGAGCTGTCCGCGGTACGCGGCCCGCACCTGCTGGGGCACGCGGTGCTGGAGGCGCTGCGGCTGCCCGACTCCACCACCCGGCAGCCCGAGGAGGTGCTGGTCGAGCAACTGGCCGACCGGGAGCTGCTGCTGGTGCTGGACGGCTGCGAGCACCTGGTGGAGCCCTGCGCCACGCTGGTCGCCGCGCTGCTGCGGGCCGCGCCCGGGCTGCGGGTGCTGACCTCCGGGCGGGAGGTGCTCGGCGTGGCGGGCGAGCACCTGCTCCCGCTGGCGCCGCTGCCGGTGCGGGCCGAGCCGGGCCGGGTCCCGGCGGCGGTGCGGCTGTTCGCCGACCGGGCCGCCGCCGTGCTGCCGGGCTTCGAGCTGACGGACCGCAACCTGGCCGAGGTGGCCCGGCTCTGCCGCCGGCTGGACGGCATCCCGCTCGCGGTGGAGCTGGCCGCCGGCCGGCTGCGGGCGCTCTCGGTGGAGCAGATCACCGACCGGCTGGACGACCGCTTCCGGCTGCTGGTCGGCGGCTCCCGCGGCGGCCCGGAGCGGCACCGCACCCTGCGCACCACGATCGGCTGGAGCCACGAACTCTGCACACCGCAGGAACGTTTGCTCTGGGCCCGGCTCTCGGTCTTCACCGGCGGCTTCGACCTGGAGGCGGTCGAGTACGTGTGCGGGGGTGACGGTCTGGTCGGCGAGGAACTCCTCGACCTGGTGGGCGAGTTGATCGCCAAGTCGGTGCTGCTGCGGGAGCCCGGCGGGCCCGGCGCCCGGTACCGGCTGCTGGACACCCTGCGCGAGTACGGCGCCGGCTGGCTGCGGGCCGGCGGCGAGGAACAGCGGCTGCGCCGCCGCCACCGGGACTGGTACCTCGGGGTGGCCACCTGGGGCGAGGTCGAGTGGTTCGGCCCCCGGCAACCGGAGACCGCCGAGCGGACCAGGCTGGCCCACGCCAACCTGCGCGCCGCGCTGGAGTTCTGCCTGGCCGAGCCCGGCGAGGAGCAGCTGGCCCTGCTGCTGGCCGGCACCCTCTGGTACTACTGGGTCGGCTCCGGCCACCTGGGCGAGGGCCGGCACTGGCTGGACCGGGCGCTGGCCCTGGCCCCCGAGCCGACCGAGGCCCGGGCCAAGGCCCTGTGGGTGACGGGCTACCTGGCCACCCTCCAGGGCGATCTGCACCGGGCCCGCCCCGCACTGGCCGAGTGCCACCGCCAGGCCCTGGAGACCGGGGACGACCGGGCGCTCGCCTACGCGGTGCACCGGCAGGGCTGCGCCGCCCTGATCGGCGACGAACTCGCCCGCGCCACCGAGCTGTTCGAGGAGGCGCTGTGGCACTACGAGGCGATCGGCGAGCTGAACAGCAACGTGCTGATGGCGATGTTCGAGCTCGGCGTGGCGCACCTGTTCCAGGGCGAGACCGAGCGCGGCACCATCTGGCTGGAGAAGGTCCGCGAGGTCTGCGAGGAGCACGGCGAGCAGTGGGCCTACGCCTACGGCCGCTACGCGATGGCGTACGCGGCCTGGCTCTCCGGCGAACTGCGCCCGGCCCGCGCGCACGCCCGCGAGTGCGTGCGGCTGAACCACCTCTTCCAGGACCTGCTCGGCGTGGTGCTGGCGCTGGACGTGCTGGCGGTGCTGGAGACCGAGGGCCCGGACCCGGACCTGTACGAGGCCGCCGTGCTGCTCGGCGCCGCGCACCGGACCTGGCGGGCGGTCGGCAAGCCGTTCTGCGGCTCGGTCACCTTCAACACCCCGCACCGCACCGGCCTGGAGCGGGCCAGGGGCGGTCTGACCGAGCAGGAGTTCTCCGAGGCCTTCGAGCTGGGCGCGGCCCTGGACCTGGACCGGGCCGCGGCCCGGGTCGCCGCCGGCCGCGCCGCGCGCGGGCCCCGGAACGGGCCGAGCCCCGCAGCCGGAAGGCTGCGGGGCTCGGCTCTGCCTGCGGCAGGTCAGCGCGAGTAGTACTCGACGACCAGCTGCTCGTCGCAGATCACGGGGACCTCACGACGCTGCGGGGCGCGGTCCAGGCGGAAGGCCAGGGCGCGGAGGTTGACCTCGAGGTACTTCGGGGTCTGGCCCTCGCCCGCGTTGCCACCCTCACGGGCGACGACGAACGGGGTCTTCTCCTTGCTACGGTCACGCACGGTGACGACGTAGCCCGGCTTCAGCTGGAACGACGGCTTGTTGACCTTGCCACCGTTGACCTCGATGTGGCCGTGGACGACCATCTGACGGGCCTGGTAGATGGTGCGGGCGATGCCCGAACGCAGCACCAGCGAGTCGAGACGGGTCTCGAGCTCGGCGATGAGCGCCTCACCCGTCTTGCCCTCGACCTTCTTGGCACGGTCGAAGGCGCGGGCGAGCTGCTTCTCGCTCAGGTCGTACTGGGCGCGCAGACGCTGCTTCTCGGTCAGACGGACCTTGTAGTCAGAGTTCTGCTTGCGGCCGCGGCCGTGCTGGCCGGGCGGGTACGGGCGGGCCTCGAAGTACTTGACGGACTTCGGGGTCAGCGGGATACCCAGCGCGCGGGCAATCTTGACCTTGGGACGCTTCTGGTTCGCCATGGAACCATTACCTCTTTCAGTGTGCGAATACGGCTTCACCAGGTGTTGACGGAGGTTGCTCCTCGCGACCCGGAGAAAAACCAGTCCTGACGGACGGTCAGCCGCTCTCCGCAGCCGGGCACTACTGTGCTTGCACACGTTCGGCCCACCGCCGGAAGGTGGTGGGCTGCCCGCGACACCGAAACCGGTGCGCAACGCTCCTGGAAACCCACGAGGGGCTTCGTGGCCATCGCCCCGCTGGTGCGGCCGGTCGGTCAGCCGAAGCTCACCGCCGGGCCCGGGACAAGGCACTCCGGGTAACTGTACAGGACTACTGATCGCCCCTGAGCCGACCCCTGGTCCACTCCACGGTGTCCGCGTAGCGGGCCTCGCCGCCGCGGCGGGTCGGCTGGTAGTACTCCTTGCCGTGCACCGCGTCCGGCGCGTACTGCTGGCGGGCGATGCCCTCGGGCAGGTCGTGCGGGTACTGGTAGCCCTGGGCGTGGCCCAGCTTGGCGGCGCCCTTGTAGTGGCCGTCCCGCAGGTGCGGCGGCACCGCCCCGGCCAGGCCGGCCCGGACGTCGGCCAGCGCGGCGTCGATCGCCAGGTAGGCCGCGTTCGACTTGGGGGCCAGGGCCAGCGCGATGGCGGCCTGGCTGAGGATGATCCGGGCCTCCGGGAAGCCGATCAGCGCCACCGCCTGGGCCGCCGCCACCGCGGTCTGGAGGGCCGTCGGATCGGCCAGGCCGACGTCCTCGCTGGCCGAGATCATCAGCCGCCGGGCGATGAACCGCGGGTCCTCGCCGGCCTCGATCATCCGGGCCAGGTAGTGCAGGGTGGCGTCCACGTCGCTGCCCCGGATCGACTTGATCAGGGCACTGGCCACGTCGTAGTGCTGGTCCCCGTCCTTGTCGTAGCGGACCGCCGCCTGGTTCACCGCCGTCTCGGTGGTGGCCAGGGTGATCTCCGCCTCGCCCTTCTCCAGCGCCGCCCCGGCCGCCGCCTCCAGGGTGGTGAGCGCCCGCCGGGCGTCTCCCCCGGCGAGCCGGACCAGGTGGTCCTCGGCCTCCTGACCGAGCGTCACCCCGCCCGCCAGGCCCCGCTCGTCCTCCACCGCGCGGCGCAGCAGCGCCCGGACGTCCTCGTCGGTGAGCGACTCCAGGGTGAGCAGCAGCGAACGGGAGAGCAGCGGGGAGATCACCGAGAAGTACGGGTTCTCCGTGGTGGCGGCGATCAGGGTGACCCAGCGGTTCTCCACCGCCGGGAGCAGCGAGTCCTGCTGGGCCTTGGAGAAGCGGTGGATCTCGTCCAGGAAGAGCACCGTCTCCCGGCCGGACATGCCGACGGCGCGGCGGGCGCCGTCGATCACCGCGCGGACCTCCTTGACCCCGGCGGTGATCGCCGAGAGCTCCACGAAGCGGCCCTCCACGGCCTGGCTGATCACGTGCGCCAGGGTGGTCTTGCCGGTGCCGGGCGGGCCCCAGAGGATCACCGAGCTGGTCGCCGCCGGGCCGCGCGAGTTGGCCACCAGACGGCGCAGCGGGGAGCCCTCCCGGAGCAGCTGCCGCTGCCCGGCCACCTCGTCGATGGTGCGCGGGCGCATCCGTACGGCGAGCGGGGCCCGGCCGGGCTCCTGGGCCTGGCGTTCCTCGGCGGCTGCGGTGAAGAGGTCCGGTTCCACGCTGTGAAGCGTATGCCAGAGCGGTGACGGTTCAGTCGGCCAGCTTCGCCGCGTGGTCGGGCACGTACTTCTGCAGGTCGCGCGGGGGCCGCTGGTAGCCGTGGCCCGGCGGGCGGGGCGGCAGCTGCACCGAGGGCGGGCTGACCTCGTGGTACGGGACGGTGGAGAGCAGGTGGGCGATCATGTTGATCCGGGCCCGGCGCTTGTCGTCGCTCTCCACCACGTGCCAGGGGGACTCGGGGATGTCGGTGTAGACGAACATCTCGTCCTTGGCCCGGGAGTACTCCTCCCAGCGGGAGATGGACTCGGTGTCCATCGGCGAGAGCTTCCAGCGCCGCATCGGGTCCTCCAGCCGGTCCCGGAAGCGCTTCTCCTGCTCGGTGTCGCTGACCGAGAACCAGTACTTGCGCAGCATGATCCCGGCCTCGATCAGCATCCGCTCGAAGGTCGGGCACTGGTGCAGGAACTGCCAGTACTCCTCCGGCGTGCAGAAGCCCATCACCTTCTCCACCCCGGCCCGGTTGTACCAGCTCCGGTCGAACAGCACGATCTCCCCGGCGGCCGGCAGCTGCTCCACGTACCGCTGGAAGTACCACTGGCTGCGCTGGCGCTCGGTCGGCGCCGGCAGCGCGGCGATCCGGGCCACCCGGGGGTTGAGGTACTCGGTGACCCGCTTGATCGCGCCGCCCTTGCCGGCCGCGTCCCGTCCCTCGAAGACCACCACCAGGCGGACGCCCTCGGCCCTCACCCACTCCTGGAGCTTCACCAGTTCGCCCTGGAGCCGGAGCAGCTCGCGCTCGTACGGCTTCTTCGGGAGCCGGTCGGGGGACTTCCCCGGCGTGGACGACTTCTCCGGCTTGGGGGACTTCGACGCCATCCGGCCCTCCGCTCACGGGTGCTGATGGGCACTCACGTTACGGCGGATCAGACCCCGGTGCAGGTCGGCGCGGCACTGCGTGGGAACGGTGCCGGTACTGCGTGGCCACGGCGCGGGCGCCCGGGACCGGCCGTCCCCTGTGCTGCCGGTACCGGACCCCCGCGACGGGGGGCCCACTCTGCCCCAGCCCCGGTCGACCGGTCCAATTCCTCCTTCCATAACCTGATGGCATGGACATCGACACCCGGCTGCTCCGCTCCTTCGCGGCGGTCTACGAGGAGCGCCAGCTCACCGCCGCCGCCGCCCGGCTGCTGGTGTCCCAGCCCACCCTCACCAAGCAGGTCCGCCAGTTGGAGACCCTGCTAGGGGTCCAGCTCTTCGAACGCACCCGGGCCGGCGTGACGCCCACCCCGGCCGCCGAGGAACTGGCCCGCCGCACCCCCGGCCTGCTGGCCGGCTGGGAGTGCACCGTCCGGGCCACCCGGCAGGCCGCCACCGAGGCGCAGGGCCTGCTCCGGGTCGGCTTCGAGGGCGCCACCATCAACCTGGTCGGGCTGGCCACCATGGCCGACTTCGAACGGCGGATGCCCGGCTGGCAGGCCCGGATGCGGCAGAACAACTGGTTCGACGTCACCTCCGGCCTGGCCGGCGGCGAGATCGACCTCGCCCTCTGGCACGCCCCCGCCGACCTCGGCCCCGAGTTCACCGGCGAACGGCTCGGCATCTCGCCCCGGGTCGCGGTCCTCTCCACCTCCCACCCGCTGGCCCACCGCGAGACCATCGACGTCTCCGAACTCTTCGACGACCCCTTCGTCGCCATCCCCGCCGAAGCCGGCTTCTGGCGCGCCTACTGGCTCGGCTGCCCCGAACGGGGCGACCGCCCCGCCCGCATCGGCGCCGTCGTCCACAACGCCGACGAATGGCTCGCCGCCGTCGCCTGCGGCCAGGGCATCGGCTTCGCCCCCGAGGCCATGCGCCGCCTCGCCTCCCGCCCCGACGTGGTCTACCGCGACCTCACCGGCCTCTCCCCCAGCCACGTCGGCCTGTACTGGCTGCGCGACCGGCCGCTCACCCAGGCGATGGCCGCCTTCGTCGAGAGCTGCCGCAGCACGCTCACCCTGTAGGAGCCCCCGCAGGGGCCAGGGGCGCGAGGAACTGCGCGAAACGGAAGAAAGCAACCCATCTGCCGGGTACGGACACCCACCTGCACGTGATTATCCGTACCCGGCACACGGTCATCGTCTTCCGACTCGCGCAGTTCCCCGCGCCCCTGGGTCGCTGCCCTTCCGAGCGTCCCGAGGCTCAGCCGGGGATGGCTGCGGTGATGCGGTCGACGTCGCGGCGTTCCGCCGGTGGGAGCGGGCCTCCGTTGGCCCGGCGGAGGGTGTCCGCCTCGGCGAGCAGGCGGGTGGCCTCGGTCGGGTCGCCGGCGAGGACGGCGGCTCCGGCCAGGCCCTCCAGGGAGAGCGCGACGGCCCGTGGGTCTCCCAACTCCCGTGCGTACGAAAGTCCTTCACGCTGCAGGGCGGCGGCCTCGGCCACCTGTCCGCGCAATTCGGCGGTGAAGCCGAGCTCGACGTGGAGCAGGTGCTTCCCGGCCGTCGACGACGGGTAGTCGTCGAGCATCGTGCGGAGGTATCGCTCGGCCTCGTCCAGCTCACCCGCCCGCCGGGCGCCCAGTGCCAGCCCCATCAGCGCGAAGACCTCGCCGTACAGGTAGCCCTGGGCGACAGCAGCCTGCCGGGCGCGTTCGTGGAGCTCGCGGGCCCGGTCCCAGTCGCCGGCGAGCAGAGCCAGCCGGCCCAGGCCGCCGAGCCGGGCGGAGACCTCGGCGGCCAGGCCGAGGCCCTCGGCGAGGGCCAGTCCTTCGGTCTGGAGGGTGGTCGCGGCCGCGTGGTCCCCGGCGATCTCGGCCAGTGCGGCGCGCACCGGGACGGTCTGCAACTCGCCCCAGCCGTCGCCCAGTTCGCGGAAGGCGGCAGCGGCCGCAGACCCCTCGGCACCGGCCGCGGAGAGGTCCCCGGTGGCCAGTGCGGTGACGGCCAGCAACGCACGGGCGGCGGCCTCGCCCCAGCCGTCGGCCTCCGCCGCGCAGAGTGCGAGCGCCCGCTCGGCCGCGGCCCGCGCCGCCACCGGGTCGCCCGCGTGGTGCAGGCCGTAGCCGTGGAACCAGAGCACCCTGCCGGGCATCGTGCTCTCGTCGGGGAGCTCCCCGCCGGCTGGCCGGTGCCCGGTCAGCATCGCGAACACGCCGTGCTGGATGCGGAGTTCACTCTCGCCCGGTGTCCCGGGCGGCAGCCCGTCGAGCACGGCGCCGAGGGTGGTGCGGCCCTCGTGGAGGCGGCCGCGCAGCAGCCACCAGGGGGTGAGGGCGGCGGCCGTCCCGGCGGCCCCGGCCGGGTCGGCGCCGTGCAGCGCGTGGTCGAGGGCGGCGCGGAGGTTGGCGGCGTCGGCGTCCAGCCGGGCCAGCCAGTCCCGCTGCTCCGGACCGCGCAGCGCGGGCTCGGCCCGCACCGCCAGATCCGCGTAGTGGTGGGCGTGGCGGTCGGCGGTGGGGCCCGACTCCCCTGCCTCGTGCAGGCGTTCGCGCGCGTAGGCGGCCACCGATTCGAGCAGCCGGTAGCGCGGGCCGTCGGTGCCGTGCACGGCGTCGACCAGTGAACGGTCCACCAGGCGGGCCACCAGGTCGAAGACCTCCGCCTCCGGGGTGCCGCCTGCCGCGCAGACCTCCTCGGCGGCGGCCAAGGTGCAGCCCGCCACCGGGACGGAGAGCCGACGCAGCACGGCGCGTTCGGGTTCGGTGAGCAGCTCCCAGCTCCAGTCGATCACCGCCCGCAGGGTCTGCTGCCGGGCGGGCAGCCCGCGCTGCCCGGAGGCCAGCAGCCGGAAGCGGTCGCCCAGCCGGTCCGCCAACTCCCGTACGCCCATGGACCGGACGCGGGTGGCGGCCAGCTCCAGGGCGAGCGGCAGACCGTCGAGGCGGCCGCAGATCAGCTCCACGGCCTCCCTGGTCCGGGCGTCGTCCGCCGCGAGCGGTCCGAAGCCGGGGGCGGCGGCGGCCGCGCGCTCCGTGAACAGCCGGGCGGCGTCGGCGGGTTCGAGCGGTGCGACGGGGAAGAGGGTCTCCTCCGGCAGGCGCAGCGACTCCCGGCTGGTGACCAGCACCCGCAGGCCGGGCGCCACCGCCAGCAGGTCGGCGGCCAGGGCGGCGACCGCCTCGATCACGTGCTCGCAGTTGTCCAGGACCAGCAGGGTCCGCCGCCCCCGCAGCGCCGCGGCCAGTGAGGCGGCGGCCGAGTCGGGCGCCAGCGGGAGCGCCGCCTGCTGGAGGCCGAGGGCGGCGGCCACCGGCTGGGCCAGGTCGGCCGTGCCGACCGGCAACGGGCCGAG
This sequence comes from Kitasatospora sp. NPDC051853, assembly GCF_044452665.1. Taxonomy (NCBI): domain Bacteria; kingdom Bacillati; phylum Actinomycetota; class Actinomycetes; order Kitasatosporales; family Streptomycetaceae; genus Kitasatospora; species Kitasatospora sp. NPDC051853. The sequence goes on along the minus strand of NZ_JBITBY010000007.1, from coordinate 310,145 downwards.
CTCCACCAGCCGGACGTCCTCCCGCGGGTCCTCCGCCAGCCGGTGGGCGAGGGCCAGGGCGAGCCGGGTCTTGCCCACTCCGCCGGGCCCGGTGAGCGTCACCAGCCGTTCGCCGCGCAGCAGGTGGACGAGCCGTTCCAAGGCCGGGCCGCGCCCGACCAATCCCGTGCGCGGCACCGGCAACACCGCCGCGCCGGCGCCCGTCACCACGGCCGCCCCACTGCCGAGCCCCGCCGGGGCGGCCAGCAGCGCCGGGTCCTGCCGCAGGACCGCCTGGTGCAGCGCGGTGAGCTCCGACCCCGGGTCGATCCCCAACTCCTCGGCCAGCAGTGCCCGTAGCTCCCCGTACGCGGCCAGTGCCTCGCTCTGCCGCCCGGCCCGGTACAGCGCCCGCAGCTGCACCGCGCGCAGCCGTTCCCGCAGCGGGTGACGGTCCACCAGTTCGGCGAGCTCCCCCACCAGCAGCGGGTCGCCCGCCGCCAGCCGGGCCTCGGCCCGCTCCTCCTCCACCACCAGCCGCTCCTCCGCGAGCCGTTGCACGGCCGCCCGGGTGAACTCCTCGTCGGCGAAGTCCGCGTACGGCTCGCCACGCCACAGCTCCAGGGCCGCGCCCAGACCCGCCGCCCGCTCCCCCGGGGCGGCGAGCAGCCGGGCCCCGGCCGCCCGGGCGCGGAACAGCCCGGCGTCGAGCTCGCCGTCCGCCAACTGCAGCCGGTACCCGGCCGGTTGGTACGTCACGCGGTCCCGGCCGATGGCCCGGCGCAGCTGGGAGACCTTGGCCTGGAGGGCGTTGGCGGGGTTCCCGGGGAGGGCCTCGCCCCAGAGGGCGTCGACCAGCCGGTCCACCGGGACGGCGCGCCCCTCGTGCACCAGCAGCACCGCGAGCAGTGCCCGCACCTTGGCCTCGGGGACGGGCACCACGGCGCCCTCCGCGTCCCACACCGTCAGCGGACCGAGCACCCCGTACCTCATGCGGCCCACCCTACACAGCCAAGATCATCAGCCTCCGTCAGCGGACCGTCAGCACTCCCGAAGCGGGCTGAGCCATCGTCAGAACACCAACCCGGCAAGCTCCGAGGAGCCCATCGTGACCACCGCCACCGCCACCGACCTGTTCCGGCCCGCCCGCCTCGGCGGGCTGCACCTCGCCAACCGCCTGGTGATGGCCCCGATGACCCGCAACCGGGCGAGCGCCGACGGGGTCCCGACCGCACTTATGGCCGCCTACTACGCCCAGCGTGCCACCGCCGGCCTGATCATCGCCGAGGCCACCACCCCCAACCCGGTCGGCGCCACCTACCCCGACATCCCGGCCCTCCACGACGAGTCCCACGTGGCCGGGTGGCGGCGGGTCACCGAGGCCGTCCGGGCCGAGGGCGGGCAGATGTACCTCCAGCTCCAGCACGGCGGCCGGGTCGGCCACCCGGAGACCACCGGCCTGCACCCGCTCGCGCCCTCCCCCGTCCCGCTCCCCGGCACCGTCTTCACCCCGTCCGGGCACCAGGAGGCCGTGGTGCCGCGGGAGATGACGGAGCAGGACATCCGCGACACGGTCGCCGACTTCGCCGCCGCCGCGCGCCGGGCGGTGGAGGCGGGCTTCGCCGGGGTCGAGGTGCACTCCGCCAACGGCTACCTGCTGCACCAGTTCCTCTCCTCGCACACCAACCGCCGCACCGACGGCTACGGCGGCCCGGTCGCCCACCGCATCCGCTTCACCGTCGAAGTGGTCCGCGCGGTGGCCGAGGCGATCGGCCCGGAGCGGGTCGGCGTCCGGATCGCCCCCGGGGTCACCGCCAACGGCATGGCCGAGGACGACGTCGAGGAGGTCTACCCGGCCCTGGTCGAGGCGCTGGCCGGGCTCGGCGGGCTCTCCTACCTGCACGTGGTCTTCGCCGACCCGGAGCAGCCGCTCTTCCACGCCCTGCGCCGCGCCTGGCCCGGCACCCTGATCGCCAACCCGGTGCTCCCCTGGCCCGGCCCGCTCCCGGTGGACGGCGGCCGCGCCGCCGGCGAGCGGCTGCTCGCGGCGGGCGCCGACCTGATCGCGCTCGGCCGCGCCTTCCTGGCCAACCCCGACCTGGTGGCCCGGCTGCGGGCCGGGGCGCCGCTCAACCCGATCCGGGACACCCACCTGATGTACGTCGGCGGGGAGACCGGCTACACCGACTACCCCGCGCTGAAGGCGACCGGGACCGGGGCGGGACGCTGAGCCCTCACGACCGGGACGGCGGGACGGCCAGGGTGGGGGCATCCGACCCTGACGGAGGATCACCATGGCCACCGCCCCGCCCACCAGGAACGACCACGGCCAGGACGTGGACCCGCACGACCTGGAGCTGGTCGCCTTCCGCTCCGACCCGGCCCGCCGGGCCCGGGACTCCCTGCTGGCCGTCAACGCCGGCATGCGGCGCGGCTACGCGGCCCTCAAGGCGGACCTCACCCCCCACCTCACCCCGGTGATCGTGGTCGAGAACGACTCCCGGGGCGGTCGCTACACCCTGGTCCACCGCGGAGAGCGGGAGAGCCTGCACCCGGTGGCCGAGGAGTTCGAACTCGCCAAGTCCGTCGCCCACGTGCCGCTCGGCACCTTCTCGATCCTCGCCCCGTACCTGACCGGCCCGTCCGGCTCGGCGGGCTGGGCGACGCCCCTGCGGGAGTTCGCGTCCACCCTCTCCACCGCCCGGCAGCTCCTCGAAGAGGCCGCCCTGCCACGGGAGTTGGAGGCCTCCTCGCGCCGGATCCTGGATGCCGCAGTGGAGTTCGCGCAGACCTCGATCGCCCGGGACGGCTTCACCCTCGAATCCTTCACCGAGTTCACCGGCTCCGTGTACGCCGACATCCGCACCAACATGGCGCACGCCGCCCGGGCCCAGATCGCCGGCGTCAGCCGCCTGATGCGGCGCTGGCGGCAGCGGGTCGGCGAGCAGGAGTGGCCCGACCTGTACGTGGTGGTGCTCTCGATCTGGACCACCGCCGTGCTCAACCAGAACAGCATCGTCCTCCGGCGCTTCATGGACCCGGCCCGGGTCCACGACCACCTGCTGGACATCACCACCGCCCAGCTCCCCACCGATCCGGTGGCCACCGCCCTGGACAACCTGGCCCGCATCGTCCAGGACAACGTCGCGGCCGAGCTGGTCTTCCCGGTCGACCAGGAGGTGGCCGACGCCCTCAAGGGCCAGGAGGACCTGCTCTCCGAGACCATCCTGGAGCAGCTCTCCTGCCCGTACCGGGGCCGGGCGGCATGACCCCGTGGGCGGTGGCCGCCCTGCTCCTGCTGGCGGCCGACCTCCGGGCCGCCGTCACCACCCTGCCGCCGCTGCTCCCCGCCCTCGGCACCGGCGGGGTCACCGCGAGCGCCCTCACCACCCTGCCGGTGCTCTGCCTGGCGCTCTTCGCCCCCTGCGCCGCCCCGCTCGCCCGCCGCTTCGGCACCTCCGCGACGGTCGCCGGGGCGCTGGCCACCCTGACGGCGGGTCAGCTCCTCCGGAGCCTCGCCACCGCCCCCGCCCTGTTCGCCGGCACGGCCCTGGCGGGCGCGGGCATCGCCGTCGGCAACGTCCTGCTCCCCGCCGTGGTCAAGCGGCACTTCCCGGCCCGCATCGGCCCCGCCACCGGGCTGGCCATGGCCGCGATGTCCGCCACGGCGGCCCTCGCCGCCGCACTGGCCGTCCCCCTCGAACAAGCCCTCGGCGTCCGGTGGGCCCTCGCCCTCTGGGCGGTCCCGTCCCTCGCGGCCGCCCTGCTCTGGCACGGGGCAAGGTGGCCACCCCGGGCACACGAGGCAAAGTGGTCACCCCGGGGGCGCGGGGAACTGCGCGCTGCGGAAGAAAGTGACCCGTGTGCCGGGTACGGAGAACCACGTGCACGTGAGCGCCCGTACCCGGCACACGGGTCCGAGCCTTCCGATGCGCGCAGTTCCCCGCGCCCCCGGCCACCCTGCCGTCCGGCCCCCTGCCCCGCGCCGAGCGGCCTGCCCACCACCAAGTCCCTGCTGCGCGAGCCGCTCGCCCTCGCCGTGGCCGGCTTCCTCGGGCTGGTCTCGCTGATGTTCTACGTGCTGACCGCCTGGCTCCCCCAGCTGATGCGCGATCAGGGGCACGGCGGCGCCGAGGCCGGGCTGATGCTCTCGGTCTTCCTGCTGGTCGGCATCCCGCTGGGCTTCGCCACCCCCGTGCTCGCCGCCCGGCTGCCGGACCAACGCCCACTCGCCGCCGCCGTCTCCGCCGCCACGGCCCTCGGACTGGCCGGGCTGCTGCTGGCACCGCAGGCGGCCTGGCTCTGGGTGGTGCTGCTCGGCGCCGCCAACGGCACCGCGTTCCCGCTCGCCGTCACGCTGCTGAGCCTGCGCGCCGCGGACCCGGCCGGCGCCGCCCGCCTCTCCGGGCTGGCCCAGACGGCGGGCTACGGGCTGGCCGCCCTCGGCCCCCTGACGGTGGGTCTGCTGCACACCGCCACCGGGAGCTGGACGGCCCCGCTGCTCCTGCTGCTGGCCCTGGTCCTGCCGGAGGCCGCCCTGGGCCTGGCCGCCGCCCGGCCGTCCGTGCTCAGAGCGCACCGCCCGGCCGTCCGTGCTCAGAGCGCGCCGAACGGCTCCGGGTAGCGGCAGTGCCCGCTCGGCGTGGAGCCGTTGGCCCCCGGCAGGCGGAGCGCCTGGAAGTACTCGGCGGGCACCTCGAAGGGCCCGGTCACCGCGTGCTCGGCGGCCGGGGTGAAGCCGAACTGCCCGTAGTAGGACGGGTCCCCGAGCACCACCACCAGCTGCTCCCCCGCCGCCACCGCGGCCTCCAGCACGGCCCGCACCAGCTGCTGCCCGACCCCCTGGCGCTGCCACTCGGGCGCGACCGCCACCGGGGCGAGGGCCAGTGCCTCGCCGCCGCCGACCTCCAGCCGGGTCAGCAGGGCGTGGCCGACCACGAGGTCCCGCTCGTCGACCGCCACCACCGAGAGTTCCGGCAGCCAGGCCCGGTCACGGCGCAGCGCGTCGACCAGGTCGGCCTCGTCCGGGCCGGGGAACGCGGCCATGTGCACGCGTCTGGTCGCGGGCGCGTCCTCGGGGAGCTCGACTCTGGTGCTGACGGTCATCGTTGTTCCTTCCACGCCTTTGTGGACGAGAGAGCGGCCCCGGCAGTTGCGACGTGTCGCATCCACCGGGGCCACGATGTTACTGAAGCCTCGTCAGGACTCCTTCGGGGCCTCCGACTTGGCCGCGGCCGCGGTCTCCGACTTCGGCTTGGCGTCGACGCCGGCCTCCCGGCGCTGGGCCGGGGTGATCGGGGTCGGGGCGCCGGTCAGCGGGTCGCCACCGGTGGAGGTCTTCGGGAAGGCGATGACGTCACGGATGGTGTCGTACCCGCCGAGGAGGGTGACGATGCGGTCCAGGCCGAAGGCGACGCCACCGTGCGGCGGCGGGCCGTAGTTGAAGGCGTCCAGCAGGAAGCCGAACTGCGACTGGGCCTCCTCCTCGCTGAGGCCGATCGCGTCGAACGCCCGCTTCTGCACGTCGCGCTGGTGGATACGGATCGAACCGCCGCCCAGCTCCGAGCCGTTGAGCACCAGGTCGTAGGCGTTGGAGAGCGCCGAGCCCGGGTCGGTGTCGAAGGTGGCCAGCGACTCGGCGGTCGGGGCGGTGAAGGGGTGGTGCACGGCGTGCCAGCCGGCGAACTCGCCCTTCTCGTCCTCGATCGGCTCGAACATCGGGAAGTCGACCACCCAGAGGAAGGCCCACTGCGACTCGTCGATCAGGTTGCAGCGGCGGCCGATCTCCAGACGGGCGGCGCCGAGCAGCTCCTGCGAGGCGGTCTTCTTGCCGGCCGCGAAGAACACCGCGTCGCCCGGCTTGGCGCCGGCCGCGGCGGCCAGGCCCGCCAGGTGCTCCTCGGAGAGGTTCTTGGCCACCGGGCCGCGCAGCTCGCCGGTCTCGGCGTCCACCAGCACGTAGGCCAGGCCGCGGGCGCCGCGCGCCTTGGCCCAGTCCTGCCAGGCGTCCAGCTGCTTGCGCGGCTGGGAGGCGCCGCCGGGCATCACCACGGCGCCGACGTACGGGGCCTGGAAGACCCGGAACTCGGTGCCCTTGAAGTACTCGGTGAGGTCGGTGAGCTCCTGGCCGAAGCGCACGTCCGGCTTGTCCGAGCCGTAGCGGTTCATCGCGTCGGCGTAGGTCATCCGCGGCAGCGGGTTCGGGACCTCGTAGCCGTGCACCTCGGACCAGATCCGGGAGACGACCTTCTCGCCGAGGGCCAGGATGTCCTCCTGGTCGACGAACGAGGCCTCGATGTCCAGCTGGGTGAACTCCGGCTGCCGGTCGGCGCGGAAGTCCTCGTCGCGGAAGCAGCGGGCGATCTGGTAGTAGCGCTCCATGCCGGCCACCATGAGCAGCTGCTTGAACAGCTGCGGCGACTGCGGCAGGGCGTACCAGTGGCCCGGCTGCAGGCGGACGGGCACCAGGAAGTCGCGCGCGCCCTCGGGGGTGGAGCGGGTGAGGTACGGCGTCTCGATGTCGAGGAAGTCGTTCTCCTCCATCACCGTGCGGATGATGTGGTTCACCTTGGAGCGCAGGCGCAGCGCACGGGCGGGGCCCTCGCGGCGCAGGTCGAGGTAGCGGTAGCGCAGGCGCACCTCCTCGTTGACCGTGCCCGGCTCGTACTCGGCGACCTGGAACGGCAGCGCGGCAGCCTCGGAGAGGACCTCCAGGCCCTCCACCACGACCTCGACCTGGCCGGTCGGGATCTCCGGGTTCTCGTTGCCCTCGGGGCGGACCCGGACCTCACCGGTCACCTTGACGCAGTACTCGGAGCGCAGGTCGCCGATGGCCTCGAGGTCACGGGCGACGATCTGCACGGTGCCGGAGGCGTCCCGGAGGTCGATGAAGGCGACACCGCCGTGGTCTCGGCGGCGGGCGACCCAACCGGCCAGGGTGACGGTCGCTCCGGCGTGCTCCACGCGGAGCGTGCCCGCGTCGTGCGTGCGGATCACAGCTGCTTCTCCTTCAGGGTGGTGACGAGTGCTTCGAGGGCGACGGGGATCTGCTCGCCGGAGGTCATGTCCTTCAACTGGACGACCCCCTCGGCGAGATCGCGGTCCCCGGCGATCAGCGCGAAGCGGGCGCCGCTCCGGTTGGCGGACTTCATGGCGTTCTTGATGCTCTTGACACCGAACGCGAGGTCGGTGGCGACGCCGGCCCGGCGCAACTCGGTGACCTTGCCGAACAGCACGGCCTTGGCCTCCTCGCCGAGCGCCACGGCGTACACCTCGGTGGTGACCGGCAGGTCGAGGGTCAGGCCCTCGGCCTCCAGCGCCAGGTAGGTGCGGTCCACGCCGAGGCCCCAGCCAACCGAGGGCAGGGCCGGGCCGCCGAGCATCTCCGACAGACCGTCGTACCGCCCGCCGCCGCCGATCGCGGACTGCGCGCCGAGACCGGAGTGCACGAACTCGAAGGTGGTGCGGGTGTAGTAGTCCAGGCCGCGGACCAGCTTGGGGTCCTGCTCGTACGCGACCCCGGCGGCGGTCAGCAGCGCGCGGACCTGCTCGTCGTAGGACTTGCAGTCCTCGCACAGGTAGTCACGGAGCATCGGCGCGTCGGCGAGCTGGGCCTGCACCGACTCGCGCTTGTCGTCGAGCACCCGGAGCGGGTTGAGCTCGGCGCGGCGACGGGTCTCCTCGTCCAGGTCGAGCTTGGCCAGGAAGTCCATCAGCGCGGTGCGGTAGACCGGGCGGCACTGCTTGTCGCCGAGCGAGTTGACCAGCAGCTTGTAGTTCCGCAGGCCGAGCGCCTTGAAGGCGTCGTCGGCCAGGATGACCAACTCGGCGTCCAGCGCCGGGTCCTCGGCCCCGAGCGCCTCGGCGCCGATCTGCGAGAACTGCCGGTAGCGGCCGGCCTGCGGGCGCTCGTAGCGGTAGAAGTTGCCGGAGTACCAGAGCTTGACCGGCAGGTTGCCGAGCTTGTGCAGGTTGGCCTGGAGGGTGGCGCGGACCACCGAGGCGGTGCCCTCGGGGCGCAGCGCGAGGTCCTCCTTGCCGCGCTTGACGAGGGTGAACATCTCCTTGGAGACGATGTCGCTGGACTCGCCGACGCCGCGGGAGAAGAGCTTGACGTCCTCGAAGACCGGGGTCTCGATGTAGTTGTAGCCGGCCCGGCGCAGCGGGGCGCTCAGCCGGTCACGGATCGCCAGGTACTCGGCGGACTTGTCACCCGGCAGCAGGTCGTAGGTGCCCGTGGGGGCGGTGAAGGTGCTCAACTTCTCTTCCGTCACATTCCTCGTCGCGGGAAGGCCGGAGCGCCGTGCGCTCCCGCCGCCTGCCTGAGGTAGGGGTTGGTCGCGCGCTCGCGGCCGATGGTGGTCTGGCCGCCGTGGCCGGAGAGGACCACGGTGGAGTCGTCGAGGGGCAGGCACACCCGGGCCAGCGAGCGCAGGATCGCCTCGCCGTCTCCCCCCGGGAGGTCGGTACGCCCTACCGAGCCGGCGAACAGCAGGTCACCCGAGAAGAGCACCGGTGGGATGTCTTCGCTCATGGGCGTCCGGAAGGTCACCGACCCCTTGGTATGACCAGGAGCATGATCGACCGTCAGCTGCAGACCGGCCAGCTCCAGCACGGAGCCGTCGGTCAACTCCCGCACGTCGTCCGGCTCGCCGACCGTGATCGACCCCATGATCTGCTGCCCCAGGGCGCGGCCGAGGCCGCGCGCCGGGTCGGTCATCATGTAGCGGTCCTCGGGGTGGATCCAGGCGGGCACGTTCCGCGCGCCGCAGACCGGCACCACCGAGGCGATGTGGTCGATGTGCCCGTGGGTGAGCAGCACGGCGACGGGCTTCAGCCGGTGCTCCCGGATCAGGTCCTCGACGCCCTGGGCGGCCTCGTGCCCCGGGTCGACGATCACGCACTCCTCACCGGCTGCCGGCGCGACCAGGTAGCAATTGGTGCCCCAGGCTCCGGCGGGAAATCCGGCGACGAACAACGTGTTTCCTCTCCATCGGGTAACGGACCATTACGAGTCACCCCGCAGCCTACCGGCGCCACCGCACGGGTTCCTAACCGGTTGTCGACCCGATCGTGACCTGTCGGCCTTCACGGCTGATCTCGTACTTACACACGAGGTCCCTACACTTGGCCGCCAGCGGATGCGATGATCCGTTCCGGCATTCCAACCACGACGTCCATTCCTCAGGAGACACGCCCGGTGGTCACCAGCGAACAGCGGCGGCGGCAGCTCGCCCGCGAGAAGTACGAGCGCCAGGCGGAGCGCCGGGCCGAGGCCCAGAAGAAGGCCCGTCAGCGCAACGCGATCATCGGCGGCTCGCTGGCCGTCGTGCTGATCGCCGCGGGCGGCGCCTGGGCCGGCGGCCTCTTCGACTCGGACCCGAAGAAGCAGGAGTCGGCGCAGGCCGCGCCGAGCGCTCCGGCCCCCACCCCGGTCAAGGTCAAGGGCTGCACCCCCCCTGCCGAGGGCAAGCCCAACGGCAAGCAGTGGAAGACCGAGCCGGCCATGTCGCTGGACACCAAGGCCAACTACACCGCCGTGCTGAAGACCAGCTGCGGCGACGTGACGGTGGCCCTGGACGCCGCCAAGGCCCCCAAGACGGTGAACTCCTTCGCCTTCCTGTCGAACGAGCAGTACTTCGACCACGTGAAGTGCCACCGCCTCACCACCCAGGGCATCTACGTGCTCCAGTGCGGTGACCCGACCGGCACCGGTTCCGGCGGCCCGGGCTACCAGTTCCCGGACGAGAACCTCACCGGCGCCACCTACCCGGCCGGCACCCTGGCGATGGCCAACGCGGGCCCGGGCACCAACGGCAGCCAGTTCTTCCTGGTCTACAAGGACACCCAACTGCCGCCGAACTACACGCCGTTCGGCAAGATCACCGGCGGCCTGGACGTGCTCGAGAACATCGCCGCCGGCGGTGTGAAGGGCGGCAAGGGCGACGGCGCGCCGAACGCCAACGTGGTGCTCAACGCGGTGACCACCACCAAGTCCTGAGCCCCGACGGCGCCGCGCCCGGCCCCCGGGCGCGGCGCCGTGACGACCCTCCCGGCCCGGATGACGGACAACGCCGGTGCTGGTCGCCTATCTTGCTTGTTGTATAGGGTGCCCTGACCGTCGGCCGTCACCCTCGGCACCGAACCCCGACGGCCCGGACGGCGGACTCCATCGGTCCGCCGCACATCAACTGTGGACGACGTACCGCCCCCGCAGGGGTGCGGCGTCATGTGGAGGAGGCGCGCTGTGAGCAGCGACCCGTGGGGCCGTGTCGACGAGCAGGGGACCGTCTACGTCAGGACCGCCGATGGCGAGCGCGTCGTCGGCTCCTGGCAGGCGGGCTCCCCCGAGGAGGCCCTCGCCTACTTCGAGCGCAAGTACCAGGGCCTGTCGGCCGAGATCGGTCTGCTGGAGCACCGGGTCCGCAAGACCGACCTGGCCGCCAAGGACGCCCAGACCGCCCTCGACCACCTGCGCGAGCAGGTCACCGAGGCGCACGCGGTCGGCGACCTGGCCGCGCTCGCCCAGCGGCTGGAGACCCTGGCCGGTGAGGTCGAGACCCGCCAGACCGAGCGCAAGGCGGCCCGGGCCAAGGCCCAGGAGGAGACCCGCACGGCCAAGGAGAAGCTGGTCGCCGAGGCCGAGCAGCTGGCCGAGTCCACCCAGTGGCGGGAGGCCGGGGACCGGCTGCGCGCGCTGGTGGACAGCTGGAAGGCCCTGCCCCGGCTGGACCGCAAGAGCGACGACGAGCTGTGGCACCGCTTCTCGCACGCCCGCTCGGTCTTCTCCAAGCACCGCAAGGCGCACTTCGCCACCCTGGACGCCGAGCGCGACCAGGCCCGGGCGGTCAAGGAGCGCCTGGTGGCCGAGGCCGAGGCGCTCTCCGACTCGACCGACTGGGGCGACACCGCCGCCGCCTACCGGGACCTGATGGCCCGTTGGAAGGCGGCCGGCCGGGCCCAGCGGGACGCGGAGGAGGAGCTGTGGGCGCGCTTCCGGGGCGCCCAGGACGTCTTCTTCCAGGCGCGTTCGGCGGTCTTCAGCGAGCGTGACGCCGAGCAGGGCGAGAACCAGAAGCTCAAGGAGGCTCTGCTGGTCGAGGCCGAGGCGATCCTGCCGGTCACCGACCTCAAGGCCGCCAAGGCCGCGCTGCGCGAGGTCTCCGAGCGCTGGGAGGCCATCGGCCACGTCCCGCGCGACGCCAAGCCCCGCCTGGACGCCCGGCTGAACACGGTCGAGCGGGCCGTCCGCGAGGCCGAGGAGGCCGAGTGGCAGCGCTCCAACCCGGAGGCCAAGGCCCGGGCCACCGGCATGACCGCCCTGCTCCAGGCCGCCGTGGACAAGCTCCAGGCCGACCTGGACAAGGCCCGCGCGGCCGGCAACGCGTCCAAGGTCACCAAGCTGGAGAACGAGCTGGCGGGCCGTCAGGCGCTGCTCGACCAGGCCCAGAAGAGCCTGGAGGAGTTCAGCGGCTGATCCGCTGACCCGACGTCAGAAGGGCCCCACCGCCGAGGCGGTGGGGCCCTTCCCGTCGTTCCGGCCGACTACCGGCGAGCCGAGGTGACCCGGTAGACGTCGTACACGCCCTCGACCCCGCGGACCGCCTTGAGCACGTGCCCGAGGTGCTTCGGGTCGCCCATCTCGAAGGTGAAGCGGCTCATCGCCACCCGGTCCCGGGAGGTCTGCACCGCCGCCGACAGGATGTTGACGTGCTGGTCGGAGAGCACCCGGGTGACGTCCGAGAGCAGGCGGGAGCGGTCCAGCGCCTCCACCTGGATGGCCACCAGGAAGACCGAGGACTGGGTCGCGGCCCACTCGACCTCGATCATCCGCTCCGGCTGCTGGGAGAGCGCCTCGACGTTGACGCAGTCCGCCCGGTGCACCGAGACGCCGTTGCCCCGGGTGACGAAGCCGACGATCGGGTCGCCCGGCACCGGCGTGCAGCAGCGGGACAGCTTGACCCAGACGTCGTCCACGCCCTTGACGATGATCCCCGGGTCGCCCTTGGCCCGGCGCCGGGTGGCCCGGTTCTGATGGGCCGTCGGGGTGGCGGTCTCGGCCAGGTCGTCGGTCGCGCCCTCCTCGCCGCCGAGCGCCTGCACCAGCTTCTGGACGATGTTCTGCGCCGCGACGTGGCCCTCGCCGATCGCCGCGTAGAACGAGGAGATGTCCGGGTAGCGCATCTCGTGCGCCAGGGTCACCAGCGAGTCGCCGGTCAGGATCCGCTGGATCGGCAGGCCCTGCTTGCGCATCGCCCGGACGATCGCCTCCTTGCCCTGCTCGATCGCCTCCTCGCGGCGCTCCTTGGAGAACCAGGCCTTGATCTTGTTCCGGGCCCGCGGCGACTTGACGAAGCCGAGCCAGTCCCGGGACGGGCCGGCGTTCTCCGCCTTGGAGGTGAAGACCTCCACGGTGTCGCCGTTCTCCAGCGTCGACTCCAGCGGCACCAGCCGGCCGTTGACCCGTGCTCCTATGCACCGGTACCCGACCTCGGTGTGCACCGCGAAGGCGAAGTCCACCGGAGTGGCACCCGCGGGCAGCGCTATCACGTCACCCTTGGGGGTGAAGACGAAGGTCTCGTTGTTGGAGAGGTCGAAGCGCAGCGACTCGAGGAACTCGCTCGGGTCCTCGGTCTCCTTCTGCCAGTCCAGCAGCTGCCGCAGCCAGGCCATCTCGTTGACGGCCCCGGCCTTGTCGTCCTTGCGGACCTGGGTCGGCGTGTCGGTGCGCACCTTGGAGGCGCCGGCCACCGCGCGCTGCTTGTACTTCCAGTGCGCGGCGATGCCGTACTCGGCCCGGCGGTGCATGTCGAAGGTGCGGATCTGAAGCTCGACCGGCTTGCCGCCGGGACCGATCACCGTGGTGTGCAGCGACTGGTACATGTTGAACTTCGGCATCGCGATGTAGTCCTTGAACCGGCCGGGGACCGGGTTCCACCGCGCGTGGATGGTGCCGAGCGCCGCGTAGCAGTCGCGGACGGTGTCCACCAGGACCCGGATGCCGACCAGGTCGTAGATCTCGGCGAAGTCGCGGCCCCGCACGATCATCTTCTGGTACACCGAGTAGTAGTGCTTCGGACGCCCCGTCACCTGCGCGGTGATCCGGGCGCTCCGCAGGTCCCCCTGGACCTGGTCGATCACGGTGGCCAGGTACTCGTCCCGCTTGGGCGCCCGCTCGGCCACCAGACGCACGATCTCGTCGTACATCTTGGGGTAGAGGATCGCGAAGGCGAGGTCCTCCAGCTCCCACTTGATGGTGTTCATGCCCAGCCGGTGCGCCAGCGGGGCGTAGATCTCCAGCGTCTCGCGGGCCTTCTTCTCCTGCTTCTCCCGCTTGAGGTACCGCATGGTCCGCATGTTGTGCAGCCGGTCGGCCAGCTTGATCACCAGGACCCGGGGGTCCTTGGCCATCGCGACCACCATCTTGCGGACGGTCTCCGCCTGCGCGGCCTCGCCGAACTTCACCCGGTCCAGCTTGGTGACGCCGTCCACCAGCAGGGCCACCGAGTCGCCGAAGTCCCGGCGCAGGGTCTCCAGGCCGTAGTCGGTGTCCTCGACGGTGTCGTGCAGCAGACCCGCCATCAGGGTGGGGGCGTCCATGCCGAGTTCGGCCAGGATGGTGGCCACCGCGAGCGGATGGGTGATGTACGGGTCACCGCTCTTGCGCTTCTGGCCGCGGTGCCACTTCTCCGCCACCGCGTAGGCGCGCTCGATGTCGCGCAGCAGGGCCGGGTCGGCCTTCGGGTCCTGGGCCCTGATGGTCCGGAACAGCGGCTCCAGCACCGGGTTGAGCACGGTGGAGCGCTGACCGCCGAGGCGGGCGAGGCGGGCCCGCATGCCGCCGGTGGCCGAGGGCTTGGGCGTGGCGGGCGCCGGGGGCACAACCTCGTCGGGCAAGGACGACTCCTCGTGGTGCGGTTGGGGTTTCATGGTACAGAGCCTTGTCCGCCGACACCGCACCGGTGGGGTTTACGCCCGGGGGCGCGGGGAACTGCGCGCCCAGCCCTCTACGAAGGTGCGTGGTTTCGCGCGCAGTTCCCCGCGCCCCAAAAAACCTAGACCGTGACCAGGGTCTCCAGCGGTGCGCCGTTCAGGTGCGGCAGCAGCCGCTCGCGGCCCGGCAGGAAGCTGAGCTCCATCAGGACCACCACGCCGGCCAGCGAAGCACCGGCCTGCTGGACCAGGTCGAGCGAGGCCGCGATGGTGCCGCCGGTGGCCAGCACGTCGTCGACGACCAACACCTTCTCGCCCGGGGCGAAGGCGTCGCACTGCACCTCCAGCGTCGCCGACCCGTACTCCAGGTCGTACGACTTGGCGAACACCTCGCCGGGCAGCTTGCCCTTCTTGCGGATCGGCACGAAGCCGAGCCCGGCCGCGTACGCCGCCGGGGCGGCGAGCACGAACCCCCGTGCCTCCAGCCCGACCACCTTCGTCGCCCCGAGCTCCGCCGCCCGGGCGGCCAGCGCCCGGGTGAGGGCGCCGAACGCCTCGGCGTCGGCCAGCAGCGGCGCGATGTCCTTGAACAGCACGCCCGGCTTCGGGTAGTCGGGGACGTCCTTGATCCGGCTGTTGAGCAGCTCGGCCAGGGCGGGGTCGGGAGAGGTCACGGGGGTCCTTGTCGTCAGTGCTTGCCGGACGGACGGCCCCGGGTGCGGGACTTGCTGACCGGCTGGTTCCGCTGTCCGACCATACCGGCCGACTCGTCGTCGTCCGCGTCGGCCTGCGGGTCCTCCTCCGGCAGACCGGCGGCGGCCCGCTCCTCGGCGGCCTTGGCGTCGGCCGCCCGGCGGGCGGCGACCTTCTTGGCCAGCGCGCGCATCTCGGGGGTGGCCTCCTTGAGCTGCGCGTACAGCGGGGTCGCCACGCAGATCGAGGAGTAGGCACCGGCCGCGAGGCCGATGAACAGGGCCAGCGAGATGTCGTTCAGGGTGCCGGCGCCCAGGATGCCGCCGCCGATGAAGAGCAGCGCGGCGACCGGGAGGAGCGCCACCACGGTGGTGTTGATCGAGCGGACCAGGGTCTGGTTCAGGCCGGCGTTGGCCGCCTCGCTGAAGGTGACCTTGTTCTGCCGGGTGATGCCCTTGGCGTTCTCCTTCACGGTGTCGAAGACGACGACCGTGTCGTAGAGCGAGTAGCCGAGGATGGTGAGGAAGCCGATCACGGTGCCCGGGGTGACCTCGAAACCGACCAGGGCGTAGACGCCGATGGTGATCAAGAGGTCGTGGATCAGGGCGACCAGGGCGGCGATGGCCATCCGCCACTCGAAGGCGATGGCCAGGTACACGGTGACCAGAACCATGAAGATGACCAGGCCGAGCAGCGCCTTCTTGGAGATCTCCTCGCCCCAGCTGGGGCCGATCACCTGGGCGTTGATCTCGTTGGCCGGGACGGCCAGGTCCTTGGAGAGCTCGGAGATGAAGGTCTCCGCCGGGATCTGCTCCTCGGCCGAGATCTGGATCTTGACCGAGCCCTTGTCCGTGGACTGCACCAGGGCCTTGGTGTCGTGCAGGATCGAGTCGGCCGCGGACTGGGCCTGGGAGACCGTCAGACCGGGCTTGGTGACGGTGTAGACCGAGCCGCCCTCGAACTCGATGCCGAGCTTGAGGCCCATCGCCAGGCCGATGCCGGCCACCAGGACGATGATCGCGGAGATGCTGTACCAGAGCTTGCGCCGGCCGACGAAGTCGAAGCTGACCTCACCCTGGTAGAGACGGTGACCGAGGTTGCTGAAGCGTGACATCGCGTCAGACCTCCTTGGCGGCAGTGGCGGAGGTGCGGCGACGACCGCGCACCGGAGGACGGGCGCCCAGGCGCTTCGGGTCCAGACCGGACCAGGGGTGACCCTCGGCGAAGAACTTGGTGCGGGCGAGCAGGGTGATCAGCGGCTTGGTGAAGAAGAAGATCACCACGACGTCCAGGGCGGTGGTCAGACCGAGGGTGAAGGCGAAGCCCTGCACCTTGCCGACCGAGACGAAGTAGAGCACCGCGGCACAGAGGAAGGAGACGAAGTCCGAGACCAGGATGGTGCGCCGGGCCCGCGGCCAGGCGCGCTGGACGGCCGGGCGCAGCGGGGCGCCCTCGCGGACCTCGTCGCGGATGCGCTCGAAGTACACGATGAAGGAGTCCGCGGTGATGCCGATCGCGACGATGGCGCCGCAGACGGCCGGCAGGTTGAGCGCGAAGCCGATGCCCGCGCCGAGCAGCGACATGATCGCGTAGGTCAGCGCGGCGGAGACCACCAGACCGGCGATCGAGACCAGGCCGAGGCCGCGGTAGTAGACCAGCGAGTAGAGCACCACGAGCACCATGCCGATGGCGCCGGCGATCAGACCGGCCGTCAGCTGGTCGCCGCCGAGCTGCGGGGAGACGGTGGTGACGTCGCTCATCTGGAAGGTCAGCGGCAGCGCGCCGAAGGAGAGCACGTCGGCCAGGGCCTTGGCCTCCTGCTGGGTGAAGCTGCCGGAGATCACGGCCGAGCCGCCGGGGATGGCCTGCTGGACGTACGGGTGGGAGACCACCTTGCCGTCGAGGACCACGGCGAACTGGTTGGCCGGCGGGGCCTGGGTGGCCAGCTGGCCGGTGATCGCGGCGAAGGCGTCCGAGCCGGCGCTGTTGAACTGGAGCTGGACCTGCCATCCGGCACCCTGCTGGGTGTCGTAGACGGCGGTGGCCTTGTCGATGGTGTCACCGTTCACGGCCACCGGGCCGAGCGCGAACTTGTACCAGATGCCCTGCTCGGCGTCGTAGGAGCAGGCGACGGCGGGCTTGCCCGGCTCGCTCTGGTAGTCCAGGCGCTTGGACGGGTCCGAGCAGTCCAGCGCGGCGAACTGCTGCTGCAGCTCGGCCGGGACGGTGCCCTGGGTGAGGGCGGCCGAGAGGTCGGCGGCGCTCGGGGCGCTCGGCGCGGCGCTGGGGGCACCGGAGGCGTTCGGGGTGCCCGAGGCGTTCGGCGAGGCCGAGGTGGTCGGGTCGGCCTTCAGCGCGTCGGTGACGGCGCGGCCGGCCTTGGAGCCGGACGGGCTCGGCGTGGCCGAGGGGGCACCGGCGGAGGCGCCGGCGTTCGGCGAAGCGGTGGCCGACGGGGTGCCCGAGGCGCTCGGGGTGGCCGAGGGCTGCGGCAGGGAGCCGGTGGGCGCGAGGGCGAGCACCGGGCGGAAGTAGAGCTTGGCGGTCTGACCGACGTCCTTGATCGCCTTCTCGTTGCCACCATCCTTGTTCGGGATGTTGACGATGATGGTGTCCGAGCCCTGGGTCTGGACCTCGGCCTCGGAGACACCGAAGGCGTTCACGCGCTTCTGGATGATGTTGACCGCGGTGTCCATGTTGGACTTGTTGATCGCAGCGGGGTCATCCGACTTGGCGGTCAGCGTGATGCTGGTGCCGCCGGCGAGGTCGATCCCGAGACGCGGCGTGGTGTGGCCCGTCCCGAACATGAGGGCGACCAGTCCGACGGTGACGACCAGGATGAAGGCCAGTGCCCGTCCCGGGTAACCGTCGCGCGGGCGCGACTTGGGTGTTGCCACCTTGCTCGTTTCTCCCTGTCCATGCCGCCGCCCACCGGGCCCTGTCCGGTAGGTGGCGGATAGGGGGAAGGTGGCCTGACGGCCCGTGAGGTCCTGTGTGCGCGCGGCGAGTTGCCGCTCGGTCGGGGAAGCCCGACCGTACTACTTGCTCTTGGGGCCCTCGTCGTCGGCACCTCCGTTGTCCGAGTCGTCCGACTTGTCGAAGCTGACCGGCTTCTCGTCGGCCGCGTCGAGGGTCTCCGCGTCGGTCTCCTCGTCGGCCGGACGGCCGTTGATGATCGCGTCGTACTCCTGCGGCTCCAGCACCGCGGCGATCGCACCCTTGGTGAAGTGCGCGACCACGCCGGGGGCGAGCTCCAGCTCGACGGTCTCCTCGTTGACCGACTTGACCAGGGCGTACATCCCCCCGATGGTGCGGACGCCGGCGCCCGGCTCGAGGCCGGCCCGCATCTGCTGCGCCTGCTCCTGCCGCTTCTTGTTCGAACGGAACATCATGAACAGCACGGCGATCATGATCAGGGGGAGGATGAGCGTTTCCACAGCCTGTGTCCTTCTCCAGGCCGCCTACGGTGCGACGGCCATCGGCATTTGGTCGGCCCGTCGGGTGAGAGGGGCGGTCCGGCGGAGTCTAAGCGACCTCCGCTGATCGGACAACGCCAAGCATGTCATCCTGCCGCCGTTGGTGGCGACCTCCACCAGGAACGGTTTGCTCACGATCTTCTTCTGTGGGATCCCCACGAACGGACCCCTGCTCAGCGCTCGGCCGCACCGAACAGATCGCTCTGCCCCGGCACCGCTCCACGGGCCCCCTGCAACGGGGGGGTCATCCCCAGGTGCTGCCAGGCCGCGGCGGTGGCGATCCGGCCGCGCGGGGTGCGGGCCAGCAGTCCCTCCCGGACCAGGAAGGGCTCGGCCACCTCCTCCACCGTCTCGGCCTCCTCCCCCACCGCGACGGCCAGGGTGGACAGGCCCACCGGGCCGCCGCCGAAGAGCCGCAGCAGCGCGTCCAGCACCGCGCGGTCCAAGCGGTCCAGACCACGGGCGTCCACCTCGTAGACGTCCAGCGCCTGGGCCGCGATCTCCCGGCTGACCTGGCCGTCGTGCCGCACCTGCGCGTAGTCCCGGACCCGGCGCAGCAGGCGGTTCGCGATCCGGGGCGTGCCGCGCGAGCGCCCGGCGATCTCGGCCGCGCCGTCCGGGTCGATCTCCACGTCCAGCAGCGCGGCCGACCGCCGCACCACCCGCTCCAGCTCGCTCGGCGCGTAGAACTCCATGTGCCCGGTGAAGCCGAAGCGGTCGCGCAGCGGCGGGGGCAGCAGGCCGGCCCGGGTGGTGGCCCCCACCAGGGTGAAGGGCGGCAGCTCCAGCGGGATCGCGGTGGCGCCCGGGCCCTTGCCGACGATCACGTCGACCCGGAAGTCCTCCATCGCCAGGTAGAGCATCTCCTCGGCCGGGCGGGACATCCGGTGGATCTCGTCCAGGAAGAGCACCTCGCCCTCGGTGAGCGAGGAGAGGATCGCGGCCAAGTCCCCCGCGTGCTGGATGGCCGGCCCCGAGGTGATCCGGATCGGCGCTCCCAGCTCGGCCGCGATGATCATCGACAGGGTGGTCTTGCCCAGCCCGGGCGGGCCGCTGAGCAGCACGTGGTCCGGGGCGGTGCCGCGCTGGCGGGCGGCCTGGAGCACCAGCGAGAGCTGCTCGCGGACCCGCTCCTGGCCGATGAACTCGTCCAGCTGCTTGGGCCGCAGCGCCGCCTCCACCGCCTGGTCCTCGCCGTCGGCGGCGGCGCCCACCACGCGGTCGGCGGGGTCGGAGTCGTACGGGCTCATCGGGGCGGGCTCCTGACGGTGCGTCGGGTCGGCTAACGGGTGCGGTTGAGGGTGCGCAGGGCGGCCTTGAGCAGGGCGCCGACATCGGTGACGGCCTGTGCCTCGGCCTCCGGGGTGACGGCGGTGACCGCCTCGTCGGCCTCCCGCGGCGCGTAGCCGAGGCCGACCAGTGCGGCGTGCAGCTGCTCGCTCCACGGGGCGGGCCCGGCGGCCAGCGGCTTCTGCGCCGGGACGGCCCCGCTCGGCGCGCCGAGCTTGTCCTTGTACTCCAGCAGCAGCTTCTGGGCCAGCTTCGGCCCGATCCTCGGGACGGCGGTGAGGGACTTGGCGTCCCCCTGGGCCACGATCCGGCGCAGCTCGTCGGGGGTGAAGACGGCCAGCATGCCGAGCGCCATGGTGGCCGCGACCCCGCTGGCGGTGAGCAGCACCTCGAAGGTGGCGCGCTCGTCCTCGTCGGCGAAGCCGTAGAGGGTGAGCGAGTCCTCCTTGACGATCAGTGCGGTGGTCAGCCGGGCGGGCTCGCCGATCCGCAGCGTGCCGAGGGTGCGGGGCGTGCACTTCACCAGCATGCCGACCCCGCCGACCTCGACGACCGCGCTGCCGGCGGTGACGGCGGCGACCGGGCCCTGGACGAAGGCGATCATCGGCGGTACTCCCTGCGGGGGCTGGTGGTTCGGGTCTGCTGGGCGGTGGCGACGGCGGCGGCCAGGCGGTTGGTGGTGGTGCCGCGCCAGATGTGACAGATCGCCAGCGCCAGCGCGTCGGCGGCGTCGGCGGGCTTGGGCGGCTCGGCGAGCCGGAGCAGCCGGGTGACCATGGTGGTGACCTGGGCCTTGTCGGCCCGGCCGGAGCCGGTGACGGCGGCCTTGACCTCGCTCGGGGTGTGCAGCGTGACGGGGATGCCGCGCCGGGTGGCACAGAGCATCGCGACCGCGCTGGCCTGCGCGGTGCCCATCACGGTGCGCACGTTGTGCTGGGCGAACACCCGCTCCACGGCGACGAGTTCGGGCCGGTACTCGTCGAGCCACTGCTCGATGCCCTGCTCGACCCGGAGCAGCCGGGGCCCGATCTCCTCCTCGGCGGGGGTGCGGATGACCCCGACCCCGACCATGGTGAGCGGCCTGCCCGGTGCACCGTCGACCACCCCGACCCCGCACCTGGTCAGCCCAGGGTCCACACCCAGCACCCGCACTCTGCCCGCCTCCGTACGCTCCGACCTGCGAAGGCTACCGCCACGGTCCGACAACCGGACCAACGACACCGGCCCGGCGGTCCAGGGGACCGCCGGGCCGGTGTCACGGACCGTCAGCTCACTCGGCGTCGAGCTCGGCGCCGACCTCGTCGCTGATCTCGAAGTTGGCGAAGACGTTCTGCACGTCGTCGCTGTCCTCGAGGGCGTCGATCAGCTTGAAGATCTTGCGGGCGCCGTCGACGTCCAGCGGGACCTGGAGGTCCGCGACGAAGTTGGCGTCGGCCGAGTCGTAGTCGATCCCGGCGTCCACCAGCGCGGTGCGGACGGCGACCATGTCGGTGGCCGCGCTGAGCACCTCGAAGCTGTCACCGAGGTCGTTGACCTCCTCGGCGCCGACCTCCAGGACGACCTCCAGGACCCGGTCCTCGTCGACCCCGTCCGCCTTGGGGACGATCACGACGCCCTTGCGGTTGAAGAGGTAGGAGACCGAGCCCGGGTCGGCCATGTTGCCGCCGTTGCGGGTCATCGCGACGCGCACGTCGGAGGCCGCGCGGTTGCGGTTGTCGGTGAGGCACTCGATCAGGACCGCCACGCCGTTCGGGCCGTAGCCCTCGTACATGATGGTCGAGTAGTCGGCCCCGCCGGCCTCCGCGCCCGAGCCGCGCTTGACGGCCCGGTTGATGTTGTCGATCGGGACGGAGCTCTTCTTCGCCTTCTGGATGGCGTCGTAGAGCGTCGGGTTGCCCGCCGGGTCGCCGCCGCCGGTGCGCGCCGCCACCTCGATGTTCTTGATCATCTTGGCGAAGAGCTTCCCGCGCTTGGCGTCGATGACGGCCTTCTTGTGCTTGGTGGTAGCCCACTTAGAGTGGCCGGACATCGCCAGCTCCTTTACGTCGCCAAAGGGAAATGAACAGAAGGGATCTTACCGGTGCCGCGCCCCGGTCAGTGCGCAGCGTCCTCCACCATGCGCACGAAGTACTCGTGCACCCGGTGGTCGCCGGTGAGCTCGGGGTGGAACGAGGTGGCCAGCAGGTTCCCCTGGCGGACCGCCACGATCCGGCTGTCCGGGCCGTCGGCCGCGGGCAGCTCGGCCAGCACCCGGACGCCGGCGCCGACCTCCTCCACCCAGGGGGCGCGGATGAAGACGCCGTGCACCGGCTGCTCCATGCCCTCGAAGGCGATGCCGGACTCGAAGGACTCGTTCTGCCGGCCGAAGGCGTTGCGACGGACCGTCATGTCGATCCCGCCGACCGTCTCCTGGTCGTCCCGGCCGTCCAGGATCTTGTCGGCCAGCATGATCATGCCCGCGCAGGTGCCGTAGACCGGCATGCCGGCCCGGACGCGCTCGCGCATCGGCTCCATCAGGCCGAACAGCAGGGCCAGCTTGGACATCGTGGTGGACTCCCCGCCGGGGATCACCAGCGCGTCCACCTCGGCCAGCTCCTCGGGCCGGCGGACCTCGCGGGCGATGGCGTCGGCCGAGGCCAGCGCGATCAGGTGCTCGCGGACATCGCCCTGGAGGGCCAGGACGCCGATGACGGGGGTGCTCACGGGTGCTACCTCATTCGAAATCGTTCAGGCGGACGTGCGGCGGCCCGCCGCGCGATCAAGGCTGCGCGGCGGGCCGACCGGACGTGATTACCAGCCGCGGTTGGCGTACCGCTCGGCCTCGGGCAGGGTGTCGCAGTTGATGCCGACCATGGCCTCGCCCAGGTTGCGGGAGGCGTCCGCGATGACCTTCGGGTCGTCGAAGAAGGTGGTGGCCTTGACGATGGCGGCGGCGCGCTTGGCCGGGTCGCCGGACTTGAAGATGCCCGAGCCGACGAAGACGCCCTCGGCACCGAGCTGGCGCATCAGCGCGGCGTCGGCCGGGGTGGCCACGCCACCGGCGGAGAACAGCACGACCGGCAGCTTGCCGAGCTCGGCGACCTCCTTGACCAGCTCGTACGGGGCGCGCAGCTCCTTGGCGGCGGCGTACAGCTCGTTGTTGTCGAAGCCGCGCAGCTTGGCGATCTCGTTCTTGATCTGGCGCAGGTGGCGGACGGCCTCGACCACGTTGCCGGTGCCGGCCTCGCCCTTGGAGCGGATCATGGCCGCGCCCTCGGCGATGCGGCGCAGGGCCTCGCCCAGGTTGGTGGCACCACAGACGAACGGGGTGGTGAAGGCGAACTTGTCGGAGTGGTTGACCTCGTCGGCCGGGGTCAGCACCTCGGACTCGTCGATGTAGTCGACGCCGAGCGACTGCAGGACCTGGGCCTCGACGAAGTGGCCGATCCGGGACTTGGCCATGACCGGGATGGAGACCGCGGCGATGATCTCCTCGATCATGTTCGGGTCGGACATCCGGGCCACGCCGCCGTCCTTGCGGATGTCGGCGGGGACGCGCTCCAGGGCCATGACGGCCACGGCACCGGCGTCCTCGGCGATCTTGGCCTGCTCGGCGTTGACCACGTCCATGATCACACCGCCCTTGAGCTGCTCGGCCATGCCGCGCTTCACGCGGGCGGTGCCGATCTGCGGCTGGTCAGCGGTGATGGGGGTGGTGGACACGTGTGACCTCACTCGAAGATGTACCAGTGCTATCGCCCTATCGTAGGCCCGAAGCGGGTGGGAACCATGCACCACCAAGGCCAGAAGGCCCTCCGGCTTACGACAAAGCGGCTTACGACAGAAGGTTGAACGACCCTCAGGTGCCCAGGCTCTCAGGCCGGGGCCCCCTCCGGGGTGAGCGCGAGCGGCGGTTCGTCGTCCATCTCGAAGGCCAGCGGGAACGGTGCCCGCCCGGCCAGCCGGAAGTACCGCACCAGCCGGTGCTCGCGCACCGCCCGGGCCGCCCGCACCGCGTCGTTGTGGAAGCGCCGGGCCATCGGGACCCGGCGCACCGCGGCGGTCAGGTCCTTCAGCGCCTCGGCGCCGCCGGGCGCCGCGGCCAGCGCGGCCAGCTGCTCGGGCTCGGCGAAGACCGCCCGCAGCGCCAGGCTGAGCTCGCTCTCGGCCACCTCGCGGTGGTCGTCCTCGGCCTGGCGGGCGGCGTGCGCGGCCTCCAGCAGCAGGATCGAGGCCGCCGGGTCGAGCAGCGAGGAGGTGGCCAGCTCCATCGCCACCGAGGCCCGGCGCAGCAGCTGCGCGTCCAAGGAGGCGCGCGCCGCGTCGATCCGGGCGTGCAGCCGGTCCAGCCGCCCCGCCGTCCAACTCAGGTACATGCCGAACAGCACGACCGCCACCGCGGCCCAGATCCAGTTGCTCACGGGCAGGTACGCTACCGCGCCGGGTGGTGCTCGAACCGGTAGGTGTCCCGGTCCAGCTCGGTCACCTGCACGCCGAGCGCGGCCGGCACCGTGACGTGCGCCCGCAGCAGCTCCAGCACCCGGCGGGTCAGCTCGGCCCGCAGTTCGGTGCTCCGCCCGGCCAGCACCTTCACCTCGACCAGCACCAGGGCCTCCCCTGACGCACCGTCACCCACCAGCACCCGCCCGGCCTCCCGGACCACCGTCTTGCAGGCGGCGGTGTCGGTGTCGATCACCTCCGGGATGGCCTCGTGCAGCTGCTCGGCGAGCCCCGCCCAGTCCACGTCCAGCCCCGCCGAGTGGTCGATCAGCACCTGCGGCATGTCACTCCCCCTGTCCGTCGTTCCGTCAGTCCCGGGCCAGGCCGAGGCGCTCGCGCCAGCCGCCCCGGGTGTCCTCGGCCACCTCGGGCATGCCGTCGGTGACCGTCTCGTACACCGCGAGGACGTCCGCCCCGACGGTCGACCAGTCGAAGCGGCGCACGTGCCGGGAGGCCGCCTCGCGCAGCTCGGCCAGCCGCTCCGGGTCGGCCAGCAGCCGCACCGCCGCGTCCGCCAACGCGTCCGGGTCCTCGACCGGGAAGAGCTCCCCGGCACCGCCGCCGTCCAGCACCTGCTTGAAGGCGTCCAGGTCGGAGGCGAGCACCGGCGCGGCCGCCGACATCGCCTCGACCAGGATGATGCCGAAGCTCTCGCCGCCGGTGTTGGGCGCCACGTACAGGTCCACGCTGCGCAGCAGCCGGGCCTTCTCCTCGTCGCTGACCATCCCGAGGAACTCCACGTGCCGGCGCACCTCGGGCGTCAGCCCCTCGGCGGCCTCCTCCTCGTCACCCTTGCCGGCCACCAGCAGCCGCACGCCCGGGCGCTCGGCGAGGATCTTCGGCAGCGCGGCCAGCAGGGTGGGCAGGCCCTTGCGGGGCTCGTTGATCCGGCCGATGAAGCCGATGGTGGGCGCGGCCACCGTGCCGGTCCAGCGCGGGTCCGGCTCGGCCCCGGCGAAGAAGCCGACGTCCACCCCGTTCGGGATCACCACCGCGTCGCCGCCCAGGTGCTCGACCAGGGTGCGGCGGGCGTACTCGCTGACCGCGATCCGGGCGCTCATCTTCTCCAGGCCGGGCTGCAGGATCGGCGAGGCCGCGATCATCGCCCGCGAGCGCGGGTTGGAGGTGTGGAAGGTGCCGACCATCGGCCCGGAGGCGGACCAGGCGGCCAGCATCGACAGGCTGGGCGAGGCCGGCTCGTGGACGTGCAGGATGTCGAAGTGGCCGTCGTTCAGCCAGCGCCGCACCCGGGCGGCGGACAGGATGCCGAAGCTCAGCCGGGCCACCGAGCCGTTGTACGGCACCGCGACGGCCCGGCCGGCCGAGACCACGTACGGCGGCAGCGCCGACTCGTCCTCGGCCGGGGCCAGCACCGAGACCTGGTGGCCGAGGCCGATCAGGTGCTCGGCCAGGTCGCGGATGTGGAACTGCACCCCGCCCGGCACGTCCCAGTCGTACGGGCAGACGATCCCGATCCTCACCGCTTGACCTCCAGATCGGCCAGCCAGAAGCGCTGCAGCATGTGCCAGTCCTCCGGGTGCTCCCGGATGCCCTCGGCCCAGATGTCCGCCATGGTCTGGGTCATCGCCGAGGTCCGCTCCTTCTGGTCGCCCTCCTCGGGGGGCAGCACCTCGGGGTGGATCTCGCCGCGCATCACCGTGCCGTCGTACCAGAGCGTCACCGGGAACAGCGCGGCCCCGGTGCGCAGCGCCAGGGCGGCCGGACCGGCCGGCATCCTGGTGGTCTCGCCGAAGAAGTCCACCGGCAGGCCCGCCTCGGAGAGGTCGCGGTCGCCCACCAGGCAGACCAGCTTCCCCGCGCGCAGCCGGCGCGCCAGCGTCCCGATCACCGAGACCTGACCGCCCGTCAGCGGCAGCACCTCCATGCCGAGCCCCTCGCGGTAGGCCACGAAGCGGTCGAACAGCGACTCCGGCTTGAGCCGCTCGGCCACCGTGGTGAACGGGTGCCCGGCGACGGCGGCCACCCAGGCCCCGGCCAGGTCCCAGTTGCCCATGTGCGGCAGCGCCACCACGGCGCCGCGCCCGGCGGCGATCGCCTCGTCCAGCCGCTCCCGGCCCTTGACCTGGCAGTCCTCGGCGAGGCGCGCGGTGGAGTACACCGGCAGCCGGAAGGACTCCTTCCAGTACCGCAGGTAGGAACGCATCCCGGCCCGGGACAGCGCCCGGATGCCGGCCTCGTCCAGCTCGGGCCGGACCCGGCGCAGGTTGGCCTCCAGCCGCAGCACGCCCTTGCCCCGGCGCCGCCAGGTGAAGTCGGCCAGCTGGTCGAAGAGCCCGCGCGCCACCGGCTCGGGCAGGTGCTTGAGCGCCGCCCAGCCCAGCGCGTACGCCCCGTCGGTCAGCCCCTCCTTGCTGATCTTCACGCCGTCGCCTCCGCCGCCGCGTCCGCCTCGCGCGCCTCCCGACGCACCGTCAGCATCCGCTGGAACACCGTCACCAGGCTCCCCACGGCCACCACCCAGAGCGCCGTCGGCAGCAGCCACTCCAGGTACGGCACCCCGAAGGTGCCGAGACCGGTGACCCCGGCCGCGACCAGCGTGATCACCAGCCGCTCGGCCCGCTCCACCAGCCCGTTGACGTTCACCGGGAAGCCCAGGCTCTCGCCGCGCGCCTTGGTGTACGAGACCACCTGACCGCTCGCCAGGCAGAAGACCGCCACGGCGCACAGCACGTTGCTGTCCCCGTGCCCCGAGTACCAGAGCGCCAGCCCGCCGAAGATCGCCGCGTCGGCGACCCGGTCCAGGGTGGAGTCCAGGAAGGCGCCCCAGCGGCTGGAGGAGTTGGCCTGGCGGGCCATGTTCCCGTCCACCAGGTCGGAGAAGATGAAGAGGGTGATGGTGATCGTGCCCCAGAAGAACTCCCCACGCGGGAAGAACACCAGCGCACCGGCGACCGAACCGGCCGTCCCGATCAGCGTCACGGCGTCCGGGCTCACGCCCCAGCGGAGCAGCATCGCGGCGAACGGCGTCAGGACACGTGTGAAGAAGGCACGTGCGTACTTGTTGAGCATGGCCTTCCGGACCGCCCCGATCTTCCGAAACCCACCCCCGCCCAGAGGACGGCGGGCGGCCGAGCGGATCGGCCCGCCCGGCCGGACAATGGTATCCACGCCGCTCGCACCCCTCGCCGCCCCACGCCCGCGAGCGCCATCCGGCCCAACGCGCGGCCACCCAGGGCAGTTGACGGCACACCCACCGTGATCGCAGGTGCGCCATGACCGATCGGACCACCCCTCCTCCCGTACCGGTCGAAGATCCGGCCCGGCTGCGCAACGTCGTGCTCGTCGGCGCCGCAGGGGCCGGGAAGACCACCCTCGCCGAGACCCTCGCCCTCACCGCCGGCGTCCTCACCCGGGCCGGCTCGGTCACCGAGGGCACCACCGCCTCGGACCACGAGGAGATCGAGCACCACCAGCAGCGCTCCGTCCAGCTCTCGCTGCTCCCCCTCCCCTGGGAGGGCCACAAGGTCAACCTGCTGGACACCCCCGGCTACGCCGACTTCGCCGGCCAGCGGTACGCCGGGATGCACGCCGCCGAGGCCGCCGTCCTGGTGGTCTCCGCCACCGACCAGGTCGGCCCCGCCGTGCTCGCCCTCTGGCGCGAGTGCCGCGCCGCCGGCCTGCCCACCGCCGTCGCCCTCACCCACGTGCACGGCCCCGAGGCCGTGACGGCCTGTCAGGAGGCCTTCGGCGACGGCCACCCCGAGACCGTGCTCCCGCTCTTCCACCCCCGCTTCGCCGACGGCCGCCTCACCGGCTCCGTCGACCTGCTCACCGGCCGGACCTACGGCGAGCCCCCCGCCCCCGACCCGGCCGCCCGCGGCGCCCTGGTGGAGGCCATCGCCGGCGAGGACGACGCCCTGCTGGAGCGCTGGGCCGCCGGCGAGGAGCTCGACCCCGCCTCGCTCACCGAGGCCCTGCGCCGCGAGGTGCGGGCCGACGCCGTCCACCCGCTGCTCTGCACCGCCGCCCCGCTGGGCGCCGCCGAACTGCTCGACCTGATCGTCACCGTGCTGCCCGCCCCCACCGAACGCACCGACGACCGCCCGCCCTGCGACCCGGACGCCCCCGTCACCGCCCAGGTGATCCAGACCGGCGAGGACCAGTACGTCGGCCGGCTCAGCCTGGCCCGGGTCTGGTCCGGCACCCTGCGCCCCGACACCGCCCTCCACCTGCCCGACGGCCCCGACGAGCGCGTCACCGCCCTCACCAGCCCCTTCGGCGCCCGCCAGCGCCCCGTCCCGCAGGCCCTGCCCGGCGACCTGGTCTGCCTCGCCAAACTCGCCCGGGCCCGCACCGGCGACACCCTCGGCGGCACCCCGCTCCCCGGCTGGCCCCACCCCGAGGCCCTGCTTCCGGTGGCCGTCCGGGCCCACAGCAAGGCCGACGAGGACCGCCTCTCCCAGAGCCTCGCCAAACTCACCGCCCAGGACCCGGCCCTGCGGGTCGAACAGAACCCCGACACCCACCAACTGGTGCTCTGGTGCACCGGCGAGGCCCACCAGGCCGTCGTCCTCGACCGCCTGCGCTCCCGCCACGGGGTCACCGTGGACACCGTCCCGTACGAGGTCGCACTCCGCGAGACCTTCGCGAGCAGCAGCAGCGGCCACGGCCGGCACGTCAAGCAGTCCGGCGGCCACGGGCAGTTCGCGGTCTGCGACCTGACGGTGGATCCGCTGCCGGGCGAGGACGTCGAGTTCGTCGACCACGTGGTCGGCGGGGCCGTCCCGCGCAACTTCATCCCCTCCGTGGAGAAGGGCGTCCGGACCCAGCTGGCCCACGGCCTGCGCGGCGACCACCCCGTGGTCGGCGTCCGGGTCACCCTCACCGACGGCAAGGCGCACTCCGTCGACTCCTCCGACGCCGCCTTCCAGACCGCCGCCGCCCTCGCCCTCAAGGAGGCCGCGGAGCACGGCAGCGTGCAGCTGCTCGAACCGGTCGACGAAGTCCGGGTCCTGCTCCCCGACGAGTACCAGGGCGCGGTCCTCGGCGACCTCTCCGCCCGCCGCGGCCACGTCCTCGGCACCGAACCCGGCGGCCCCGGCCTCAGCCTGGTCCGCGCCGAGGTCCCCGAACTCGAACTCAGCCGCTACCCCATCGACCTCCGCTCCCTCTCCCACGGCACCGGCACCTTCTCCCGCACCTACCTCCGCCACGCCCCGATGCCGCCCGCCCTCGCGGCGCAGTACGCCTGACGTTCCGGCGGACTCCGTCGGGCCGGGGCCGGCCCGCTGCCCGTGGCGGGCGCCCCTTCCGGGGGCCGCCGGTCATCTGCTCGGTTCAGCTGAGGTAGCCGTGCTGGAGGGCGAGGACCGCGAGCTGGGTGCGGTTGCTGGTGCGGGTCTTGTGGCGGAGGTGCCGCAGATGGGTGTCGACGGTGTGGCGGCTGATGCCGAGCTGCCGGGCGATGCCCCAGTAGGTGCTGCCGTCGGCGAGGAGGGCGAGGATCTGCTTCTCACGGGGGGTGAGCGCGGGGGCGGTGGTCTCGGACATGTCGGACTCCTGATCTCTTCTCGTTCCGGGTGAGATCAGTCTTGTGGGGTGGGGCCGCCCCGGGGAGGCGGCGGCTTCCTCACCAAGTGGCCTGGCAGGAAGGCGACGGGGGACAAAAGGGTCAATTCGTCAGGTAACGGTCCCGTGGGCGGCCCGGGCGAGGTGCGCTCGGGTGAGGTCGTGGTGGGCCTCCTCGACCAGGCGCCGCAGCGGGGCCGCCGCGTCCGGTCGGCCGGAGAGCCAGTCGGCGGTGGTGCGGAGCGTGCTGCGGGGGTCCTGGTGGCTGGGGAAGAGACCGCGGGTGAAGGTGGTGGCGGCCTTGGCCGGGTGGGTGGACCAGATCGTTTCGAGCGCCGCGAAGTAGCGGTCGGTGTAGGGCGCCAGGAGTGCGTGGTGGTCGGGGTGGGCGAAGCCGCTGATGGTGGCTTCGAGGAGTGGGAGCGGCAGGGGGTCGTGGCGGGTGACGGCGGTCCAGGCCTCTGCCTTGGCCGCGGCCGTGGGGCGGGCCGCGAGGCAGCGTGCCCGGTGGCGGGCACCGGCTGCGGTGTCGTCACGGGCGTGCTCGGCCTCGACGGCCTCTTCGCCGGCGGCACCGTGCGCCGTGAGGGCGAACAGCAGGGCCCAGCGGAGCTCCTGGTCGACGTGCAGGCCGTCCAGGGCCGAGGTGCCGGCCAGCAGGCCGCTCAACAGGCCCGGACGGGAGGCGCCGGCGTTGCTCACGAGGAAGTGCGCCCACAGGGTCGGGTGCCCGGCCCCGGGCTGGGCCGCCGACAGGTGGCGGAGCGCCTGGTCCGCGAGGGCGGCGCGCTCGGCGGGGCGTCGTCGGGGCGGGACGTAGTGGTGCAGGGCGGTGGCGGCGTTGGCGTGCAGCGTCTGCACGACCGCGGGATCGCTCTCCCGCCCGGCGAACCGCCGGACGAGGGCGAGGTAGTCCTGGGCGGGCAGGAGGGCATCCCGGGTCATGTTCCAGAGCGCCGACCACGTCTGGGCGCGCGCGAGGGCGTCGGGCATGTCGCCGAGGTGCTCTCGCACCGTGGCCAGGGAGCGGGGGTCGAACCGGGTCTTGCAGTAGGTGAGGTCGTCGTCGTTGACGAGGACGAGCGCGGGGACCGGGCCTCCGGTCAGCTCGGGGACGGAGGTGTGCGCGTCGGTGAGGTCGATCTCGCGGCGGGCGTAGCGTTCGAGCGTGCCGTGCGGGGTGTGCCCGTAGAGCCCGACGGCGGTGCGGTGGGGGCGCGGCCTCGGGTGTGTCCCGGGGTTCTCCTGAACGACCGTCAGTTCGGTGAGCGTGCCGTCGCGGTCGGCGAGACGGGGTGACAGGACGTCGACGCCGGCGGTGCGCAGCCAGGCGTCGGCCCAGGGGCCCAACTCGCGGCCGGAGGCGTGCTCCAGGGCCGACAGCAGGTCGGCGAAGCCGGCGTTCCGGTGGGCGTGGGCCCCGAAGTAGCGGCGCAGGGCCTCCGAGAAGGCGTCCGTGCCGATGTGCGCGACGAGTTGTTTGAGGACGGCCGCGCCCTTGGCGTAGGTGATGCCGTCGAAATTGAGCGTGGCGTCGCGCAGGTCGCGGACCTCGGCGGTGACGGGGTGGGTGGAGGGCAGTTGGTCGGCCCGGTAGGCCCACGCCTTGCGGTGGTTGGCGAAGGTGGACCAGGCGTTGGTGTGCCGGGTGGCCTCTGCCTGGCAGAGGGTGGCCGCGTAGTCGGCGAAGGACTCCTTCAGCCACAGGTCGTCCCACCAGCGCATGGTGACCAGGTTGCCGAACCACATGTGGGCCATCTCGTGGAGGATGACATTGCTGCGGCCCTCGTGGGCGGCCTCGGTCACCGCGGTGCGGAAGACGAACTCGTCCCGGAGGGTGACGCAGCCGGGGTTCTCCATCGCGGCGACGTGGAAGCCGGGCACGAAGCACTGGTCGTACTTGCCGTAGGGGTAGGGGTACCCGAACCGCTCGTGGAAGAAGTCGAGGCCTTGCTTGGTGACGGTGAGGATCTCGGCCGCGTCGAGGTGCCGGGCCAGCGAGGCCCGGCAGAGCACGGACAGGGGTACGTCCAGGACGGTGCCGTCGGCCAGGGCGTACCCGTGGTGGTCGGTCACCGCGTGGTAGGGGCCCGCCGTGACCACGGTGGCGTAGCTGGGCAGCGGCGCGGTCGGCGCGAAGTGCCGGGTCGTGCCGTCGGGCGTGGTCGTCGTGCCGGCCCGGGCCTGGTTGCCGAGGACGGTCCAGTGGGCGGGGGCGGTCACGGAGAAGGTGAACGGGCTCTTCAGGTCGGGCTGTTCGAAAGCGGCGAAGACCCGGCGGGCACCGGCGGGTTCGTGGTGGGTGTAGAGGTAGACCTGACCGTCCTGGGGGTCGGTGAAGCGGTGCATCCCCTCGCCGGTGTGGACGTAGGCGCAGTGCGCCTCGACGACCAGCACGTTGGTCGCGGCCAGTTGGTCGAGGGTGATGCGGGAGCCGTCGAACACCACGGCCGGGTCGAGCGCGAGGCCGTTGAGGGTGACCGATTCGACGGTGGGGGCGATCAGGTCGACGAAGGTGCCGGCGCCCGGCTCGGCGCAGCGGAAGCGCAGCGTGGTCGTGGAGCGGAAGGTGCCTGCTTCGGGGTCGGTCGCCGAGCGCAGGTCGAGGGCGACCCGGTAGCCGTCCACGGTCAACAACCGGGCCCGCTCGCGGGCCTCGTCACGGGTCAGGTTCTCGCCGGGCACGGGTGCTCCTGGGGTCTTGTCGTCGGACGGGGTGAGGAAGGGAGGAGAGCGGGCCCGGCCGTCAGGCGGGGGCCGGCGACAGCGGGTTCCCGGCCAGCAGGTGCTCGGCCAGCAGGTGCGGGACGCCTCGGGTGATCCGCCACAGGGCCAGCCGGGCGGTGGTGGCGGATCGGTGGGCGAAGGTGTGCCGGTCGGCGGCGGCGCGCACCCGGGCGGCGGGTGTGGCGGCCCGGTCGCGGCGTTCGGCCTGGGCGGCCGCGGTCTCCAGGCGGGTGACGGTCTCCCGCGTGAGGGCGTGCCAGTCCGCGGCGACGGCGGGCAGCGAGCGCTCGAGTGCCGCGGTGACGTCCTCGGCCCGGGTGTCCCAGAGCACGATGTCCACCTGCCGGCCACGGCCGGCGATGGTGGTGCGGCCCAGGGGGCGCGGACGGGCAGCGCCACCGGGGGTGAGGATCGGGCCGTACGGATGGACCAGGGCGTCGAGCGCGGTGCCGGGTGCGCGCGGGCGCAGCAGGGTGACGGCGGTCAGGTCGTTGAGGCCGGTCAGGACGGGTGCGTCGTCGGGCACCGGCCGCGGCGCGGCGACCGGGTGTGCCTCGGCCACGGGGGCGGTGCCCCGGTGGCTCGCGAGGAGTTCTTCGACGACCGCGTGGAGGGCGGGCGGGCCCGCGACGAAGAGCTGGGACGGGCTGCGCGGGTAGTGGCCGTGGACGAGGGCGTGGACGTCGGCCTGGGTGATGCGTGAGACGGACCGTGTCGTGGTGCGGGCGATGGCGTCCAGGCCCGGTTCGTCGGCGGCGGCCGCGGCGATGAGCGGACCGAGTCGCTGGACGGGCCGGTGGTCCATGCGACGGGTCTCCAGGAGCACGGCGTGGCGTTCTCCCTCGAACACCCGGGGAGTGGTGCGGGTCCGGTGACCGTTGGTCAGGTCCACCAGGTGGCGGATGGCGGCGAGGCCGTCGAGGGGGTCCCCGGTGGTGCGGTAGACGGTGCGGTCGATCTCGGTGACGGCGAGCACGGGCAGCGTGGGCGGGCCGGGGGCCGGTCCGCCGAGGACGTTGAGGTGTTCGGCCATGTGGGCGGTGCCTTCGAGACCGGGGAGGTCGTCGCGGGATCCGCAGCCGACCACCAGGGCTGCGCCGAAGGAGCCGGCCCACGGGAGCGTCTCCAGCCTCACCCGGAGGTTTCCGGTGCTGAAGTGGTGCACCTGTGCGGCGGTGGTTTCGGAGGAGGTCACCGGATCTCCTGGTAGGCGCGGGCGAGTTGGTCGCGGTGTTCGGGGGTGAAGGGGCCCACGGCCGCGGCCGCGGGCGGGTGCGGCAGGAAGGCGAGGCCGGGGATCTCGTCGAACCGTGCCAGGGCGGACAGGTGTTGACGGACCGTCGGTTCGCCGACGGCCCGGCGCCGTAGGTCGTCGACCGTGCCGAAGGGGCCGTCGAGCGCGTTGAGGTGCTCGGCCCGGTGGCGGCTGTGGGCGAGCCGTGTCTCGTCCGGGCCGGCTCCGTCGGCGAGGGTGCGCAGGGTGTGGGCCAGGACCCGCAGGGCGGTTGCGGCGTCCTGCGGAGCGACGGTGGCGGTGGCGCCGATCGAGGAGGAGCCGGCGTCCTGCCAACAGGAGGCGGTGAAGCCGTACGCCAGGTGGTGGCGGTGGCGCAGTGCCCGGTGCAGGCGGCCGTTGGGGCCGTTGCCG
Source organism: Kitasatospora sp. NPDC051853 (assembly GCF_044452665.1). Taxonomy (NCBI): domain Bacteria; kingdom Bacillati; phylum Actinomycetota; class Actinomycetes; order Kitasatosporales; family Streptomycetaceae; genus Kitasatospora; species Kitasatospora sp. NPDC051853. Next base: position 276,392 of record NZ_JBITBY010000007.1, on the reverse strand, counting down.
AGCAGTTCGACCAGGAGCGGAAGCAGGCCCGGCTCCGGGGTGCGGACCGGGAGCCGGACGGCGACACGGGCGTCGCACTCCGGCTGGAGGGCGATCTCGAGGGCCCCGCGCCAGTGGGTGGCCGAGGCCTGGTCCGCCCCGTTCCCGTCCTCGTCCTCGACCTCGGTGCCGGGGTGGTCGTGGTGGACCCGGGCCCGGGGGACGAGGGTCTCGATCGCGTCGTTCAGGTCGGCGACCGTGATGGCGGCGAGCGTTTCCCGGGTGCCGCCCGGGTCGGTGAGGGGCTCGCTCCGGGCGGCACGTTCCACCAGGTGGTTGAGCATCGCCAGCGGTGGTGCCCCGTGCCGGTCGACGGCGGCGCCCTGCCGCGCCCGCAGGTCGTCGAGGATCGACCGGCCTGCGGCCCCCGCCGGCAGGCGGGCCTGCCGGAGGTCGTCGAAGGCCGTGCGAGGGCCGGCCGGGTCGGGCGCCCAGTAGGCGAACTCCGAGGTCCGCGCGGTCAGGCGGTGCCGGGTGATCCACCCGGCGACCGCGGCACGCCTCGCGGCACCGCCGCAGCGCGGGTCACCGAGCACGGCGGCGAGCAGTGCGGCGAACCCGGCCCGGGACGGGCCGTCGTCACGGTGCCCGGCGGGGAGTACGACGAGGCGGGCACCGCCGGGGCGCCGCGCGGTCATCGGGCGGGCTCCCGGACCGGTCCGGCGGCCGGCTCCACCGGTGTGCCGGCCTCGGCGGGTGCGGGTGGGCGGGTGTCGGCCCGCAGCGCCCGCCAGGCCCAGGGAGCGGCGGTGGCGGTCGCCAGGACGCCTCCGGCGGCCACCACGGTCAGCGGCGGGATCCAGTGGGCGGCCAGTCCCGCCGCGGCGACGCCGGCGAACTGCCAGAGCGCCTTCCAGGTGCGGCGTACGGCCGTGACCCGGCCCCGGTAGCCGGGCTCGGCGCGTTGCTGGCACTGCATCGAGGGGCCGACCGTGGTCAGGTAGCCGTGGACACCCAGCAGGACACCGGTGACGACGACGAAGGCGCCGGCGTTCGCGGAGCCCGCGCTCCAGGCGGCGGCGAGGGCCACGGGGGCGGTCACCAGGACGGCGGCCCGGAACAGCACCGCCGGGGCCGGGTCGCGGCGTACCCGGGCCAGCGCGAGGGTCACCACGAGGCAGCCGGCCCCGGCGCCGAGCCCGAACAGGCCCGGGGCTCCGGTCGCGGGGGCCGCTCCGAAGTGCAGGAGGACCAGTTCGGTCGCCGCGCCGAAGAAGAGGTACCAGGGCGCCTCCGCCGCCATGGTCCAGCGCAGGACCGGGTCGGTCCGTACGGCGCCGATCCCTTCCCGCACGTCGCTCCAGCCACCGGCGGCCGCCGTGCTGCGGGGAGGGCGGGGGCTGCTGCCCCGGCGGGGAGCCATGCACACGGCGGCCACCAGGAAGGTCGCCGCGTTGAGCCACACCACGGTGGCGATCGAGCTGTGGGCGAGCAGCGCGGTGCCCAGCAGGGGGCCGAGCAGGACGGCCCCGTTGCCGGAGGCGGTGACCAGGGAGTTGGCCGCCAGCAGGCGGTTGGCGGGGACCACGTCGGGCAGCAGGCTCATGAACGCCGGCAGGGCCAGCGCGGACAGGACGTTCTGGGCGATCAGGTGCGGGTAGACCCAGCCCAGGTGGTCACTGCCGACGGTGGTCGCCAGGGACCCGGCGACCAGGAATCCGCCGAGGTCGGCGGCGATGACGACGCGCCGCGGGTCGAACCGGTCGGCGATCACCCCGGCGACCGGGGTGAAGACGATCTGGGTGAGGAACAGTGCGGCGAAGGCCATCAGCCCGGCGCTGGTGGAGCCGGTGGACTGGCGGATCCACAGCGGGATCGCCAGGTACTGGACGTACCCGCCGAGCCCGGACAGGGACCGGCCGGCCAGGATCAGGCCGAACTCCCGGCCGAGCCGCTGCCCGGTCGCCTCAGACACGGGTGCCCCCGCCGTGCGAGGCGGCCCAGGCCAGCTGGGACTTGCTGGTGCGGTCCCGGGGGACGCCGAGCCGTCGGTCCATCCGGTCGGCGAGCCGCCCCAGGTCGGCCAGTGCGGCGGGCTGCGGGGAGTTGACCTCGATCTCCAGGCACCGGTACTGCCAGGAGCGCGTGCGGGGGCCGCCGGGGTCGCCGAAGTCGACCTGGTCGAGGTTGCCCACGACCTCCGTGCCCGCGGCGGTGCGGCCGAAGCACTTGTAGCGCCGCTGGACGGCGGTGCCGGCCGGTCGCAGCTCGCCGGTGAGCAGGCCCAAGCTCTTGGCGTGGGCCACCGGCAGGGTCGCCGGATCCTCGAGCCTGGCACCGACGTGGCGGTGCGGCACCCGCTGGCGCAGCTCCAGCCCGTCGCGCCAGCCCCGCCGGTGCACCGCCTGCTTGAACACCACCACGCAGGTCCGGCCGGCACTGCCGCTGTTGACGACGACGCTCAGTGAGTGCCCTGCCGCGGCCAGGGAGCCCCGGGCGTCGTCCAGGTACAGCGACGACTGCAGGTAGTCCCGAGGGGCGGCCGTCGGTGTGACGAAGCCGTCGAAGAGCACGGCTTCCACGAAGGCCGCCGGGTCCTCGGCCCCGTCTCCGGGCAGTGCCCACTTGCACTCGTGCTCGACCCCGATGTGGAGGTCCTCCAGCAGGTCGGCCGGGGTGGCCGGTATCGCCTGGTGCATGAACGGTTCACGCCCTCTCGTCGGGCCGGCCCGGCGCCGGCATGGTGAACACGGTGATGTCGGCGGGGTCGTGCGGGGCGATGGTCCGCTCCACCGCCCGCCGGAGCTCGACGGCGCACTCCCGGGTCGGCCGGAAGTGGCCCGATTTGAGATTGGCCACGGCCAGGAGGCGTTCCGGCGACCCGACGACCACCAACTCCCCGGCGGCCCTGGCCCGCAGACGCTCGGGGACCAGCATGGGGTGGACGACCCTGGTCACCTCACGCGAGCGCTCCTGGACCCGGGTGAACATGACCTCCGCCAGGTCGTGCGGCTGCGGCCACACCCACAACTCGCCGTCGTCGTCCACCACGTACAGGTAGGACGCGCCCGGGCGGAGCTCGGCCGCCATCTGGAGGCGGTCGACCATCCGCACGGCATGCCGGCCCATCCGCTCCAGCGGATGCCGGTAGTACTTCTCGAAGGTCGGACGGTCGAACTCGATGACCGTCGGGTTCGTGGACACCGTCCGCTGCACCTTGCGCGCCGGCGCCGTCATGCCGCCGGAGTCGAAGCGCCGCTGGATGTCGGGGACGAGTTCCCCGACCCGTGCCGACAGCACTGCCGACGGCTGCTCGGCGGCCAGGAGCGTCAGCATGGAAAGCAGCTCTTCGTAGAGCAGGAAAATCACGGCCTGTGAATTCGGGCCGTATCGGCCGGCCGCGGCGCGGCGCATTTCGGCGAACCGCGCCACCACCGGGTGGTCCTTCGGTGCGACCGTCACCGTACGCACCTCCCTCTCACTGTTCGATCGGTCTCGGAAAAGCCCGAGGGGGCGCGGGAGCGTCCTTGCGCTCCCACGCCCCCTTCGACGGCTCGTTACATCCAGTTCGGGACGTCGGAGTTGGCGGCCTGCGGAGCCGACAGCGCCTCGGTGCCGTACTCGGTGGCGTCCAGACCCTCCAGCGCCTCGACGATCGCGTCGACGCGGGCCAGCTCGTTGGTGGTGATCTCGCTCATGGTGTTCTCCTA